>JAIYDC010000019.1 GCA_027487685.1 Pseudomonadota bacterium | reverse complement strand
GGGATTCTAGATTCACCCATTATTGTTATTCTGATACGAGAATACAAAATACATTTTTGATGGGTGTAGATCCTTCAGCATTGCCGGCGAGCTTCGATGCCCCAATAAATAACAGCCCCCGCGGAGTTGATCCAAAACGAGAGAATGATGGTAACGGTCGTCCTCGGCCAGGTCAGAGTGGAGCTTCTCGGGCCGTCGATGCCTAAGAGTTTCACTCAAAACAGGAAACCTCGATTCAAGCGGGGTTTCCTCGTCACAATAGTGTTTTCAAACCTTAACTTCCCTAGCGCTCAATCGTCTCAAATGTCCTCACCGGAGTATCCATCCCCTGAGAATAGTGGTGTCCTCCGAGAATCCCGAGCGTCTCCGGTGTCACATGGAACACCTGCGAAAACCCTTTGGTCTCCTTAAGAGACCTTCCCGTATGACGCCAAACCTTATCGTTCAAACTCATGCCATAGACATGCGAGACATATTCATAGTCCCATGCCCCAGTCTTAAACATGCCTCCGAACACCAGGAGCTCACCCTTTAGGATTTCCGCCGCCGGCGCAAAGGTCGCAAACGGCAATGGAGTTAGTTCACGAGTCTCCCCGGTTCGTGGGTTAATCTCAGTCACTCGGTTTAAGAGCTCGAAGTGCGACGCTCCTTCGCCTAGGCCACCGATAAGAAGGATCTTTCCGTCATGCTCGATCCCGGTGAAGGCGCGGCGGAGCGGGAGTGGAATCCGAAACGAGGCAAGGCCCACTTTTTCGGTCGCCAGATCGAAGACCTCGATCGTGTCGTGAAACTTTCCGTCTGCATCGTTGTCAAACTTCGGCGTGCTATTCCAGCCACCAACTAAGTAAACCTTCCCATCAATCATCACCGCCGCGTTCGACGAGCGTGGCTCAGCGAGTGCTCCGATCGTTTCCCAAGTATTAGTACGGATGTCGTACCGGTCAATTTCAACGAGAGATTTCCAACGCGGCTTATGGTCCGCGGAATAAGCGAATCCACCGAAAGCGTAGACGTAGTTACCGAATGCCGCGATTTGAAAGCCATGGGCCTTCCGAGGTCTCGGTGCCAGCTCTCTCCAGGCATCGCTAGCGACGTCGTACACCATGAAGGCGTCTGAGAACGATTCCGGTGGATACGTATGCTCCGCACCCATATGACCTCCGGCCATGTAGATCTTCCCTTCATGGGCGACGGTCCCAAAAGATGAACGTGCGGTTCCGATGAAGGGAGCGCGAAGTTTCTGTTGATATCCAGTCTCACCTGAGAACTGCGGTGAATAGATATCAGCGTTAGCTTCAGTGATGAGCTTCTCCCACTTCTCCTCATGCAATCGGAAGAGTTGAAACTGGCCTTCCCGATTAGACGCAAAAACTAGAGTTCCATCAGGCCGAAACGTTGGTGCTAGCTCATCCCGCGGATCTCTCGTCAATTGGCGAACGGCACCGCTCACGCGATCGATTATATAAACGTTCCAGTTGCCGTCGGCCTTAGCGGTGTAGGCGATCTGGCGTTCATCAAAAGAGAGTGCTGGAGACATACCCTCAGCGAGCACTCGCTTCTTACCTTCAATTCGGTCGAAGAGTACGATTTCTTTTTTACCCCCGCTGTTTCGTTGGTAGACCACGAAGTTTCCATCCGATGATGGGCGAGGGAAGTAAGCCTCTTCGTCAGAGAGCATAGTCGCATTCTCAAGCGAGAAGTCAAAGAGGTGAGTTCCTTGGGCCTCGACGGTGGCCATGCGGTCGAAGAACCAGATGACGTTTTTACCTTGAGGGCCCGGAGCAGAGTAGAATATCCACTTTCCGTTCTTGGAGAACTTTGAATGGAGAAGCATTCCCTTCTGAGGAAGCTTGAATCTTTGAGTCAGGTTTTTCCTAAGATCCTTATACGTGAGATGGAGATCACCCTGACCTGCGCCTTCGCTGAAGACGACTTCATTGCCGTCGGCAGAGACGTCTGGATAGAGGGCCCATACTCCAGGCCCGCCGTCATTGAGGGTGCGAACGGACTGATCATCACTTCGTAAAACCACCGACTTTGAGGTGGCATCCTCTTTCATGTAAACAAAATCTGCGAACGCTGACGCCGAAGCCATGAGCGCAAACATGCCGATTACTAGACACTTCATAGGGAACCCCTTTTATTATTCTCAGGAATAATATCTCCGTGCTGTTTGACCTATCAAACAAAATCGCCTTACACTGCGCTAAAATTTTTTTTCCCACGTAGGAATCAATCCGGGGAAAAGCTAAGATGGTATTCATGGTTCGCTCCTACCACTCCCATTTCTGCCAGTTCTCTTCCAACGTAAAACTCTTCCTCATCGGTAACGCGATTCAGGGCATGGGGATGTCCATCTATGGCCTTCTCTTTAACCTTTACCTGAAGGAGCTTGGCTTCGGTGAATCTGTCATCGGAGGCCTCATCTCCACTACATCCCTAGGAATTTCGCTTATGGCGATTCCTGCGGCGTTGATCATCGATAAGTTTCACGTGAAGCCCTTGGTCATTACGGGCCTCTTCCTGTCGGCCCTGTTCTACACGCTCCAGGTGACTAACGTCGAAGAGGGTTCCCTCTTTGCGTTTGGACTCCTCGCGAGCATGTTCCAGGCACTCTTTAATATCTCTGTCTCGCCGTTCTACCTGCGAAATTCCAGTTCCGAGGAGCGAGTCCACCTCTTCACTCTGAATTCGTCCATGAACATTATCGCTCATCTCGTGGGGTACCTTATCGGAGGCTACCTACCGGAAGTGATTCACACCCTCATGCCGTCCCTTCTGCGCATGGATGTCTATCGCGCCTCGATCATCCTCGCTCTCGGAACCGTCTTTGCCTCCAATCTCATTTTTCTCCGGATTGAGCGTGTTCCCATCCCTAGAGTTAAGAAACGAATCTTCGAAGGGCTGAGGGAAAAAGAATGGAACACCCTGGCCAAGCTTATCCTGCCAAAGCTCTGTCTCGCCTTCGGCGGAGGCCTCATCGTTCCCTTTATGAATCTTTATCTCAAAGAAAAGTTCCGGCTCTCCACTGAGATGATTGGTGTCGCCTACGCACTCCTTCAGTTCTGTATCTTTCTCGGGATTTTTATTACGCCGGCACTCGTCCGAAGGACTACGCCGCTAAAGTTCATCGTCACCACGGGACTGCTCTCAGTCCCATTCATGGTGGCCATGGGACTAACCGGTAACGTAACTCTTGTGCTCAGTTGCTTCTTCATGCGGGGAATGCTGATGAACATGTCCAGTCCCATCACCAGTATGTTTGAAATGGAGCACGTCCGAGAGAAGGAATGCGTCTTTGCGTCTGCGACGATTCTGTTCTTCTACCACCTGGTCTATACCACCAGCACACGGCTGGGGGGCTATATGATTGAAGCCTACTCCTTCGGGCCGACATTCTACGTCGCTGGCAGCTTCTATGCCTTGGCGATCATTCTCTACTATAATTTTTTCCGGAAAGAAGACCGAGAAAAACTAGTGGTAGTTACGCCGACGGAAAGAGCCGCCTAGCCAGGCGCTCGACGATCTTCGTCAGCTCGTCCGCATCACGTTCGGAGAATCTGCCGGGAGTCGGCGAGTCGAGATCAAGGATCGCCTTCACCACTGAACCTTGCTTAAGTGGAATCACCAGCTCCGAGCGAGACGCGGCGTCGCAGGCGATGTGGCCTGGAAACGCATGCACGTCATCCACTCTGACAGTCTCTCCCGTGGTGTACGACCGACCGCACACGCCCCGCTCAGGCCGGATCCTTAGGCATGCCGGCATTCCCTGGAAGGGACCCAGCACAAGCTCGCCATCCGCTTCACTCCAAAGATAGAAGCCGCTCCAATTCAGGTCCGGCAGAGCGTGGTAAATCCAAGAAGAAATGTTAGCGAGGTTGGCGACAAGGTTCGGTTCCCCGGTGATAAGTGAGTCTAGCTCGCGCTCTAGAGTTTCAAAGAAGTCAGATGCGCCGTAGCGGGAATTGATGATCCACATAGCTAATCCTTTCCTCGGATTTCAGAGACGAGGGTTTCAAGAAAAGCTTCCATTGACTTCACCCGGCGATGAGCAAGCTCTCGGCCTGCATCCGTATTCATGAGTTCAGGCAGCTTGAAGAGTTTCACGAAGTAATGATCGACCATATAGCTGCGGTCATCAAGCTCGCGCTCCTTGGCCAGCGGATCGAAGGGTTCGTAGAATGAGGACCCAAGCTTAGCATTGACCGCCGCACAACGAAGAACTCCGATGGCACCGATGGCGTCGAGGCGATCTGCGTCCTGGACGATGGCGGACTCCAGGCAGGAGGGCCTTGCTCCTCTGGAAAAGCTATGCTCAATGATCGCTGTTCGAATAACGGAGATCTCTTGGTCCACGAAGCCTGCTTCCCGAAGGAGGGGCTCAACCGCGTCTGCACTCATGACAGAGGCATTTTTCCGATCCGGATGATCCTTGGCCAGGTTTACGAGGTCATGGCCATAGACGGCGGCCAGCACGCACTCAAGATGCGCCGGCGTATTCTCGGCAAGTTTCCGAGCAGTGGCGGCGACGCGACCGATGTGGGCCCAATCGTGGGCCGGATCTGTCGTTTTATAGGATGGCCTCACGAGCTCAATGAGGCGTTGGATTCGGTTCATTCCTCGACTTTAAAACGATCTTTAACAGTTCTCACCAGAAACCCAAGCACCGGAATGTGCTCATACACAAAAGCTCCCATGTCGAAGTAGTCGCGGTGATAAACCGCTTTGCCATTTTTAAACTTGATGACTGATGTGCCGTCGACGACGATGGGTTTTCCGCCATTGAGTTTATCGGTCTCGAGCGTCATTTTCCAAATTCCCACGAGGTCATCTCCGTTTTCAACGAAACTGGAAAAATCGAAACGGATCGACTTTACGTTTTTATACATGCCTTCATAGTAGGCAGTAATTTTTTTTGCTCCCCGAATGGTCCCAACTGGGTCATGGAATTCGACGTTGGCGTCGTAGAACTCTTCAATCAACGGCAGCGTGTCTTTGGTGAGCTTCTGAAAGAAGTAGAGTGTCTTGTCTTTATTCCCGAGGTTGTTCATACTTTGTCCCCACGTGGTTGCTGACAATAAGAGGCCTAAGAGGAGTATAATCTTCATGCGGTCCTTACCTTGGAGTGTTCGATGATCCTAAGCCTTACTATAACCGTTCTCCTCTTCGTTCACATCTTTTTCCTGATCGCACTGGTTAGAAAAAATTTCTCCGTCATCGACATCGGTTGGGGCCTTGGCATTGCGCTGGCGACTCTCGTCGCCTACGTCCACTATCCGCTCTCGATCCGAAACGCCGTGGTGCTTCTGGCCATTACCTGCTGGGGACTGCGCTTAGCACTCTACATTTTTGCGCGCAGCAAGGGCAAAGGCGAGGATCCACGTTACACGAAATTTCGTCAGCTCTGGGCACCACGGGCCAACTTCCAGGCCTACCTTAAGGTTTTCCTTTTTCAGGGCATCTTGATGCTGGTTGTCTCCCTCCCTGCAACCTCTGGCATGACAGTTGAAGCCAAAGAGATTTCCATTCTCAACTGGGCAGGCCTCTTCATTTTTACACTGGGATTTGGTCTGGAGGTATGGTCGGATGGCCACCTCAACCGGTGGAAGTCACAACCCCAGAACAGAGGCCAGATTTGTACAACGGGCCCATGGAAACTCTGCCGATTCCCTAACTACTTCGGTGAAGTCATGCTCTGGTATGGGATTTATTTTCTGTGCTTTTCGCCTGCCACGGCCTGGAGTATCCTCGGTCCACTAGCGATTAACTTTTTGATCCTCAAGGTTACTGGTGTTCCTCCTCTGGAGGAAAAGTATCTCACTAGAGAGGACTATAGGGCCTACGCTGCAGCCGTCCCGCGTTTCATTCCGTTCACGAAACCCTAGGACTTGCGCCGAAAAGTACGCTTACTCCAAACGAAAACACCCGTCTGGAGTTCTGAATCCTGAGTTTTTTTCCGGTGCGGAACCTTCATCATAAAGAGTTTCAGTGCATGGTAATGGATCGCCCAAATGATCCTCAGTGTGATGAGTGGGTAGGAGAAGAAGAGCTTCAGAACGTTCTCTGTGCTCCATGCACGGCTCTTGCCAGAGAAAACCGCCCGTACTTCTAGATTTCCTTTCTTATCAAAGTCGTCGATCGAGATCACGAGGCCCCGGTTATCCCGGCGAACTCGAAACGTCATGGTGTTCTCTACCGAAGTATAAGGTGAAACGTAGAAGTTTTTAGGTGTGGTGAAAATCCAGGTTCCGGCCGATAGGCATTCAGTGGCGACGAAGTAGGGTTTGCATTCCTTAAATGTATTGCCAATCTCGATCACAAGGTAGGGTGCAGTTGTTGTCTCAATAAAGAAAAAAGAAACCGGGTTAAAGGTATAACCGAGAACTCGCGGATTTGTCACAAGCTCGACGTTCGTTACATCGGCAGTGACCCCATTTTCTCGGAGGAACGCTTCCACGTTCTCTCGTGTGGTCGAAAAGCCAAGGTTGAAGTGATCGTTGTCGTAAAATGAAAGGAGGTTGAACCGATTGCGAGAGAAGAAAGTGGTGCGAGTATGGAGCTCGTCGAGCTCATTGAGATCAAACTTCGCCCAGAAGAAGTTGTAGTCAAACTCATAGCGCCGGGGAAAGTAGCGGATGTGACGGACGAAAGAAATATAGAATTCTGAATTCACGGGAGTACCTTCCTTCCAAGAATCTCTTCACAAAGGTTCACACTCGAGAGAAGCGCATCCTCGTGGAAGCCATAACGGAAGTAGCTCCCGCAGAAGTAAAGCTTTGGGGCGCCTCGATTAAGCTCCGGGAGCCTTGCCTGAGCACTCACTGCTGCCCGATCAAAGACAGGGTGCTGGTAAACGATCCGTCGTAGGACCTTTCGAGGGTCGACGAACTGCTCGCCGTTGATATTGATAAAATAACTGACTCGGTCAGAAATTTTCTGGAGCCGATTCATGTAGTAGACTGTGAAGGAGTCTCCATCCCGGTAGACGAAGTTCCATGACGCCCAGTTCTTCCGAAGCCGGGGCATGACAGTTTCATCGGTGTGCAGAACGGCGATGTTATCCTGGTACCTAAAGGGAGAAAGAAGCTCCTTTTGCTGCGGTGTCGGATCTTTAATCATCGCGAGCGTTTCGTCTGCATGGGAGGCAAAGATCACGTGATCAAAGTGGAGAATTTCGCCGGTGACTGTCGTGAGTTCCACCTGATCACCATTTGTCTTAACTGAGCGCACGCCAGAACTGATCCGAATTCTGTCTTTGAAGCTCGCGATAATTTTCTTTTTGTAGGTCTCTGATCCCTGCTCAACGGTTTTCCATTGGTGCTGAGTATCTAAACCCAGGAAGCCATGGTTTAAGAAAAAGCGGATGAGAGTTTTTGCCGGGAAGTCCAGCATCTTGTCTGTCGGCGTCGACCACACCGCCGAACTCATCGGTATGAGGAAGTGGTCGAGAAACTCCTGGCAATAGCCTTCGGTTGCAACGAGGTCGCCAACTGTCAGGGCGTCATAGCGAGGATCATTGACCAGGGTGGGGGCGAGCTTACACAGCCGACGGATGTCGAGAATCATCCTCCAGTAGCGTGGACTAAGCAGATTTCTCTTCTGAGCAAAGAGCCCTTCCCAGAAACTTGAGCCATTGTACTCCAGGCCCGTTGCTGACTCGAGGACACTGAAACTCATGTCACTATCGTAGTAGGGGACCTCGAGCTCGCGGAAGAGTTTAACCATATTGGGGTAAGTCTCCTCGTTGAAGACGATGAAGCCGGAGTCGATCGGCTTTTGAGCGCCCTCTTCTTCCACGTACACCGTATTGGTATGCCCCCCAATATAGCTATTCTTCTCAAAGAGTGTCAGGTCGAAGTGGTTCCGGAGAAAGTAGGCAGCACTCATGCCCGCCATTCCGGTTCCGACGATCGCGACCTTCTTCATTTACTTCTTCTCCAAGAGGTAATGTGAAACAAACCATTCGCGGCCAGCGTCGTAATTCCAGAGTTCAGCGCAGGACATGAAGAAGATACGCCAGTACTCAAGCCACTTCCCGGCCTCTTTGGGGCCGTAGTGCTTGGCGAAGATCTCGAGGATCTTCTGTTTATTTCGGTCGGTATTCTTGAGCCACTCCTCGGAAGTCTGGGCGTAGTGGGTGCCATTGTAGCGCACGTGCTCGACCAGAGAGAACTTTTCCTGGAAGTAGGTGAAAATATCATCAGACGGCATCATGCCGCCTGAGAAAAAATACTTACTCATCCAGTCACTCTCATTTTTGACCTCGAAGAGGTAAGGTGTAGAGCGGTGGACGAAAATGTGAACAAAGAGTGTCCCTTTCGGTGCTAGCCAGCCGGCTATTTTCCCTAAGAGCTGGTCGTAGTTTCGCATGTGTTCGAACATCTCTACTGAGACGACCCGATCGAAGGTCTCATCGATAGCGAAGGCGTTCATGTCGGCAGTGATGATCCGGACGTTCCCAAGACCTCGCTCGCTGGCCCTCCGGTCAATGAATTCTTTCTGTGTTGCGGAGTTAGAGACCGCCGTGATCTGGCAGTCTGGGAACTTCTTTGCCATAAAAAGAGTGAGAGATCCCCAGCCGCAACCGAGTTCGAGTACCCGGTCTCCCGGTTTAATCCGGGCCATAGATACGGTTCTCTCCAGCATCTTCAGTTCGGCCGCTTCCAGCGTATCGCCCGGACCAAAGTATGCGCAGGAGTATTTGAGATTCGGTCCAAGGGCGTAGAGGTAGAATTCTGTCGGAACTTCGTAGTGTTGCTCATTTGCGTCTCGCGTCTGAACGGCAAGGGGCGAAGTCTTCATCATCTCAATGAACTTTCGCTTAACATCCTCAAGTGACTGAGGTGCAGAAGGCGTGATCTCCCTGATGCGGTCCTTAAGGAGGCGGCGGATTCCGGACCGAAGAAGAAAATCGGGAACCAACCCGGAGCTGACTATTGAGTCTAACATCTTAAAATCCTTTGTAAGGCTGAATTTCTCGATATTCTACGTCGGTTCTCCCGGGAAAGTTAACCGTCTTGGCGGCTTGTCCTTGTTTTTTATAATTATTCGCCCCGATTAAACCAGCCTTTCCTTTGAAAAAACCAGAACGCAGAGACACTTATTAGGATCATGACCACTACCACCCAGATGAGGGCGTGCACGGAATGGAGGCCAGGGATGTGCTCGAAGTTCATGCCGTAGAAGGAGGCAATGAAATTGAGAGGAAGCAGGATGCTTGAGAACACTGTGAGTGTCTTCATCACCTCGTTGGCGCGCTGATCGTTGAGGGAGATGTGGAGCTGAAAGAGGTGCTCGAAGTTATCTGAGATTTCGTCGAGCCGGAAGTAGACTTGATCAAGGTTTTCTTTCAGATCTTGGAGCATCGAGGGATATTCCTCCCACAGGTCCTTGGAGCGGTAGAGTACATCGTTAGTTTGCTTTAGTATCCGCTTTAAAACGAAGAGCTGTCGGCGGAAGTGGTAAATACGAGCGGTATTAAGGGTCTCGCATTTGCGCGCGAGAACGTCCTCCTCGAACTCGTCAAACGTATCCTGGAGTCGGACGATGGGTTCCTCGTAGCTGCGGATAACAGCGAGGACAATTTGGTGAATCAGGCCCTGAAGCGTCTTCGGAACATCCGACTTGCGAATCCGTTCGCTCACTTTTCCGAGGTATTCGAAATGGACTCGATGGATTGAAACAAGACGATCTGGAGTAATAAAAAGGGAGATCTTTCGAGTCAGCTCCTGGATCGTAGTTGCCTCTGGCCCTGATTCATTGTCGTAGCTCCTCATCATGAGAAAGTGGCCTGCGTCGGTTATCTCATACTTAGGAAGATGTTCCGGCCTGAGTGTATCCTGAACCAGGAGGTAGGGTAGACCGAATTTTGTTGAAAGGGTTACGAAGTCATCAGGTTGAGGTTCCTGAACGTCGAACCACTCAAAGCTTCGTCCTGGGAGCAGATTTTCTGTGATCATGACTTAAATGTTATTACGGTCTCACTGGAGCGTATACATTCGAGGTCAATAAAAAAGGGCCGGTTTCCCGGCCCTTCTCTTTGATTGATTAGATCAGTGAGTGATCACCAACGGTTTCCACCGCGGTCTCCACCACCAGAACGACCACCGCCGCCGCCGCCGAAGCCGCCGCCAGAACGACCGCCACGATCGCCGCCACGGTCTCCACCGCGACCACCACCGCCGCCGCCGAAGCCGCCAGTACGTGGCTCCATTGGACGAGCTTCGTTAACTACGAGTGAACGGCCACCCATATCAGAGCCGTTCAGCTTGTCGATAGCTGCAGCAGCTTCGTCACCAGAAGCCATCTCAACAAAGCCGAAGCCTTTTGAACGACCAGTGTCACGATCCATAACGATTTTCGCAGAGTCGACAGTGCCGAACTTTGAGAAGAGCTCGTTCAGGTTCTCGCTTGTAGCTGTGAATGGAAGATTACCAACATAAATTTTGTTACCCATGAAAACCTCCTTAAGGCCAGGGACGCGCTTTCAGAGGATCATGAGCAACTCGCTCGAAGAACACTTACAGCGACAGATGTATTATCAGGACTTAATTAGCATCAAATCCTTGACCAAGGATAGCACAAATTTAGCTACTTAATAAAATTTAAGAAGAATTTTAGGTAAACGAGGATTAATATTTTCCGACACGGCAAGTCAATGAATGTCCATTCAATATCTTATCTGAAAAATCTTGGAGCGAGTTGAGAGTTGAAGCATCGTCCGACGGGAAGGGAATATTTTTCACCGTCGGACGATGCTAGAGCAGTTAGCGGCGAGTGAACGAACCAGTTTCTCGTTTTTCCATAGGTCTTGCTTCGTTTACGGTTAGTGATCGTCCTTCAAAGTCGGATCCATGAAGTTCGGCGATCGCAGAGTCAGAGGCCTTCGTATCGCTCATCTCTACAAAGCCGAAGCCCTTGGATCTGCCTGTGTCCCGATCCATGATAATTTTAGATGAATCTACCGAGCCGTAGCGGCCGAAGAGTTCCGAAAGGGATTCACTGGTTGCAGTGAATGGCAAGTTACCGACGTAAATCTTTTTTCCCACAAAACCTCCTAAGTCATAGTGAGCACCGCTCTTTAATACCGGCCTCAATCGGGGACTCACACTTAAAGTATCCTTAAGGTCATACAGTTCCTCGTACGCAAAGCGGCGCACTCCCTTTCTTGAGTTTCACCTGCGCTTATGCAAAGATCCTGGCATGATTTTTCCGAACACACCGCTCCTAACCTGGACTGAAAAAGGGCTTTATTGCGCGGCCGGCGACTTTTATATCGACCCGCATCGCGCCGTAGATGTCGCGGTGATCACGCACGCTCACAGCGATCATGCGCGGCGGGGAAGTAAAAGGTATATTTGTGTCGACCAAGGTGTTGACCTTCTGCGGACTCGGATTGGAAAAAATATCGCCGTTGAAACTTTTGCCTATGGCGATAGCTTTTCTCTTGGCCGCGCTTGCGTGAGCTTCCATTCTGCAGGCCACATTCTGGGATCGGCCCAAGTGAGGGTCGAGGTTGACGGCGAAGTGTGGGTTGCGTCCGGTGACTACAAACGAGACCGAGATCCGAGTTGTGATCCTTTCGAGTCTGTTTCTTGTGATACCTTTATCACCGAGGCGACTTTCGGAACGCCTAAGTTCGTTTGGGAAAAAGATCTTCCCCACGGAAAACATATTTGGGATTGGTGGCGCGAAAACGAATCCGTAGGTCGGAACTCGATTCTCTTTGGCTATTCTCTCGGGAAGGCTCAGCGGATTCTTGCTGAACTAGCACCCTTGGCGCATAAACCGGTTCTCATTCACGACTCCATTCACGAGTTGACGGATTGCTACCGAAGGCAGAATCGAACCATGGCCCCGACTGTTCTTGTAACCGACAAACTAAAGGCTCTCCCCATTGGTGATGTACTTTCCGGGGAGCTCATTCTTGCGCCTCCATCTATTCTTCGTGAGGCATGGGCATCCCGCTTCGGAGAATTCCAGACGGCCTTTGCTTCCGGATGGATGCATGGAAGCCGCCGCGGCTATGACCGAGGCTTCGTCATGTCTGACCATGCTGACTGGAATGACCTTAACCGGACGATTCGTGAGACCGGGGCGAGGAGAGTCTATGTTCAGCACCGTGATGGTGCTCTGGTACGGAAGCTTAAGAGAGACGGGATCGCAGCTTTTCCCATCGAAGATCTTCACCTCGATCTTTTTCTCCCGAAGCCCGGTGAAAATCTCGTCCTCATATGAAAATTGTCAAACTCTCGCTCCAAGATTTTGCTCGGCCATCGCCGCGGCGGGGAAGTATCGAACCGGGATCTAATCCTGGAACAACTCTTGAGAAGGGAAGTGAGCTTCATAAGGAGCTGCAGGACCTACGCCAAGCTGAGGACCCCACGTACCAAGCGGAAGTCCCGATCTCGGCAGTTTTTGAGTCTGGAGATTATCGCTTCGAAGTGTCGGGGCGGATGGATGGCCTCTTCTCGGGTCCGAGGCCAAGAATCGAAGAGATCAAGTCGAGTTTTAATATCTTTGACCTCGCGAAGCTCATCAAAGACAGACGCTTCGATCATCCCTATTTTGTCCAGCTTGTTGGTTATGGCCTTTGCTATCACCGCATCCACAAGGTAAAACCTGAACTCGCTTTCCTCCTGGTTTCTTCCCGCCGCAAAGAGACTCAAAGCTTCGATGTTTACTGGGATCTTCAGGAAGCCGAAGCATGGCTCGAACGGCGATTAGCGGAACTGGAGGAGGATGCCGTCCTCTCCGAGCAGCGTCTTCGGCGCCGGCTCAAACTCGGGCGCGCCCTACCCTTTCCTTTCGCAGCACCTCGCCCGGGTCAGCTTGAACTCATGGCAAGCATCGAAACTGGCATGGCGAGGGGAAAAAAAATGATGCTCCAAGCTCCCACGGGACTTGGGAAAACTATCGGAGTCCTTTACCCTACGCTCAAAGAGGCACTCGCCCGAGGCCAGCGGGTGATTTACCTCACTCCGAAAAATAGTCAACAGGCGGTTGCTGAGGAGGCGGTGGAGAAGCTGCAAACTCCGGGGGCTCCGGCGAAGTCTCTTACTATCACTGCAAAAAGTAAGCTTTGCTTAAAGGCTGAGCCTCTCTGCAATCCCGAGTACTGCGAATACGCCCGTGACTATTATGATAAGCTCAGAATCCACGACCTGGGAGGAGAGCTCCGTAAACGGAAGCGCCTCACGGCCAAAGTCATGCGAAACCTGGCGGAGAAATACGAAGTATGTCCCTTTGAGTTGCAGTTTGAGGCGGTGCCAGAAGCCGACGTTGTAGTTTGTGACTATAATTATGTCTTCGGTCATCGCTCAGCACTTGGAAAGATCAGCGCGTCGGGCTTTGCTCAAGAGGGGCTGGCTAATCTCGTTATTGACGAGGCCCACAATCTTCCGGCCAGGACCATGGGGAACTATTCGCCCGAACTATCCGGAAAGTTCCTGGAGGGACTGCGGGAAGATTTTCTGGCGTTGCCGCTAGAGTTTCGTCGTCGAGGCGTGGACCTTCTAGATGAGTGTCTGGCGACTCTGCGGGCCGCAGCACCAGATAAGATTGAGACCAGGGCCGTTGCTCCTGACTTCGAGGGGTTCGCAGTGGTTGGCGACGAGCTTCGAGCCTTTCTGAATGAATACCTTGAATCAGACATCGAAATCAAGCCTCGCGACGTAGTCCTGCGGCTTGTTTTCTACTGGGGAGAGTTCACGGAGCTCCTGCAAGAGATTTCCATCGGTCAGTCGGAGTTTTTTATAACTGGTCAAAATGATGGACGGTACTCGACTATTAAGATCACTTGCTGTGACGCCTCGAAGTTAATACGGGATCGCTACGAGCGCTTTGAGCACCTGGTTCTTTTCTCTGCAACCCTTAAGCCCTTTGAATACTATGCCAAGCTCTCAGGCCTTGGTGATGTGGACCTCTGGACTGAGGAGTTTCGTTCTCCTTTCTCTCCTACACATCGAAAGGTTCTGATCATTCCCCAGATCTCGACCCGGTACTCCGAGCGCGAGAAGAATTATCCACGGATCGCCGATGCCATGGCACGGATCACAAATCTTCGCAGTGGAAATTATCTCGCCTTCTTCCCGAGTTTCGACTTCCTTGAAAAAGTTTTAAACCGCTTCGTAGCACCTCATGGAATGCGGATTTTGAAGCAACACCGGGCGATGCAAAACGATGAAGTGGAAGCGACTCTCGATCGTCTCCGCGCAAAAACTGAACCCGTTCTGCTCTTTGCTGTCCAAGGTGGAGTCTTTTCAGAAGGTGTCGATTACCCCGGGGATATGGTTATTGGTGCCTTTGTAATCGGTCCACCGCTTCCAGCCTTCGACTTTGAGCGCGAAAGGATGCGGGATTATTATCAACGTGAATATCAGGCGGGGCAGGACTACGCTTACATCGTTCCGGCGATGGCCAAGGCGATACAGGCCGCAGGCCGGGTCATTCGGACCGAGTCGGACAAGGGAGTTATCATCCTGATGGACAATCGGTTTCTCGATGTGAGTTATGCGCGCGCCCTGCCGGCAGATTGGTTCCATGAAACCCCGGGGGAGCTTGTCTCCAGAAGTATCCTAAGAGATCTCGGGGACTTCTGGAGTCAGCATCATGGCCAATCAGTGACGATGGGTGAGTTGCCGATTTCCCGTTGCAGCACGATAAATGGCAAGGATGAGGACAGACCCCACTACTGACGCCACTAAACCAACCGGTTCGTCCTGCGTATACCATCCCAGGCCCGTGCCAATGAAATTGGCAGCGAACGCTCCTAGGATACCTAGCATCATTGTGATCACGAATCCTCCGGGATCTTTCCCAGGCATCATGATCTTGGCGATAACACCGACAACAAGTCCGACGATTAAAGTCCAGATCATATCGTTCTCCTTTTTTACCAATCTCTTAGCTTTGTCCTGCAGGCCTGACGCCAGCGAGAGAAATGGTCAGGCAAAGAAAATTTCACCACCTCGACGCGATTGTTGATAACCCTTAAAATTATGGAGATGTACTCAGTTAAAAACCAGACGACCCAACCTATTTCCGAGTTCCCCATATTTAATAATTGGGGTGAAGTGGCCCTTGGTTGGTACTACGCATTTCCATCTCAAGAACTTAAGTCCGGTTCCGTGAAGTCACTTCAGCTTTGTGGTCAGGAACTGGTGATCTTTCGTACCACCCAGGGAAAGCTCGCGGCACTCGACGCGTACTGCCCGCACATGGGGACTCACCTGGGGCGTGGTGCCGTCGTAGGAGAAAACGTCAGGTGTTTCTTTCACCACTGGGAATTCGGAGTTGATGGCGCCTGTGCCAAGGTGCCCTGCGCGCCAGATATCCCTGAACGGGCCAAGGTCCGATCTTACACTGTATGCGAAAAGTACAATGCGATCTGGGTTTATCCGGCCAGTGGTCAGATCCCGGAACTAGCGAGCTTTCCGGATTTTTCGGAGTCACAAGGTCTTAAAGTCGAGTTTGGGAAAAGTTATGAACGCAGCTGCCATCATCACGTGACTATGATCAACGGTCTCGATCCCCAGCACCTTAAAACTGTTCATAACCTCGATATCGAAATGGAAGTAGATATCTCGGAGGAGACCCGGGGTGGCCTTATTGATATAACTCTCACCGGCAAGATCGGCACCGGGAATCTGCGCGAATCACTGGCGCGCTTTCTCCTCGGTAACACCTACTCCTATTCCATGCGCTATGATCACGGGAATAATGGTCTGCTTACCCTTATGCGGAACGCTGTCTTCCGAGGACATCAATGGCCCTCACTGCATATGATCTTTGCGTATCGGCCTATCGAGAAAGGTCGGACTCTTGTGCAGCCTATTTACCTCACCCCACACCGCCGCGGCATCACTGGACGGCTGATCTCGCACTTTCTCCTCTGGCTGACGAAGCGTGCTTTTTTTGCACTTCAGGGGGAAGACGGCGCCGTATACGAGAACATGCGATTTTTCCCAGCGAACCTTCTTCCGATTGACCGACCAGTCGCTCAGTACATCCAGTATGTAAATAAGCTGGCACCTTCGCCTTGGAAGCTCTTATGAGGAAGGAACTTGTTGCTGCTACAGTTCGTGTCAAGAAGCTCTCGCGGGTTGAGATCGACCGCATGTATGAGCTCTTTTCTGAGTACTACCAAAACCACACCCGGGAGTCGTTTGAACATGATCTACTTGAGAAGAATCATGTAATCCTGCTTAGAGATTCTCGGACCCATGTGCTCCAGGGGTTCTCAACGCTCCTTCGGATTACGCTCACAAAGTCCGGAAGAAAGATCATCGGAGTCTATAGCGGAGACACGGTCATCGGCCGTGACTACTGGGGCTCTGGTGCCTTAGGGATAGAGTTTCTTAAGTATCTTTGGAAGCTCAACATTCGGAGCGCTGGAACGCCTGTTTATTGGTTCCTTATCTCAAAGGGCTACAAGACTTATCTTTTAATGGCGAAGAACTTCGCCACACACTACCCACGTGTTGATCGTGAGACGCCTCAAGAGTACCGTCAGCTCATGGACGAATTCTATGGCAATAAATTTGGTGGGAATTACGATCCATCTTCGGGAGTGATTCACTTCAATGGAGTCGCCTGCGCGCTCAAGGATCAGGTGGCAGACATTACACCAGAACTTTTACGGGAGCCGCGAGTCGATTTCTTTCAGAGGCGCAATCCAGGCTGGAGGAAAGGTGATGAGCTTGCTTGTGTCGCCCGAATGACTTTCTGGATGCCTTTTAAGTATGCACTGAAAAAAGCTCTCAAAGTGAGGACTCGATGAGAACAGTTCTAATTACCGGGGCGACCTCGGGCTTCGGCAAGCTTCTGACGGAAGCCTTCCTACAAAACGGTGACTACGTTATCGCGACAGGACGGAATCTCACAGAGCGAAATGAGGTATTCTCATTCGAGCGTAAAAACCATCCTGATCGCTTCATGGAACTTACTCTTGATGTGACTCAAAAGAGTGAAATTGCCATGGCCGCGGCCACCGTCGCTAATCGCCTTGGTACCATCGACATACTGATAAATAACGCCGGCTACGGACTCTTCGGCGCTCTTGAAGATCTTACCGAGGAAGAAATTCGTTACCAAATGGAAGTGAACTTCTTTGGCACCGTTGCCGTTACCCGTGCTTTTCTCCCAGCTCTTCGGCAGACTCAAGGGAAGATCTTTAACTTCTCTTCGGTTTTCGGTTTTATGGGATTTCCCCTGACGAGTCTCTATTGCTCCAGTAAATATGCGGTCGAAGGTCTCACTGAATCTCTCCGAGGTGAACTCGCTCCCTTTGGTGTTCAGGTCTGTTTGATCGAGCCAGGAGGCTTCCGAACAAACTTTGGGTCCAACCTCCGCTGGAGTTCCCCTGGAGCTCAGTCGGCTTACCATGCCCAGTTCATGAATTACAAAGATCTCCACGGGAAAATATCCAAGCGTAAACCCCAGCAACCCAGCGAAGTCTCCGAAGGTATCCTGCGTCTCTCGCTTCAAAAGAGGCTCCCTATGAGGAAGGTCTTCGGAAAAGACGGACGTCTCTCCTATTTTCTTAAACACTGCTTACCCTCCCGCGTTTACTTTACACTCATGGATCGTGTGTTCCGCATGGTTTTCCTCAAGGCCCAAACATGAAGAAGCTGAATGTCTTTCCTGAAAAGCATGAATCTGATCAGCGCGATTTTCTGACGCTCTTGGAGCAAACAGCGAAGGTCCATGGGGAGACACTGTTGCCTTCACGGCGATTCGAACGGCCTCTTTGGGGGGAGGACTTTTTTAACTTAACCAGTTCTAAGCATTGGAGAGACCTCAATGATGTTACAAAGCACGCAGTCCTCACCGCCCTTGGCCAAAAGGTTCTGCAAGAAGCCTACTTCATCGAGTGCGCCGGAATGGCCTATGCGGGGAAAATGAATCTTGCGTCCACCTCCAGGGAAGAGCGTCAGTTTTTCTCTTTCGTTGGAGAGGAAGAGACGCGGCATCTTCGAATGATTGAAAGCATCGGTGGATTTTCGACCGCCCCTGAGCAGATTCCTTCCTTCGCGCTTTTGATCGGAGAGATTATTGCTGAGGCCACCAAGCCTGGGCACCTGCTTCTCATTCAAATTCTGTTAGAAGGCTGGGGCCTAAACTATTACAAGACTCTAGCTAAATCATGTTTCGACGAGACGGTTGCAAACGTCTTTAAAAGTATAGTTAAGGATGAAATACGTCACCACTCCGCCGGCGTTGTGTTGTTCCGAGACGTTACCCTTTCCAACTCGGATGCAGAAAGTATCTTGAGTTACCTTGAGCGGTTGATCTCTATGGTAAAAATCGGTCCCTACACAGTCTGCCAGGAAGTCTCGCAGTATGTGGGGTTCCAGGGAACTGGTGATTTTCGAAGTTTCCTGCACGAGACTAATGCTGTGTCCGTCACAGCGGGTAAGCTCGAAATTATCGGCCATCTTGTATATAAGAGTCTTCCACGGACTGTTTCGGATGAACTTACGCACAATGGAACTCTCGCGCCGCTTACGCTTCCTGAGATGACGGATACGCTCGCGCAAGCCATTCTAGGAATTGCTGAGCCTGCTTGAGGTCGTTGATGAGGATACGTTCTTTGATGTCCCCCAGAACCATGCCGTTCTCCTGACAGAAAAGAAGATAAGCTTCCGTAGGACTGGAAACCTGGATCAAACGCGCAGCCCCTAGTTGACCAAGTTCGCGTGCTAATCGGTAGTGGTGTATCGATTTGAGTTTTTCTTCCCAATCAACCTTAGAACTCAAGCTGCATAGGATGGCGTAGCCGGCCCTACCTACGATGATCTCTGGAATCACGGTGACTTCATCCGGCAGTCCCTGGAAGGTCTCTCTCAAGAGAAGATCACTTAATTTTTCCCCCACCAAATCTACCGAGCAACCGATGCGCCCAACAAATTTTAGCACAGGGACTTTTTTATATCGGCCTGTCACTAAGACGAGGTCTCTGGTGTCATAGCGGAGGTACCCGTTGCCACTGGAGGTCACGACGCGATAAGTACGGCCCTGCTCTAGGTGTCCCATAGGTACGAACTGCTCTTCTTCGTCTAGAAATTCTATGAGTGTCTCGGTCACTAACGGAATGCTCCCTCCGGCCTCACTCCAAGGAATTGTTACCGGCCCCTCAGTCATAAGGAGTCCCTTGGGTTGAATCATGACTTTCGGAAATTTTTTACGAAGATGCTCTGCAGAGCGTTCCGCTTGAGCATGAGTCCAGCAAGAGATGAGTTTGAGTTCAGGCCAGAGAACAGAAGGATCAACTTCTGAAAGACCGAGGACTGCCTTATTCCTCTCCATAAAGTCCAAGAGAGAGACGAGATAGCTCGGACTCCAGACTGAAATGACCTCGAGATCTCTCGCCCGAACGAGGTCTTGAGCTATTCGGAGTAAGAATTCCTCTCCGCTTTGGGCCTTGTGCTGTTTGAGATCTGACACCAGAAATGGTGAGAGGAGTAGGTTTATTCCTTTTGAGAGGTAACGGCGATCATCGTTGATCGCATCCCCTATCAGGGGAGAAATGCTTACAAAGATTCGCCCTGTTTTTAAGGGAATCCCTGAAAATGAGAGAAGATCATGCGTCCAAAGAAGAAACATTGATTCAAATGATTTTATAAGGCGACGGGTATAGGGGATGCGTTTCTTGGCTCCAGTGGTACCAGAGGTCGTCTCGAAAAATAATGGCGGTGCTCGCGTGAGTCTCGGAAGATTTTGGTAGTAGGTATAGTCAGTGGCCTTTAAAGGAAGTGGCATGAGAGCATCACTCAAGAGCTCTCTTTTAAGATGTGCCTGTGCCTGAGTCGGATTCTCGCAGGCACGAACGAAGGCCCGGCGTCGGCGTAAAACAAGAAGGTTCAAAATGAGCTTTATTATGAGGAGACGGATTCTCAAGGCCACTCCCCGCGCCAATAGAGACGAGTTTTTGGCTTGAGCTTTGTCCGGGGAGGAACGACTGCTCCTGGGCCTAGCTGGGAGTCCGCTCCGATCAATGAACGCTCACCGATGTGAATCTTTTTTATCACCAGAGCTGGCGCCCCCTCAACATCCGCTACCATATGGGAGCAAAATGCGCTGATGTGGCCCACCACCACGTGATCGCCGATTTCAATGAGACCTCGGTCCACTACCTCTACCCGGGGAGTCCAGTACACATTCTTTCCTATCTTACTTCCCCACGCCCGCAGCCAAAGGGAATAGAGGCCAGGTAGAAAGTGGAGGAGGGATTCAAGCCAAGGACAAGCGATGAACGGGAATTGAAACATATGCGCCGCCCACCATGGATTATATTTTTTTTCTGCGAGTGGCCAGTAGCCATCTCCAAAGGGAAAAAATAAAAAATGAATCCGATATGCCACAAGTGGGAGCAGGTAGGTGAGAACGATGAGGATTACGCCATCGAGAGGATGAAAGTGATCTAGGCAATTCCCAATCTGCCACAAGATGATGCCTAGATAGAGCGCAGGGAAAAGGGAAACGAGTCGACCTCCGAAGCTCATGGACGACGCCTCCATGGCCAAAAAATCTCTCGCCAAAGATTGGTGCTTGAGATTCGTTCGAGGTTTCGATTAGGGACCTCTTCCGCGGAGTAAGTCCCATGGATCTTGTCCCACCAACACAGGTTTGCCCCGAAGTTTCGATTTCGACCGGTTGGAGAGTGGTGGAGGATATGCTCTGTTGGAAGAATCAATACCGGAGAAAGAACACCTCTCAATCCAGGATTCACGGATAGTCCACTGTGACGCCACAGATCCAGGGCAAAGGTCAGGGCAAGTCCAAGTGAGAATCCGGTACTGTCTTTAAGAAGGAAGAGAGCGGTACAGTGACCCCAGATGTAAACGAAAAGAAAGGATGTGAGGAAACTATTCCTGGATGTAACGAATACATCGAGGTGCCGTGCCGAGTGATGAACCCGGTGAAGATCCCAAAGTTTCCTCGTATGGAAGTAACGGTGATTCCAGTAATAGATGTAGTCCACCAGCACGAAGCTCAATAGAAACTGGAGAGGAGTGCTCATATCGATGCTCTGTTTGAGTGAAGGTAAAGTGATAGCGAGTAGGGGTGCTACTAAAAATGGAACGGCCGGGACAATCACTCCCTGAATGAAGAGTCCAAAAAGGTCGAGAAACCAGTCATCACCGCCACGGTCAAAAAACGCCCGACGGCCCTCCTCTTTCAGGAGTCCTGTGAGGGTGATTGCAGAGAAGGTAAGAAAGAGGATGACGGTGGTCATACCCAGAACCTAATCTCTGTCTCCCGTCGAGGCAGATCACGTGGGTCCCGTCCCTCGGCAATCTCGGCCTGGATGGATTCGATCCAGGTATGAATGATGTCCGCAGGTGAATTCTGAAAGTTGGCCCCATACTTTTTAATTGTCTTCATCTGGTTGTCGAGAATTTCGACATCCTGATCAATGATGACCTGGGCCTGCCATCGCACTAGGGGGCGGCTCGGGAGAGTCCATATGCCGTAGTTATAGGTAAGATCCGTGTAGACAAGAGTTTCGTCCTCAGAAACGGGGACGGATTGCGAAGTGATGATAAAGTGGTTTTTTCCTCCGAAGCGGTAGTGCACGCTTGTAACATTCGGAGCGAAGAACTCATCGGTGTGACCGATCTCAATACCCTTCGGGTTGAGGAACCACGAGAACCATCCGAAGTTCTTCCGTTCGTTTTGATAGGTTACCTTCACTCTACCGTTCTCCCGAACGATCACGGCCCCAAAGGCTTCGTGCTTTGCGTCCCGGAAGATCTTTGGATGCACAAAAGTCGTATGGGGGATGTCGACGAAGTTTTCAGCACAGTTGGTGACATTGTTCCTAAATCGGTTTTGAAGGCGGATCGTCGTATAACCTCGCTCGCCGTGGCAAGGCATTTGAAACGGGGAGGATGCGCTACCTGATCGCAAGCGGACATAGACGTATCCTTCGTTCTCTATGACTTCATAGGTCTTAGCGCACTTACTTCCCGCACGAAACTCTGTTCCCATAGAGGGAATGCGGGAGACATTTCCGTCCCGAGCGTAAGTCCAGCCATGATATGGGCACTGCAAATGGCCCCCCACGACTTGTCCCCGAGAGAGCTGAGCGGTTCGATGAAGGCAACGGTCTTGAAGGGCAGCAAGTTCTCCCGACTCGTTTCGAAAGACCGCAAGCCATTCACCAAGGATGCTTCGCGAGACCACTCCGTTAATCGGAATCTCCTTAGATTCGGCGGCTATGTACCAGTAGTCCTCGCGATTCATTAGACCTGCGTTTTCCTTATTTTCATATTTGTGTTAATTCGGATTTGGCATGCTAATCGGACTGAATCCTGGCCGGGCGCCATCGCCTCAAGGAACTGGGCCTCATCAAAAGTACGCTCTGGAAGGGGACCGTCAGTTGCAACGACCTCGACTGCGCAGGTCCCGCAGATTCCGATGCGGCAACCGAAGAGTATAGGAGAGTTATGAATCGTGAGCTTCTCAGATAGATTTGCTCCCGATTCCAAATCCACCGGAGATTTGTCTGTCCCCGGAAACTCAACTCTGCAAGGCTTCAAGCGGCACTCCGGCGGAAGGCCGCGAATGCCCGGCGGTTTGTCGAAAGGTGCTTGGCCAGGCCGTTGCTCGCCATGAGGGTGAGTTCTTTATTCTCGCGGCTTATGTAATTGAAGTCCTGAAGGTAGGCGCGGTAGCTGTCGACGGATTCACGGTGGGTCTTATGACTTGCAAGCATCCCTTCGCTTTCCTCACAGAAGGACTTCTCCATGGCGTGCAGTGCTGCATCCCGGGACATACCGAAGATCGGCGACCTTAGCACCTGATAGATGCTCTCGAAGAGTGCAGGATCGTACCAAAAGATTCCATTGATGGCGGTGGAGAAGTTGTAATGGTCCATTTGGCACCCTCTGAGGGCCATGTTGCCAATGTACATTTCAAGCTTTGAAGGCTTTGGGAGTGAGTTGATTACATCATGGGAGACAACGGTTGAGGTATTGAAGTGGAATGACTCATCGATAAAGTGAAAGTAACTGATCTGTGACGGAACAGGAGAATTTTCTTTATCCGGGTGCTCGCTATAAAATCGCGAGAGCTGGTGCTGAACGATCTTGCCATTGAGCGTCCGGAGACCCCGGACTGTGAAGTACTGGCAGCCAATGAATGCCGAGTTACTGGAGATCATGGTGAAAAATCTTAGCTGCCACTTACGCCACCACTGCTGGAATTCGGAGAGGTCGCTGTAGAGCATGGTCTTCTCAAACGGTGTGCGCATAGGGTAGGTAAAGATCCTTTTTCCGAAATTTTCCTGCTCGAATCTCTCGGCCACGGTCTTGAAGGCGTGGATGTGGGCCCTCTCTTGAGTTGATTCCAGATCGAGTGTGTCACAGACGATCCTGAAGTCTTCGATGCCGTAAAGGGCGGCGGCACTTGTTTGATTAAAGAAGATCGTCGCAATCTCTGCCGAGATGATTTGTGAATAGTAGGAGACCCAGAAGAGCTGGTTAAGTTTTACTCTTTGGGCAGGGGTGGCCTGATCCCAGATCCAGGTTTTGTAGAGAAGTGAGAATTTCTCTGGATTCCAATATTCGTCTTTACAGGTTTCGTAGTTAAAAGACTTTGAAGCAGCGTCCATATTCTGTGTTTGATCCAACTCCTTACTGCGTTTCAAAGCGAGCTCTAGGCGCTTCTGAGTCTTCGGATCATCGGCGAGGCTGATGTCGTGGCGCTGACTTAGATTTCGGTTCATGCGGATTCCACCTTATAGGTATCGGAAGATTTTTGTTTTTCATAGTGCTCGACGAAGTCGATGATCGCCTTGTCGGCCCGGATTGGAGTCTGGAACTTGAATTTTATTCGAGAGAAAATGATGGTGTCTCCCTTGGCGAAGTAATTACCTACGAGCTTGGTTGCGAAGAGGAGAACGGGATTGATGAGACTTCCAAAAAGACCACTTCTTTTCTTCGTCACGAGGAGTGTCTGGCCCTCCGTCTTTCCATCGAGCGTGGGTCTCAGCGCGAAGATGATGTAGAAATGAAGAAAGTCCGGGCCCACCATGACTGAGCCTGTGTGTCCCCACCAGTAGGTCATCTCATAGGTGAGTGCCTTATGATAAAAGCGCTTGGCAATTCGCAGTAGCAGATTTTTCTCAGGCAGGGGAGTCACATTCGAGAACTGAATGCACCGGTCTGAGAGGGGTGTGACCTTCATCTCAAGGTCGACGATAAGCTGATGCACGGACCTAAAGTGTTGGATGTCGATGGCGTTGATCATCACCACATTCGGGTGACAGTTCTTTGTGAACTGTGCTCCAAGTGTACTTTCTATCGGAATCCCTCGGAGCTCTGGAATGACGGGGACTTCCTCGGAGTCGTTCGGATCTCCAGTCCAAATCCAGATAAGTCCATATGCTTCCGCAACTTTATGTGACCGAAGACTCGGGATCGTAGCGTTGTCCTTCTGGGCTGGGATTTCGACACATTTTCCGCTCTGATCATACTTCCAGAAATGGAAGGGGCAGCGGATCGAGTTACCCTCGACAAATCCGTCGCATAGGTGCGCCCCCATGTGCGGGCAGTGGGCGTCGAAGGCGCGTACGACTTGGTCTTCTCCCCGGAAGAGAACAAGTTCCGTTCCGAGGAACTTCGCGGGAACAGCTTTCTTTATTCTGACCTCGGTAGAGCGTACGAGCCAATACCACCCATCCGGGACGAATCCTTGCTCCCCAAAGTGCTTAATCTTTGCTGCATACGCCATCGTTTTACCGCTTAATGAACGAAGAAGTCCGGTAGACCAAAGACCAGTGAGGTACCGAAGCTAAATTTTAGCACCCTACGTGCCTCGGCCATATACCCTGGAGTTTTACCTTCGGCACTTGGGACGTAATTTTTCCAGGCGCTGTTGTCCCATGCAATAGAGCGACCATGGGTGTAATTCCTAACCTTGAGGTCTTCGCCTTTTTTATTCTTAATGATCTTATGAGGCTCGCCAGCTTCAAAGGCGGTTGGGAGTAGCACCGCCAATGATTGAGGGGGATTGAGATAAAACGCCGGAAGATTGAGAGAGACGGTATCCCCTGTAACTGGATCCCTGACCTCTGCTGGGCCTGAGACCACGGCTTTCATGTTTTGAATTCCGTTTGGTAGGTTAGGAGCAAGCTGCTGCTGGAAGAAGATGGGATTTATGGCATGTGCCTTGCTGGATTCACCCATTTGAAGGAAGTCATAAGAGCGCTCAGCGTAGACAACCGAGTTCTTGAGCGCGTCGTAAGCTTCTTTCATGAGGTTTGATCCGTAGGTCGTTCCACCGTAGTTCCTTAGCTCAAGGAATCGCTTGGCCTGGGTCGCCTTCTGAACGATGGCAACACGTTCACGATCTGTAATCCCTAGGTCCTCTTGGCGTGAGGCGAATATGCTTGAGTCAATGCCGAGATGGGTGCCCAGCTCTCCGGCGAGTGCAATAGAGTAATCTTGGTTGTAGGCACAGTAGACTAGTATGTCGTGGTGAGCCCGCTGGAGTGTGGCCAAGGTGAAGTAGATCTCTGCCGCCCCGTTCCCTTTAAAGCGCTGGAGGTCATCTCCGAAGGTAGCACGACCGAAGGTCATCTTGTTATCCCAGACAAACATTTTCTGTGCACTGTTTCGGGAGATAGCCGTGATCCTGTTGATTGAGACCTCGAGTGCAGTTGCGAGATTACTCATGAGGAACTGCTGGAGTTGAGGAATAGATTTGAACTGATGCTCCCTACCCATTTCTCCAGAGGGCTCAGTGAAAAATTGAATGGCCGCATCAGTTTGACGGCTAGGGAGCAGAAGCTTAAGGGCTGAGATTGTTGTCCTTACCGCTTGCACAGCACCTACGTGAGTGGACTTGTTACCCAAGAATCCCTTGCTATTTTCAAACAGTGGCCGGAGGCGCCAGATGATCCCACGAAGAGGAAGTGCCAACTGGAGCTGAGAAATGAAGTAGCGGGCGTCTTCTGAGTATTTGTCATAGTCCTGGTTACTCTTACGAAGAAGGGCCTCCATTTCATCACCATTTTTAACCGACAGCCATTCATCTCTTAGTTTCTGGTAGTCCGGGGATAGGTCACTCTCACTAAAGGTCAAATCACTCGCGAGCTTACGCTTTTGCCGGCCCCACTCCTTCTTTTCTTTCATGAATTCGCTTTCATCGGCCGGAACGGGAGATACATCGGGAATTCTTAGTGCTCGGTAATCGAGGTTCCCCGCCGGTCCTGCCGCGTGTATTGAGGTCGATAGCAGTGCCACAGCGGCTACGCTTACGAGTGACTTTTTCATGAAATTCTCCTGTCAAACGAAGTTAAAACCTCTTCAATTGTCTCTCATTTTTGCGTTTTCGTTCAGAGAGGTAAAAAAGTCTGATTGGATTAAGACTGATCGTTTTAAAGCGGCAAATTATTCCAGGAAATGATCAGTTGACCGCGCTATCTAATTCGGCAGTTTCCGTTTCCCGATGAGGCCTTAGTCAAGTCTAACAAAGGAACACCATGAAAAATCTGCTGATTGGTCTTACTCTCATGTCATCACTAACCAACACCCAAGCAACAAACCTGGCCCCAGTCCAGAATCTCCAAGTAACGGACTTCAATTTCACCTACAAGGATCCAACCGGGACTGGTACGGCAAGGGCGTTTTCACGGAGCTTCGTCATGGACCAGAAGCTCGATGTGACCGTTGATCGAATTGATCAGGCCTTTCGGATCGTTGCCTCCGGTGCTGAATCGCAGGAGTTTATTTTTTCCGGAGCACCGTCCTTTATGGTGAATGCACAGACAATGACTGTCTCTGGTTTCAACCTGACCCTTGCTCAAAAGGTTGCGGCTTCGCTGGCCAGAGGACAGTTTAATTCTGTAGATGATAATCTCCGGTTGGAGAACCTCTTGCTAGACTGTGCTAGGGAGCCGAGAAGTGAACAGGTCTTGGACCAGCTCCTCAATGGGTGTCTTCAGAAACTCTCTTTGAAGGCAGGACGATTTAACTCAGCTGCGGTTGATGCTGTTCTTCCTAGAGCTCTGACCTCGATTTTAGGAGAAGAATTTTCTGTAGATCCGGGCGCGAAGGCTGCCTTTCAAATCAATGGCCTTGACCTTCGAATCAACGCCGGTAAGTATAACCTTGCGGCCGACGTGAGAGCGCAGATTTCTGGAAAAGTCACCAGTACAGGAACAGCGAGTTACGATCAGGCAAAAGGTGTTTTGGCGCTTAGAATCTCGGAAGTAAAGTTCGGATTCCTGAACATCACGAGTCGAGTTTTCGACGAGCTGAAAAAGAATGAGAGCGAGAAGCTTAAAATTAAGGAACCCTTTGTTTACTACTCACTTCGGTAGTGCTCGACGCTAATCCGGGGAGTGCTCGCTTCGAGAGTTTCTCCCCGGTTGAGGTGGTAAAGTTTTTTGTCTCCGGGAAAGTATAAGAAGAGCTCATCAGCGTTACAATGATGATACTCAGTTGTACCCCAGCTCTTTACGATGACTTCCCCCTTACCTTGCTTAATCATCACGTTAAAGTCCGTCACAGGACCTCCTAGAAGATGGCAATACACCTCGTCTTCTCCTGAAAATTCCAAAGCTTCACCTCCAGGCCTTAGATGAAGAGTCTTTCCTTGAATGCTGAGCTCTAAACCCTCTCCGCTGAGTGGAAGGAGCCATCGTTTAATCCTAGAATAATGAGAGAAAGGTCCGGGCACCTCAACTGTCGCTACAGATATTCGGATGTCAAAATCCCCTTCTTCCGGAAAGCGGTAGAGTTCGGAGGTGACTCCGCCACCATTCTTCCAGGGCAGAGTCTTAAAATTGTTGGTGTCATAGATTATCATCCCTCACCCCCAGGATCAGGATTCTAACTGGCCAATCTTTTTTGGTCGCTCTAGTCTATCTTGTAAGACTGCGTGGCCTGGTCGAAAACGAGGACGCCAGAGATTTCTTCCCCGTCGATCAAGTTCGGTCTTCCTGGAAGAATTATGACTGCTGATTCAAACTCCTGTTCAAAGAGTGGGCAAGTTTGACTTGGAATGAACCAGCTACCGTGCTTGAGTTGGAAGCTAAAGGTCGACTCACCGACAGAGAGATTGGTTACTGTGCCTATGAACTGCGCTTCGCGATTGCAATTTGCCGCCGCACTGAGACTTACGAGAGTAAGAAAGGTTGCAAGGATTAGCTTCATAAATACTCCTGATTTTTTCTCAATTTTATACACGAGATCCATTCCTGATTTCTTAAATCCCCTCCCAAGATGTAAAAACTTCCTGTTCCGGCACCAAATTTGGCCAAGGTTAAGTGTTTTGACGAGACCCGCACGTGGTACTCCGAGTCCGGAGGTATTCTATGAAGTTCCTTGCAGGCATCTTCTATCTCGCCTCTACCAGTATGACTCCCGTACCAAACTCCTTTATAGGTCGTCACCAGTGTGTGCCCAAGGCCGAGGTATCTTGTATCGTTGATCTTCCGTTTGTCTGCCCGCCAGGCTACCTAGATGGTTGCGTCTCTCAAAATGGCCACCATCACCAGTGCCTTCCGCTTGAGGAAGGCCCTGGCTGTGATCTCCAGCTAGCTTTGAATTGCCCACCGAGTTTCATCGATGGTTGTGTGACCCAGGAAACGGACATTCACCTTTGTGTGCCCATCCGCGGCGGACGCCGTACCAAGGGAAAATTTTTTTCCTGCCCTTCAGGGTTTGAAGACTCCTGCGCCCAATGATACGCTCTCTGCATGATAAAAACGGGAGTCATTGAAGGTTTTTTTGGTCCGAAGTGGCCACGAGCGGCGCGGTTAAGTTACGCTTCATTTCTCGCTAAGCATGGAGGCGACTTTTATATCTACGCCCCTAAGCAAGACCCCCATCTTCGGAAGAAGTGGCGTGATTCCTGGGATTTAGATTATCTCAGTGAACTTTCAGAGCTGCGCTTAAACTTTCATTCTGCTGGAGTGCGATTCGGCATTGGATTTAGCCCTTTTGGCCTCGGATCAAAGATTGAGGCTGCCGACCGTGCCGCCTTATCGGAGAAGCTGTCTCTCCTGCAAGGACTTCAGATTGATCTCCTGGGCCTCTTTTTTGATGACATGCCGGTGACCCCTAACCTGGCCCGGACTCAACTAGAGGTCGTGGACCTTATTCGATCACAATTCCGTGGTCAGCTTGTCTTCTGCCCCTCGTTTTATTCCCCAGATCCAATTCTGGATAAGGTCTTTGGGCAACGACCTCCCGGCTATCTCCAGGAACTCGCAACAGGAATCCCGCGAGACGTATCTATTGTTTGGACGGGACCGAAGGTCATCTCTCCAGAGATCCCCGCTGATCACCTTCGTGAGACCACTGAACTCCTCAAGCGCCGCCCCTTTTTATGGGAGAATCTCTACGCTAACGACGGCCCTAAAAACTGCAAATTCCTTAAGCTGACACCTTTCACAGGACGCCTGCCAGAGTGCTTTTCGCTTGTGGACGCCTTAGGGCTCAACCTCATGAACCAGCCAGAGCTTTCCAAGATCCTTTACCTCTCTTCGCTGTTTGTAGTCACAGGCCAAGCGGACGCTGAGGCGGCCTTTCGTAAGGCAATCAATGAGCTAACGTCGCCAGAGTTCGGAGACTTTCTTCTTCGTCACAGCGATGACTTTCGGACTCGTGGTCTTGATTTTCTGACCCCAGGAGAAACGACCCATCTCCTCCAGGAAGTGGGTCAGTTTTCCGATCCTGCTGCCCGTGAAATCGCCGAATGGCTTTCGGGTAGCTACACTGTCGGCTCAGATTGCCTCACTGACTAGAGTTATCAATACACATGCCGAGGGTAGCTATTCTTTGTTTACAATGACGACGCCGATGAAGATCTGTTGAATTGATAAACAGTTTCCAATCGATTTTATCGAAATCGACCTAAATGAAATAAATTCCTTCATTTCTTCAAGGCCGGAGACGATAGATTTACCTCGATGAGAAGAAAAAACCGGCCACCAGAAATCACCGTAGAAAAAGTTGTTTATACCGTAGTCCTTTCCTGGGCCGCGTTCCAGTGCCTACTCCTTATCGTCAGCGAGTTTTGAGGATGAGGGGATCTTTATCGTCACCCTCCCTCAGAGATTAAAGCCGTCACGGTACGCCCGCCGTAACTCGTAGTTCAGCCAGTCTGTTTTCATCCGCCCAGTCCGTTCAAGGTTGTCGAGATCTAATGGTTGGAGGTAGTACATGCTTTCTTTTTGGAGGTAGCAGTATCCTATAGACTCGTTTCTTTCGTACTCTGAGTAGAGCGCAATCACTGGACATGTGACTTTGTTGCGCATGAAGATATCCGTCCACTCTTTTACCCCATGGGGCCTCTTCGTAAACCGATAGTCCAAGACTCGTTCGAGATTGGCGCCCTCAGGACCCTTAACCAAGGTATAGGGAGAAACGTGGAACCACCATTCGAAGTTAAACTCCCGAATGTAGCGTCTGGTGAAGAATAAAAAGACCTTTTGAGAGTCGAGGTTGGATGACATTTTAGATTCGTAGGCCCAGACGTGAGCGCGGTTGTAGCACTGTGACTTCTGGCGGGGATTCGGACGAAGCCTGGTAAAGATCTGGGAGGCCTCTGCATTAGATTCCAGAACAGTCGGGGAATAATTTATCGGTACGCTAATCTCTGGTGTCGACTCTGCTTCAGGAACACGAAGGATTGCCACAGATTTGATCCAACGCCCATGGTCTACTTTGACCCTGATCATCTTGCCTTTGGCCTGGGCTCCTTCTAGTGCCCTCGCCTTGTTACCCGAGTCTCGTGATTTGAGCTTAAGCACATAACCATTGCTTAGGTAGACATGGGTTTCCTCATCGAATTTGGAACCATGATCGATTTTGATGACTGTGCCCACGTGGGTCAGACTGCTTGCAGCGGATGCAGCGCTGATGATGAACAAAAGGATAAAAAGAATAGTTGTTCTCATTTTGGTCTCTCCCTCGTTGGCCTTGGTTACTATCGAAGATCGAATGGAAATGAATCCTTCCGATACTAGCGAAGGGAAGGTCATTCACCCAATATTGATCCTTAATTTTTTTCTGCTCTAGGTTGTCACTCTGCGAAGGTGGCTCCGCAACTAGTTAAAAGCCCAGACGATGATCCCCGTTATGATAACTCCCAGGGAGAGGCCGTTTATGGGTGCCAGAAGGTACTTATAGATGGTTTTCTGCCGAAGTGTGGCGAGGAGGATTTGTTTGTTGATCCGATAAAGGAGGTTTGTAGCGATGGTATAGCTGGCGAGAAAAATGATGGTTTCATACCGGATGTCGCCTTGAAACTTACGATCCAGGAATTGATGATTAAACAGGTCGACCGCAGCGAAGTTGCCAAGGAAAAAAAAGAAGAACCAGAGACAACTTATCAACTTTTTCCGCATATCGAAGATCTGTATCCAAACTCGTGCCACCAAAGAGACAGTGATGAAGAGGACAAAACACGAGACACCAAACAGGAAGATTCGGATCTCGAAGCGTCCGTTTAAAAAGAACTCCTTCGCGAACGATGCCCCGACGATAAAGGAACCGAGAAGAGTTGCTACGATCTCGACCTTGTCGTCGCGAGTTGTGGTCTCCTGGATGTCAAACAGGGATTCGATCGGCTTCATGGGATCTTTCGGCGCTTGCATGGTCTTCTTATTCTACCATTGAGTGGCGATGCAGTAAGGCTAGGTAAATTCGAACATGTCCCGATGGACTTTAGTCTGGTTCTCATCGATCATTAGCCTATGGACAACTCTATTGAAAAGCGAACTAAACGCCTGATCATGAGGCCTTACCGGGCAGAAGATTACGAGACTTGGCGTGAGGCTTACTTAGGCCTATCCCCTGCAAGGAACGAATGGGACCTGAGTCCTCGCAGTCTGACTGAGCTTTCACGCTCTCATTTCCGAAAGCTCCTGGCACTTCAGCGAGACCAGCGCCGGCGCGGGGATTTCTACGACTTCGCAGCTTTTCGAAAGTCGGATGGGAAACTCGTTGGAATGGTTGCACTGATGGATCTTTCTCGTGGGGTTTTTCAAAATGCTTACTTGGGTTACCGGGTTTTAAATTCCTGGTGGGGCCAAGGATTCGGGAAGGAGATGGTTAGTGCAGGCCTCGCTGTTGGGTTTTCTGATCTTCGTCTCCACCGTATTGAGGCGGGTATTGCGCCCACTAATCGGCGCTCGATCTTTCTTGCTCGCTCAATGGGGTTTCGGAAAGAGGGGTTGAAGAAGCGCGCCCTCTTCCTGAACGGTGAGTGGAAAGATATTGTAGTTTATGCACTGACCTGTGAGGACATTGGTATGAAGTACCGTGGGGACCTTGCTAAGATTTCCGTCAGGATCCGATAGCATTGAGTACAATTAAGACCATGCTTGAGTTACCTTCCTTTCCCGTCTCTCGACTCGCACCTACTCCCAACGGAGAACTCCACTGGGGCAATCTCCTAAACTTTGCCCTTACCTGGGCCATGGTTCGTCAGCGAGGCGGGAAACTCTGGCTTCGCTTTGATGATATCGACCGCGACCGCTGTGACCCTCGCTTCGCTCAAGACACTCGAGAACTCCTCCATTACCTTGGACTTGACTGGGACGAGGAGTTCTCGGATCAGCCATCGCGGATCGAAGACTATCGCCGCTTCCTAACTCCATTCCCTCAGTATGTTTGTCGTTGCTCTCGACAAGAAATTGTCCAGCGCACCGGCGGACATTACTACGACGGGCACTGTCGGAACCTAAAGCACAACTTCGCTCCCCAGGAATCTGCGATCCGTTTCCGGAGTCCTATGACACCGGCCCGGGATTTCATTCTCTGGCGGCGTGAGGACCTTCCCGCCTACCACCTCACCTGCGTTCACGATGAGGAAAAGCTGGGGATTAATCTCATCGTCCGAGGCGAGGATCTCCTGGAAAGCACCACAGTCCAAAAGGATCTTTCTCAAAGTCTGAAAAGTGATCCCTTTAAAAGCATTACTGTGTTTCATCATGCCCTTGTCGTGGCACCCGACGGCAAGAAGCTATCAAAGTCTCGAAGCGACGGAGATCTCCTCCGTCTCATGAGGCGCGGAACAAGCCCTAAAGAGATTTGGACTATGTTCGGAAATCAATGGGGTGTGACAGAGCTTCGCTCGGCCTCAGACTTATTGACACTGTTGCCAAGACTCCAAAGTTTGTGTGGAGTTCTCTAGAGCTGCTTACGAAGGTTAAGGTACGCGACCTCATAGCCATGCTCTCGGTTCACCTCGATCATACGCTGATTTTGAACATGGACCTGAGTTTGTAAAAACTCCAAACTTTTGGCCCTGGCCCAGTATTCCCCTCGAGCTTTGAGATTGCCTGCAATGCCTTTCCCCCGGTAATCGGGATGGACCCAGAGACTTATGATGCTTCCGATGAATAACTCCGGCGGATAGGGTGTCTTTCGGATGATGTGGAAACCAATGAGGTCATTGCCTGCCGTGGCAACATCAAAGAAGTCATCCTCAGCGAGTTGCTGATAGAAGTCGAGTCGTGCAGAAATCGACGCTTCTGCGAATACGTGGCCTGTGTCGTAGGCGAGTGGAATTCGAGCGTCAACCTCTCCGATGATTCGAAGTTCTGAGTTGTTTGTAAAGTCTGCACGTCGATAACTGATTTCCATGAAGTCACGGTATCAACCAATGCATCTTTATGTCACTTGCCAGATTTTAGATTTTCTTCCAGGCAATCTCTCTTAGACAAGCGTCGAATATGAACTTGAATTATGACATCACAATAATTACCCTGAGCTCAGTGAAAAAACTCGTCATCCTCATCCTGTCCCAATTCCTCGCCTCAATTGCTATCGCCGAGAATCGTGAGCTTAGCCTCTGGGAGTTCGGCGTGGGTGCACTTCCTTTCCGTACCGATAATTACCGGGGATCTCCTCAAAATAAATGGTACCTGTTCCCGCTCGTGTCCTATACCTACCGGGGGGAAAACGTCGAAGCGGAAAACGGCTACGTCCGGGGCCACATCCTTCGTGCAGGCAATTTAACCCTCGATCTGAGTTTCTCGCTAGGTCTTAATGTTAACAGTGATGCAGATCGACTCCGGAGTGGGATGAAGGACCTGGACCCTACCATCGAACTCGGTCCCATGGTTCGCTATTATCTCTGGCGCTCAAAGGACAACAACCAATTCCTTAATTTAGAGATGCCCTACCGAGCGGTGTACACGACGAACCTTACGTACCTGGATCATGTGGGTTATTACTCGATTCCCTATCTCAATTACTTGACCCGCGCTCGGAGTGCAACGGCAGGGTGGGCGACGGAACTATCTGTCGGCCCTCAGTACGGGTCGGGGAACTTCCATAATCACTTTTACGGAGTTACTTCTGGTGAGGCCACTGCCACAAGACAGGCTTACCGAGGGCGGCGCGGGTACAGTGGAGTTTCAGGAAGTGTGGTGCTCTCAAAGCGCCTTGGCCAGGTCCTTATTCTTCCCTTCCTTCGTTATGATTATCTCGATGGGGCCGTTTACCAAGACAGCCCACTCTTTAAGAACAGGCACTATACGTTCTTCGGTGTCGGCCTCATCTGGTATTTCGCTCGCTCAGATCGAGCTCAGGAAGCACCGACAATGGTGAAGTGAGTCCGGCGAAGCTAGGCTAGATCCGCGTTCCGGCGGCAAAACGATAGACCGTGCCTTTGAAAGTTGTTGCGAAACCAAGGCGTTCAAGGATTGGTGCCGAGGTGGCCTCCCTCGCCTGGGTAACAGCATGAGTAAATCCCCGTGCGCGAAGATCACTTAATCTTTCCCGCACCAGCGACTTATAGATCCCTAGCCCTCGGAACTTAGAAAGAACGACACTACTCGTGAGGTACCCATAGGTCGGCTTAAAAATAGTACCTGCTACCCCGGCCGCTTCGCCCTTGTAGCGCGAGAGGTAGTAGGCCCTTTGAGAGTTAGGGAGGAGAGCTTGTCGGAACTCTCGCTCAAAATTGTCACTAAACTCCCTCTGGTTCCACCCCTCTATGAAAACCGCCAGGAAGGCATCTAAGTTATGTTCTGTTAACAGCTCCGTTGTGGCCTCTGCCGGTCCGGCAAGCTCTAGATCGCAGCTCGCCGCCATCCCACGGAAACCCCATGAGGTTTCTGCGAGGGGAGCGATCATGGCCCGGAGCTCATCAGGTGCTGACATGGGTCCGGTTAGCCACTTGAAGGGTAGGGAGTGCTCTGCGTACATTGCGAAGACCTCGCGGACTTTTTGCTCCAGGTCGCTTTTTTCGATCCGTGAAATGATGACTTCATTCAGTGACTCTGTTTTCACTGAAGGGGTCATAACCTGGTACCAGTTCCGGCCTGAAATAATTTTGGTATCGGGCCGAAGAGAAGCTGCCCCTAAAGGAGCGAGAATCGAATCTTCAATAATTCTCTCTGTGATCTGCACGATATCCTCCCTTACCAGAGCCCTGGCACTGACCCTTCTGGAGAAGGTTCAAGATTCTCTTCACAGTCCGTGCTAGGACAATGGCGAGCATGGTTAAGTTTCTGGATCCATTTTCGCGCCTCAAAGAGAGTTCTTCCCGTTATAGTTTTGCGCTTCTCATCTGGATAACTCATTTCGACTTGCCGAAGACACCAGCAACCATCTTTGGAGAGATTCGCCTTATGGGCCTGGCTAGCAAAGAGCTGCCGTCGACCCCGCGCGATCAAGTACCTATCAATGGCAGATGTGGCCAACTGCCGCTGGGAATTATCACCAAGATCTGCCGCGCGATTTGCCCAGTGGAATGCCTGAAGATAATGCTCCGGAGCATCTCCGTGCTGAAAAACGAGCGCTCCTGCTGCAAAGTCCTGGGCCGTGATGAAGCAGCCCTCGCGGAAAATCTCTCCAACTCGCTGACGCCTTTGGGAGTCTCTAGCTGATAGGTTGCGAAGTCCTTCAGAGGTTTGCTCAAAGAAATCGTCTCTGTCCTTTTGATCCGCTGCTGCGATCTCTTTCAATTCATTAGACCGAGTCTGAGAGCGCTCCGAATCATCAGCGCACGGGACTTGCTTCTGCCCTCGAAAAGAGGTGCAAGCAGCTAAAAAAAGAGAGAGGGTTAATAAAGAAAGACTCATACCTTTGACTCTATCTGTTCGGAGATAACTACGTCTAGGTAAGGAGGTTTTCTAGAGGCGTTTTATTTATCTTGTAATTATTTGTCCCAAAATTGCTCAAATGTTACGATCTAAAAATTTCAGGGGCGTTAAGCGTTAAAGGTTTCAATGAAAAAAGCTCTTTTGGTTTTGCTTCTCGGAGTTCTCATCGCTTTATCATTTAAATGGGGGCTAACAGATTATCTAAGTATTGATTATGTGAAAGGGAACTCTGAAGCTTTCCGGAACTCCTATGCGCGCGATCCATTCTTCTTTTCCCTGGCCTATTTTAGTCTCTATATTCTTATTACTGGTCTCTCTCTTCCGGGTGCTTCGATTATGACTTTGGCGGGGGGAGCGTTTCTAGGCTTGTACCACGGGATGATCATCGTTTCCTTCGCTAGCACTATAGGTGCAACACTTGCATTCCTGGCAGCGAGGTTTTTATTCCAAGATTTCATAAAGGCCAAGTACGCTGAAAATTTGGCGCGGATTAATGCTGGTGTCGAACGAGAAGGTAGCCTTTATCTTTTCGGATTGCGCTTAGTTCCTGTATTCCCATTTTTCTTGATCAACATTCTCATGGGACTTACGGATTTCAAGGCCTGGAGATTTTTTCTCGTGAGCCAAGTGGGCATGCTCCCTGGAACATTTGCTTACGTTAACGCCGGCACTCAGCTGGCCAAGCTTGAGTCCGTTTCAGGAATTTTATCGCCTTCATTCGTCGTATCATTTGCACTCCTTGGAGTGATCCCGATTCTCTTAAATTCAGTTCTTAAGGTTCTCCGAAAAAGAAGAATCTTTAAAGGATGGAGCAGGCCCAGGTCGTTTGATTACGATGTGATCGCTATCGGAGCAGGGGCCGGAGGCCTCGTGAGTGCCTATATTAGTGCCGCTGTGAATGCAAAAGTCGCGTTGATCGAAAAACACAAGATGGGCGGAGATTGTCTCAATACGGGGTGCGTTCCTAGTAAGGCGATCATCAAGAGTGCTAAAGTTGCAAACCTCATTAAGAACTCGCAGAAATATGGGATCGAGGTTCAAAGCTCAGAGGCCAACTTTACCAAAGTCATGGCAAGGATAAAGAAGATCATTTCTAAGATCGAGCCCCATGACTCAGTGGAAAGGTACACCGAACTTGGAGTCCATTGCATCAGCGGAGAGGCCGAGATTTTAAGTCCTTGGGAAGTCCGAGTGAATGGCCAAGTCCATTCTACGAGAAATATCATTCTTGCCACTGGGGCGAAGCCTTTACTCCCTCCGATCCCCGGTCTGGCCGATGCCCGGTTCCTTACGTCCGATACAATTTGGGAGTTGAGAGAGCTTCCTAAGAGACTTGTGGTTTTAGGGGGGGGACCCATCGGAGTGGAGTTAGCGCAGTCCTTTCAGAGGCTCGGTACTCAGGTTACAATGGTCGAGGCCGGACCACAGATTCTTCCGCGCGAAGACTCGGATGTTTCTAGCATTGTCGTCGAAAAGTTATTATCAGAGGGTGTCCGCATCTATCGGAATCATACAGCTGTCAGATTCATGAAGAAGAATGATCAAGAGATCCTCGTCGCCGAGTCTCATGGTCAAGAGCTCGAGCTTGCATTTGATTACTGTCTCGTAGCACTTGGACGTCGAGCGAATACGAAACTTCCGGGATTAGAGAAACTCAAACTAGATATTTCTAAAACTGGAACATTTGCACACGACGATTACATGCGGACCAAGTATCCAAACATTTTCGTGGTCGGGGATTGTGCAGGTCCCTACCAGTTTACCCATACGGCAGCTCATCAGGCCTGGTTCGCGGCGGTGAATGCCCTGTTCGCGCCACTCGTCTCTTTCAAGGCAGACTACCGAGTTATTCCCTGGTGTACTTTTACGGACCCCGAAATTGCACGGGTAGGTCTTTCTGAGACAGAGGCAAAAGATCGAGGAATCCCACACGAACTCGTTCACTACGAACTTTCCGATTTAGACCGGGCCATTACTGAGGATGAAGACCATGGTCTGATCAAGGTGATCGTCGCCAAAGGATCGGATCAGATCCTGGGGGCGACCATCGTCAGCACGAGGGCCAGTGAGCTCCTGGGAGAGTTTACACTGGCGATGAAACACAAGATTGGTCTCAATAAAATTCTTGGAACTATTCATGCTTATCCCACATTCCCGGAGGCGATAAAATACACCGCAGGAAATTGGAAGAAGGCCCATCGGCCAGAGCAGGTACTCCGCTTGCTGAAATGGTTTCATACTTGGAGAAGAGGTTAGTTAAAGGAATATATGTTTATAAGATTTTCAGCATACCTTTCAATGCTTGGTGTTCTCGTCATCCCTGTAAAAAGTCCGTTGGGCTGGGAAGTCCTTTCTTACAAGAACATCAAGGCCAATACTGTTACGTGGTCTGAGCAGGGGATGGAAATCTCCGTCAAGAGTTCAGCTTCACCAGTAATCTATCCCTTGAGCACTCATCAGCGAATCAAAAAGATTAACTTTAAAGGTACAGTCAGGGGCGTTCTTAAGTTCCCGACTGGTCTCGAACAAGGAGAAAAGGGTGCCGACGATTTCGTTTTGAGAGTTGGCCTCGTCCTCCCAGGTAAAACTAGGCTAGGGTGGTTCGAGCGGAAAATTGCCCCGGACTGGGTTTTGAAGCTTCAATCTCTAGCACCTAAAAACGCAGGGATCGAAAAAGTGTTATTCCTAAATCTCTCTTCTCAGACACTCCGTTGGAAAGAGCGAGAGCACCCTCTTTCGAAGTATTTTGTAGAAAGAATCGTAGGTCTTGCGACGCCTGAGTTCTCCATCGAAGAGATCTTTGAAGGTCCTATAGATGTTGCCGCGCTATGGATCTCTATTGACGGAGACGATTCTAAGCAAAGTTTTGAAGTTAATCTTTCAGACATTCGTCTGGAAGATTAATCAGGCAAGATTATTCGGACATTCATCATGGGGACAGGGTCTACTCATACTCTGACTGAATTTCCTCAAGACGTTGGTCATGGGCGTGAAGAAGCTTTAAAATATCAGTCCCTGTTTCTTGATTAATTTTTTTCTGAAGAAGTTTTTGAAGACTAAGAATCCGTGGATGTGAAGTACCCGAACCATGAGTATTGAGAATAAAATTGAAGGCATCACTTAGGGTAATGTTGAGCTTCTTCGGATTAAGATCATCGATGAGGGCAAAATCATAAAGTCGCTTGGCCCGCGCCAATGCGGCCCGATCTTTCTCATATCGAAGCCCTGAATAAAGAAAGTTCGCTAAGTTCTTCCCCTGAGCATCAGGAGTTCGGAAGCAGAGGTTTACGGTGAGATCCCCGTGATGGTGATTCTGGTGAATGAACTTATCCTGAAGGTCTATGGTCTGGATATCCCCAGAATTGACCTCTCGAGTCTGGTGCTCGACGAGGTCCCCTAGGGAGTGGAATCGCGTTAGCTGACTAGACTTCCGGAAGGAAAATTCTGTATCGAGGTTCTTCCCGTGAAGACACTGGAATGCTCCCGTGAAATGATGGTTGTGGATAGTGGTTGGATTTCGTCTCCAGAAGTATACGTCGATGAAACAGTGCTCGCCCCGTACGACGGTTAAGGGGAGGTTGCTAAATTCGGAGGAAGTGAAATTTTGTTCGTGCCGGAACTGGTCTCGAAAGGAGTACTCAACTAGCTCTGAGTAATTATAGAGTTCAGGGAGTTTTACCTGGCACAAGAGCTCTGTCGCTCGCTTATGAAAGCCGACAGAATGGTGAGCAAGAAACTCATCTCCTTGACGAACGAGCTTGCGGCAAACAGAAAAGAAGGGGGAGGTCTTCACAGAGAACTTTTCATGTGCAGATAGAGGTCCTCGACCTTTTTCCTGGCCCAGGGGGTTTTGCGAAGAAAGGTAAGGCTCGATTTCATGCTGGGATCAGACTGAAAGCACCGGATATTGATCATGTTTCCAAGTTGTTCCCAGCCGTAGAAATCAACCAGCTCGGTGAGAATGGACTCGAGGGTCTTCCCGTGGAGAGGGTCTTTTGAGGGGGTCAGATTTTTGTCTTTCATATTTTTCCGCTGCTAGGGATTCTATAGTTATCCAGCGACTTTGCTAATCATTTTCTTCGGCAAATCGAGTGGTTTGTAAACTCGTATCCCAAATCTATGGGTGAGAACCGTCTTCCCTCGTTTATGGATTAGGCCCAGGCCAGCAAACCCCATACATTTTTTTTTTTTTTTTTAACCCCACCGATTCGTAGATTCTGGCAGCGTGATAGTTTTCATCCGCGACCATGACAAGCTTCTTGAGCCCCATATCGGACAAAGCATATTGCGACGCCCGGTTAACGAGGGTCCCACAAATTCCTTGCCGCTGAAAGGCAGGATCAGTGCTTACGATCTGAAAGCGTCCGATCTCATCCTCTCTAAAAAGTCCCAGACTTCCAACCAGGAGATCGCCTAAGTAGGCCCCGAACCATAGACCTACTCCATCTCTTATCATCTTCTGGTACGTATGGGCCTGCTTAGCGTAGAAGGCACCATACTGAGGATTCGTCGCCGACTGCACTCTAATGACGCTCTCCCATTCAGAATCTTTGATAGTGCGGATACGGAGGCTTAAGTTAAGGTGCGCTGGTGGGACTATCTGATCGACCGTGGCCGTCAATACGAGGCTTCGTTCAAATCGGTAAAGGCCCTCCTCGAATTGTTTGACCTCTCCGATCACTTCCGAGTCCCAGGCGAAGGTTTTATGCTGACTAGCAGTTCCGATGAATTCTTGATCAAAAAGACGTTCCCAGTCCGGTAGGACATTGGGCGTAGGTGGGGTGTCAAAGACCAGCAGGTTTCCCCAGAAAAAATTCGGGTTTGAGTTCGTCTTAACGACGATGTAGCTTCCACGATCGTGGATCTCTCCGTCTTGCCTTGTGAAGATGAGGTCTGTTCTAAGACCAAGGGATTTTAGCTTCATAGGAGGAATTGTAATGGGATGGCCAAATATGGAAAGGCGCACGATGATAAACCCACCGAATACGGAACCTCCGGCCCTAATAGGTGTTCATTCATTTCAATCGGTCTCATTGCCGATGACACCTCAAAATTCTATATTAAAGAGGTACTCCTCTAACCTGTTATTTGGAACCGATGACCAGAAAAGTATTCGGCGCTTTAATTACCCTGGCGCTTTTTAGTTCCTCAGCTCTCAGCGCCCGCGTTCATTCGCGGGACCCTCAATGGCTCAAGCTTCTCCATTATCAAAAGCAGTGGCCTGGAGCTTATGTTTCCCAGGCAGATGGCAAAGATTTCTTCCTCTCTCCAGGAGGTAGAAACTCCCCAGAGGAGGAACTCGCCGCTCTTATTCTTTCTCTGGAACAGCAAGATCATGAAGAGGACAGGAATAGCTTTTGCCGTTTTCCTGCTCGGGTCCGATGGCTAAGAAAAACGGGGTTTGCACTCCCCCCGCAGAAGACAAAGTGTCATCGACTTGATGAGTTCAGAAAGCAGGTCTCTGCTCGCTCGGTCTACATCGTTTTCTCCAGTTACTTTCTCTCTAACCCGGCCTCCAGCTTTGGACACACGTTCATGCGGCTCGGGAAAACCGAAGAGCCGAGTCCGGCCCATGAGCTCATAGACACTGGCGTAAGCTACGCGGCGGAGACCGGTTCGTCAGGAGTCATTGCTTACATTTTTAAAGGACTCACTGGTGGGTTTCCCGGAGAGTTCCGCGCGATTCCGTACTACGCAAAAGTTCACGAATACAATAATTCCGAAATGAGGGATCTCTGGAGCTATCAGCTCAACTTCAATCAGGAAGAAGTCGATTTCTTGGTGGATCACCTCTGGGAGCTTGGTCGGAATCACTTTGATTACTATTTTATGACGGAGAACTGCTCTTACCACATGCTCACAGTTCTTGAAGCCGCGAAGCCTGAACTCAATCTCGTGGCCCAGCTTTCGCGGTTCTACGTCTTGCCGTCGGATACACTCAAGGTCATCGAGAAGGAAGGTCTCATAAGATCTGTGAGCTTTAGACCGTCACCCGAGAGAGTCTCTATGCACTTAAGTGAGTCTCTCTCTGATAAAGACCTAAAGAGCCTCCCACGAGTCATCGAGAACCCAGACCTATTCGCACAAGATGAGAGGTCGAAGGCAGCAGCCTTGCTAGATGCGGCCCTTCTGAAGCTCGAGATCGATCAAGAGAAGAAACTCCTTGAAGAAGATGTCCGGACGTTGAAGCTCCAGCAACGTCTCATGCTAGCTCGCGCCAGCATACCGCTGCGCTCGCCTAAGCCCAATTATGACTACCTCTTAGGAAGCGCACCACACAAAGGGCATGGCTCTCGTCGGCTTAAGTTAGGATATTTGAATCGGGCCAGGGAAGCTTGGACGACTTTTGGCATCCGTGGAGCTTTACATGACATTATGGACAACCACACATCCTATCTGTCCGACACAAGTCTCGAGGTGTTCAACATTGTTGGCCTCAGTGATGGGCATCGTTTTCAGGTCGAAGAGTATTCACTGGTGAACATGCTTAACCTGCGAGACATGAGTGAATCGAAGAGTGCTCTTTCATGGAAGGCCCGGGCCGGGGGCTGGCGGGATCATTTTCAGGGGAGTGAGAGGCAAAAACATGGCCTTTCCGGAGGACTAGGTCTTGCAAGAAAATTTTCCAGCATGACTGCCTACCTACTGCCGACCCTAGAGGCAGTCTATCGTTCCACTTCGGATGATAAGTTCAAGCCGACGGTGGGGGGAGACATCGGATTCTATCTGCGATTGGCCTCTAATCTCAAAGGTCATACTTTCTTTGGTCTAAGGGATGAAAGTCAGAATGAGTCCTTCCTTTCTAATGAAATCCGCTTTTCAACCATCAAGTATGGAGTTGGGGCGAGTAGTCTTATTTACACGGAAAGTGGTCAGCATGAATTTCAACTCGCGAGCTACTTCTTTTTTTAGCTGACCGTAAGTCTCGGCCTTGTGGCTTGAAAATTTGATGCAAATATTTTGCTCTCACCTACAATACTACTAGACCTAGGAAGAGTCTTCTTGGCCCAAGGAGGGTTGCCTGAAGTTATCACACTATTTCATTTTATTCCTGATCCTGCTGCCGCTTCAGATGGCCCATGCCTTCAAGGCATCTCGCTGTGCTAAGTTATTCGTTCCCCCCAACTACATGGGAAAGGCCGAGCAGGGTTTTATGAGGTTGTTTTACTCAACGACCTCGACGGGGCAGTTTTTTACATCGACCGGTAGCTGCAAAATGATCGGCGGGGTATCTGATGGTGAGAAGAAGCAATTCATTGCTCACAATGCAGGTCATATAAGAAACAACATCGTCCGTGCAGAAGGAGACTATCTCTCGGCCATGACTTTTCTTTATGGCTGCGAACCTGGGGTCATTGGAAGCGTCGCTTTGAGACTCCAGAAAAACGTGACCAAAATTTTTGGAGCACAGTTGGATCATTACCCGTTAAAAGCTTCAGAAGCACTGCACACCATTATGCAGTCAGATACTGAAATCCTTCAGCTCTGTAATTTAGCAGACGTTTGATCACTTAAGTGGAGAATGTATGAAGCGTTACCTCATCCTGTTTTTTCTCATGTTTTATTTTAGTGCTCACGATTCCTTTGCCTTCAGTGGAAAGAGATGTGCCAAAGTGTTCCCCGGAGGCGGCAAAGGCTTGGGAAAGACGGAGAAGATCTATTACAAGCTCTTTTCTGTCTCAACCTTTTCTTCCCAGTTTCTTACTTCCACCGGTGACTGCCGGATGATCGGTGGGATTTCTGAGGATGAACGAAAGTTTTTCGTTGCCGATAATGCAGCCTATCTGAAAGGAGACATTGTCCGTGCAGAAGGTGACTATTTGGCCGCAGCTGCTTTCCTGTATGGTTGTAATGCTTCTGATCAAGATAAGGTTTTCTTGAGCCTTCAGCAGAATCTTACAAAGGTCTTTGGTACTGACTTAAGTAACGATCCTCTCAAAGTAGCTGACGAATTCGATCGCCTTATGGAATCCGATCTGAACTTAAAGAGGATCTGCTCTCTAAGTGCTTGATCCGTCAGAATTAAGGAAAATATTGTCGCTCCTTCCCCCTGCTACTCAAGGGTGACATACTTTTAAAAGCTATATTGGTCCCAGTTTTCATCGGAGCAACTATGATACGAATTCCTTTCTACCTCTCCCTGTTCTTCATCGTCTCTTGCGCAAGTACGACTAAAAATGATTCAAGGAAGATAGCCTCGATCAGTCGAGACCTCAACGGCACTTACTTGGGGGTTGCTCAGTATAAACCTGGTCGCCGTGGGCCAAATAAACCTGCGATTCGGATCTACCTCCAAGCTGTAGAAGGGGAGCCTGAAAAGTACCATGGTATTTTACTCGAGTACGTGGACCTCTTGAAAATGGCACCAAGCTACATCGCCTCTAACAAACTTCCGTTCATTGCTAACCGTACAGGGTACCTGAAGCACATCACCAGCAACATCTCCGCCTACGAGGTTGTGCCTGGCGAAGTGGCAGGTTCTTATAACATGTGGCCTCTGAGTGTTGTCGAGGACCGCATTGAAGCGAAAAGAGTAGGGACTCCTCGGGTGCTCACGCTCTCAACTGACGATAATCTGAAGCATCCCTTAGAAGGAGCGACGATAAGCAGTGTCAGAGAAGATGGGCCAGAGGAGATTTTCTTCCCAAAGAAGGATGACAATAAATCTAATGGCATTCAGTACGGCACGGCCAAGTTGGCCTATGAAAAGGCGAAGCTCGAATCTACTTGGAGAAAGAACTATTTGCCCGGCCCCTATCTGTCCCAGTACCACAAAGTAGACGATGTCGTTTTGGACCTCTCACAAGTGGAAGGCAAGGACCACGCGGAATTTAAGCTCAATCCAAATATGTCCCACCTCTCCACTGATAAACGCAGCAAGATGTTCACCAATCCACTTTCTGCCTTCTTACAAGGTCATTTCACCGCCACGGAGCCACGAGATGGTATGTTCTTGTTCCAGTCAGGCACCGGGGATGAGAAGACTAAGGAAATCGTTCAGGGAAGAATTGGACTCTTCATCGACATTTTTGATGCATCGAAATCCTTAAATCAGGATGTCGTAGAGCTTGCCTTGATTAATCCTGAAAATCCTGATGACTTTCTCATGTATTATGAGCACCCAGAAAACGGAGAAGGCAGCAGATAATTATTCCACCAAGATTCTCGCATCGACCCCAGCTAGTCTGGGGTTTTTTTATTCACTGAGGCTTAGATTTGGGCGTCGTCAAAGAGAGGAATCTCGAGCACCTTTCCTTGGAACCCATGTGAAGTGAGCTGTTCTTTATACCCTTCGACAGAAATGCTCTGGGACAGAGGGGGGAAGAAGTCATCGTGATGGTGAGGTATAACAACCTTAGGATTGATGATCGAGGTCATCCGGGCAGCGATTTGCTGGATTGAAGTGTGCCCTTGAAGTGGGGCCAGGAGATAGTCCACTTCGAGCTTCCGGTAGGTTTCAAGCTCCTGGTTGGTGCAACCCGCTGAGCTGATGAAAAGCACTTTCTTTCCTTTCAGTTCAAAGAAGTAGGTTTGGACCAGCCCCTTGGGGTAGGCGAGTCCGAGATGGCAGGCCTCCAGGCATCCTTTAACCCCACACCTTTTCATAGTGCTTAAGACCAGGGGGAGGTCGAATTTTGAATGAGAGCTGTGAAAAGCACGCATCTTATATGGTTTAAAGAGAGTTTCATCATTGGAGGCCTTGATGAGGCGCAAGGCGGGTACTCCGCGTAGCCTGAGGACCTGACCCGTGAGCCCTGGTGCAAACACTTTTAAATCAGATCCAGCGACGATTTCAGGGACATCAAAGGTATGGTCGAAATGGCCGTGCCCGACGAAAAGCGCGCGAGTGTTCTGGAATGATTGAGGAGTGAAAGGGGATTTGGCACCTGAGCCGCGGGAGAGGAAAGGATCAAAGGCAATCTCGCCCTCCGGACTCTTAACGATGAAGCCTGCTGTCCCTAACCAAGTGAGATTCATTGAGAAAGTATAGCTGGTTTAGGGGGCAAATGAAAAGGAGAAGGCCTAGGCCTTCTCCTGAGATCAAGTGCGGTTAGTTTTTCCAAGGATAGAAAGCAGTTTCAAGACCTTCTAATTTCGGTTTTAGTTCAGGCATGTGACGGACTATGACCTTGTGCATGTAGCCCTCGTTGTCAATCCAATCCAGACCCGCTTGAGTGTAGTACTCTTTGCGGTAGTTAGCTGTGTAGAATCTGTCCGCCATTAAGCGTCTTGAAGCCATCAGCACGAAGATGTGGAATTGAGTTTCGCCGAAGCCAAAGTTTAGTGGGCGTACTTCTTCAGCAGATGTTCCTACTAGGAGGTCTACGTCTTCGACATTATCATTCCCCTGGGCATCTTTCCCGTAAACGCTGTTGAACTTGGCCAGAATCGCCTCTTGGCGTGCATCCTTGGCCTTTCCATCAAGGAAAAAGTCAGCGTACTTGCGGATCGGTCTAAGACCAATTCCTCTCCGGAATTGATTGTAGCGAGGAACACCTCTCTCGCGGTCTCGAATGATGTCAACCATCGCAAGGTCCATCACGCCGTGACCCGGGATGGTTAACTTCTGCATGAACTGAGGGAAGTTGTTAAGCACAAGCTGGCCGGGCTTTTGTGTCCCGAATGAGTAGAACAAGTCTTTTAAGTCATTGTTCGCCATGATGGAGTATGTCTTCTCGTTTCGAGTCGCTCCGAATGGAACGGCTTCGACTTCGTTCTGATTATCAAGCTTTTTGAAGTAAAGCTTCTCAGGCAGGAGGGAGTGAAGACGGTACACGGAAGTGAACTCTTCCGTAATACTGTAGGGAACACCGTAGTCGTTTGTTCTATCACCGACGATCCCGCCGATGGTATACCCGGTATTTAGATCCTCGAACCATTTAACTTTGTTAAATCCAGGGATATTCTTAATCAATTTTGACCACGTCTGCGGGTTCGCAAGGCCGTACCAGTTGGTGTACATCGCCTTCTTCAAAACTTTGTTCGGGAGAATCGCTGGAGTCCATTCGACGGTGTGGATCTTCGCCATGACTGCAGCGTTGATCAAGCGAGCGGTCTGGAACACGTGCTCATCGAGCTGTTTGTCAGTGAAAGAAAAGACATCTCTGTCGTTTGTCCTGACAGCGTTACCTATTCTGTTTAAAAGACCCGCTTGGTTCCAGATCCATTTCTTCGACCCCTCGTCAAAGGTCACGTGCCTCTTGATGAGCATTTCAGCGATCGCGTTGTGCTCTTTAACGAAGAGGTGGTGGAGCATACTAAGGCCAACCCACCAGTTATCTCGAAACCCAGTGAGCTCGTGGCCGTGATTCAATCGATTGTTCGCCGGATTCAGGTCAGTTCCCTTCGGGAGGAGCTCTCTTCCGTTTTCTATAACAGTGATCATCTTCCCTTTTTCAAAGGATCGTAGACTATTCTGCTCGGCCTGGTTGCTGCCGTAAATCTGGGAACCGTCCCACCAGTGCGTCACATCGTTGTTCGTCACTTTACTGAAGGTCCCTTTAACCCCAGATCTTGTCACGGTTTCTTTCGTACGATCTACGGTGACCTCTGATCCATCGGGCATTGGTACGCGGTGTGGATTCTCCGTTGCGTTCGGACCATGCGTAAGCCAGTCGTGATTCATGAATTGAATCCAGCTTGCAGCGAGCATATTCAAAAATGGGACTTCTTTATACTCATCTCTTGTGAAAAATTCTTTTGAGATCTCAGCAGGGTTTGGAGTCATCAATTTTTCTTCGGCATCTTGGTCGATGAACTCCGGAGCTACGTTACGGCCGAAGGCTACTCCAGCGGCACCCACGTTTGGATTGGCAAGATTGTTACAAGTCCCATCGGCGCTTCTAAACCTGGTATTCTGCTTTGAGCAGTCGACAGGAGCGTAACTCGAGTAGTCGATGTGTGGGTCGTGAAGGCTGATTTTCAGAAGGTTCTCTCGGATCCCCTTTAGGACGTAGAGGCCACCGACGGTTCCTCTCCTGGACCAGGTCGTCCAGGGAGATTCTTCAGCATCCTCTGAAGTAGGCATTCGGTCAGCAGTTTGATGATTTTTTGCCGTCGTAACCGGTTTGGTCTTATTTAATGCGCAAGACACGACCAAAAGTCCGGTAGCTACGGCCCCAACAGAGATAATTTTTTTCATGTAAATTCCTTTTACTTCGATCAAAATTACATTTCTTCTATAATAACGTGATAAATGAAAACCGTTGGAGAAAAAAATGAGTGAGAATGACTTGATTTTGACCTATTCCTCTTCCCATCAAAATAAGACCAATCAACTCGTGCATTATATTTGTGTACCCATCATATTCTTCAATGTAGTGGCCTTTTTCTATTCCATTTCCCCGTTCCTGGCGGTGGGGTTGAGCGGGTTATCTTTGATCTTCTATTACCGATCTCTTCGCTCTTATTTCTCCCTCATGATCATACTGATCTTAATTTCTCTTAGCACCTGCTACATTTTTGCCCCTTTTGAGCATTTCCTGAAAACAAACATTCTTCTCTTTGTCCTGGCGTGGATCGGTCAGTTCTGGGGCCATAAAGTCGAGGGTAAAAACCCATCTTTCCTTCAGAACCTCTTGTTTCTTTTGGTTGGACCCGCATGGATCATGGCGAAGTTCAAATCTAGGTTGATCTCCAAAGCCTAGCTGGGAGTAGGCACGAAGTTTTTTCCCCATATGGTTTACGGCCTAGGTATCATTTAATTAACTTATCGTTTTTGCCGGTCTTTTTGGTGCGGAGGAAGCTTGAATAAGAAAACTTACCTTGGTCTTTCAGCTGGAGTAGTCCTCTTGGCGACCGCCGCGATGCTCTTCAACGAGACCCAAAACGGTGAACCTCGTTCACCGGCGTCCATCCCCGCGAACTACGAAGAGCTCCGAGGCTGCGAAAAGCAAGAGGTTCTTTGGGAGAAAGCCGTGGCGAGCGTACACCGGGAGCTTCCCCCCCACAGTAAGTTCGGGTTTCCGCAGCTCCTTGGCATGAGCGTTCAAGAGATCGACAAGAAAGGAAGCTTGCATTCCGACTTCTCGCCTCCAGGCTGGAAGAAATACCTCCACCATCGCGGCGTCTTGGCAAAGGTTAAGCTTGTCCCTATAAGTTCAAAGTACACGGGCATCTTTCAGGGAGCGGAGTGCGCACTTGTGCGCCTGTCTCTGACCTATAGACCGGTCGGATCAAGACCAGTCGCTCCGGGATTGGCACTTAAGGTTCTCCGAGATGGGGCACCCAGTGCTAACGTTTCCGCACTTGTTTCCCTCGAAGGCCAGGAAAAAGACTTCAATTTCTTCAAGCACCCGATGTCGAACATCGTTCCCATAAGTGCGGGCCTTGGGCAAAAGCTCGTTCACAAAATTTTCCGTCGCGTTTCTGGATACCCAGAGGAACTTGCGGTGAATGACATGGCCTCGGTGGACGCCCAAGGCAAAAGGCCAGAGGCCGCCGTTTCTCCGCGCCAGATCTTCTTCGTCCCACATCCGGAGCTAAAGTTTTCCTCGGAGGAGCACGATGTACGCGAGGATCTACTCAGCATCCCTGCTGGGAGAACGATCTATCAAGTGCGCATTCTTTCGGAGAAGCACCGTTCCTACGACTATTCGCAATACGCGCCGAGCGACGTTGAAACCTTCTTGAAGGACTCTGAGCACGTCGGCGACCTCGTGACGACGTCCGAGTTCTTGGCGTCCGAGTTCGGAGACGAAGGAATCTTCTTCCGACACGAGCTTCGTCCTAAATAGGACACGCTCATGTGGATTCTCATCAAGCTGGCCGTCATGTTCGGAGCCTTCTTTTATCGACTTCGGGGAAAAGTTCTTTCCAGAGGGTTCTCAAGTGGCGAAGTTGAGGGGAATCCCTATTTCATCCACCAGCAAAAGAAAAGTAATGTCCTTGTTGGCACGCGGGTCGGGATCGATTTCAAGTGTCCCTCGGTGTTCACGATCACAAAGGAAGGTTACTGGGATCGTCTTTTTAAGAGCCTGATGATGAACGAAGAAGTCCAAACCGGGGACGGAGACTTCGATCAGTCGTTTTAAATTGCCAGCGATGCGCCGGCGTTTCACCAAGTTATCAAAGGAGATCCGAAGCTTCGCGAAGTTATTCGTGGTCTTTTCGGCCAAGGCTGTCAGAGAATTTCCTGGGATGGAACCACGCTTTGGTGCTAATTCGGTGTAAGTCAAAAGACTCCTCTGGACTTAGCTCAAAGGTGCTTAGCACTCCTGCAATCGCTCGGCGAGCTAGGACGTCTCAGTAGAGAATTAAGGCCGGATCCGTTTGCGGTCAAAATTTTCATCATCGAAGCTCTTATCTATTCATTGGCCGCCTATGCCTGGACTGGATTCTTTGAATGGTACTTCTTCCGAGAAGACCTACATTTGTATCCGATTCCGATCATCAATTCTGGCCTCGCCGTAGGGATCCTCCTGACGGTGTCATTCGTAGCTCTTGTGATAGTCGCTCTGCGAGGATCCTCCCGCGCCCACCGGGTGATGATTGAGAGTGCTGTTGTTCTAGTCCTATCCACACCGATCGGTGGTCTTTCCCTCGTGCGCGACGTCAACATCGGTTTAGATAAGAGCGTCCCTTGGGAAATTAGAGCAAAGGTACTCGGAACCTATGAACAAGAGTACAAGGACCATAAAGACCGAAGGAATTATGCTTACTATCTTGAAGTTAATGCACCTCGAAATTCTACGGAGATCTACCTTCCCAATCGCATCCGCATCTCAGGATTAAAGTATGCGGAACTATCCAACGCACGATTTGTCACCATCACCATTGGGAAAGGTTTTCTGAACTATTCTTGGTATAAAAAGATTGAAGGCCACGCCGTACCCAACTAAACTAAACTGCGTTCAGTTTAGTGCCATAATTTTTGTGTAGTTTATTATTTTTCATCCTCTCATCTCTTGGAAAAAAAGTACGCCCCCCTACCCAAAAAAGCGCCATCAAAGCCTCAGGCTTTTGTATAAAGTCGCAAGATAAAGTAAATCTTTGCCATTCATAGATGGCTTTTATATTAAGCATTTTGTATTTAACGATTATAATAAGAAAAACTTATGAAGAACATGTCCTCATGCATGTCTTTAACCATACTTCTCCTGCCTGGTGGAATGTGAAATGCACGCGCCAGCTGATATGTAATTGGCAGTGCTAGCGAATCCTCTGAGGACTTAGTCGATCCTTGATAGTAGAGTTCTTAAAGCTTTGCTAATGGAGTTTTTGGAGCGAATCATGTTGATTTTTAGTTGGCAAAAATCTCCCCATCTTCATTCAGCTTAATTTAGAGGTGCAAGAAGATGGGGAAAAGATGTTACAAATCACCTGGCACTCATCAATAGAGAGCTGAGTTTGCCGGCGTCAAATTCACCCTGATTACATTTGGTTGGCCCATATTGTTGGGTTGGACTCTAATTCGGAGGACTTTCATATCGGAGCGGAGAGGACCGGAACCTTGTAAATAGGTAACGCCCCTGATTGTAAGCCCGGGTGAGTTCATAGCAGGCGGCGAAACTAATTCCATGCTCACAAGTTTTGCATTCTGTAGATCGACAACAACGGATATCCGTTTTCCTGAGGAATGTTGGAGAATTAATCTATTTTGAGCTTGGGGAGCTTTTGAAGCTTCGATTACTACATTTGACTGAGTATGCATATTCCAAGTTACAATTGGCAATGTTTCACTAGTAGGTGCAAGAGTGAATTCGTCCTGGACTGTTAGCTGTGCCTGACCTGGGCGGGTATTGGTGAAAAAGTGCCTAAAATAATTCCTTAGATTTCTTCCAAATATCCCGGTAGAGTTTTGGTACGCAGTTTGCAAGTTGGTCCAAGTGTTGACGATACCATCAGATTCTGAAAAACCAATTGTGCTGTTTGCCCTATTCGTTTGAAGCTCTCCATTTACTGACAAACAGTTGTTCCCTTCCGCCCTCTGCCGGTAGTAGATTGACCAAGCTCCATAATTTGGAAGAGAATAACTATCAGGACCTAAATCGGAGGCAAATCTCACACCATTGGCATCAAACACGAAGCTGCCATTCTCTGACTGTCGGTGTTGTGAATCGGAGGTCCCGCCTTTGAAGCCAAGATACATATTAGACTGTGAAGATGTTTCGGACACTCGGCCAACAGAGGTATTTGGGAAAATTGCAACTTGCGGTAGTAACGTAGAAGAAGGATTAGTTCTCAAATCTTCATCTCGGCGCCAAAATAAATCCAATGCGTCCTCGAGACTCACTCTAGAATCAAGCGCAGTAACTATTCTCTGCAAGCGTAGTTCAGCAAGAGTAACTTGTGCATTCTGAGAAAGTCTGCCAAGCATATAAACCGGGGGATAACTGGATGCTCTTTCACCAGTATCTGAGTAATTAAACTGAATTGCGTTTGAATTTCGCATCGCAAGCGCAAATCTAGCCGCGGCCAAAAAATGTTCTCTTGATAAGACGGTTCCTAAATTAACCTCACTTAGAGAATAGGACCCCATAATCGCAGCAAAGTTAAGCATAGCATAGTTCCAGTAATTTGGTCCCTCATATGAGCCTCCATCACCATTAGATAGCATGTGGATCCCGAATGAAAGTGAGGACGGCTCACCGCTCTTCCACTCGCGCGTGATCCAATGGAATAGATTCTGTATCTGCGTCGCAAGTTCAGGTTCACTTCTTGGGTTAACTTCGAAAGCTAGAACCTTCAACATGACCAGCATAGATCCGTTATTTACCAGATTCCAGTTGCTTCTGGACCGAATCCACCACGCATTATACGGACCAGCAAATGTTGTAGGCTTATCTCCTCGTTCAGATTGAAAATTTCCGTAGAATATATTGAATGACTTCCGGATAAGCGCGGCTCTGATCTGAAGTCGTTCATCGGGGGAAAGTGATTCACGGTACCAATCCAGGCCAGCGGCCACTCCGAGTGCAATTTGGGCATTCTCTAGCAACCCTTTTTGTGACCAATCTTGAAAATTAACATCTCTCGGAGTATTTGCAGCTGAAGATCCATTAGCAACTGTTAACAGTTCCTCTCTAACTCTTGCACTGTAATCGTCTACCCTCGTTAACAATTCTCCTGTAACCAATTCTGAGTGTTGTTTAAGCAAATGTGTAGTTCCATAGGAATAGATCCTATCCATAACTGCCCAGCCGATATTTCCACGGGCAGGAACTTCAATGGCAAACGAAGGTTTCTTGCTGCGATCAATCGCATCAGCAACAATCCTATTATAATCGAATATCGCCTCTCTTGATCGAGATATTTCAATAGCGGCCCGAGCCTCGAGTACATTCTTTAAACCAAAAACGACGTAACCTCGGGGCTGACAGCCAACAAATGCCTTATTTGAAGCGAAGTCGAATTTAAATTCTCCAATTCTAAATGTAATCTGACTGCCATTTCTCCGGGTGCCTGAAAAGACCAATGTTGCCTTTATAGATTCGGTCCTATCGAGAGAGACCATAGGCTGAAGGGACTGCAGGGATACCTGGCTAACTGTGTATCCCAAAGAGGGAACCGAGCTGTTTTTTGAGAGGTCTAGGTCTGGAGCCAACTTAAATGTATCAAGAACAACATTTCCGCGTCCGCGTAGTATGTTAGCTGAGACCCCCGAAAAGGCTGCCCGACACTGTTCTGGCTCAAGTAATGCTCGGAGTGTAGCATTCCTTAATGTGGTTACTTGATTAATCGGAGTGGAAGCAATGGCAACGTTTTGAAATAGAGATAGTCCTATGACAAAAGCGGTAAGCAGGGCCGGAATTTTAATTGGATTTTTAAATGAAGAATGTTCGGCTTTAAATCTAGATGATGGATTTATCAGATTACCCATACTGCTGCCTCTCTTTGCAAAGACCTATCATTTTTGTTGCTGATTACTTATCGGCCTATGCTCTATAATAATTTAATGAATGTTACTGCGAGTACTTTAGGCTATTTGCAAGGGACAAACATTTGCAGAGACATAACTTCGTCACCGCAACCCGAAACGTAAGCCCTTGATTTTTATACGAGCGTTTGATACGTGACTGTACAATGACGAGGTTCATTCATTCCGAGTTATCAAACTCTAAGACAGGAGTAAATCCATAAGCCTTGATGTCTCCTGCACTCTTTCTCTTGAGGTTCCACCTCGATTTTTTTTTCTTTCCACCGATTTTTCAAAATCGCCGACCCCTCTAGGTACCTTGCAGGATGTGACTAGCTCCGCAACTTTCCCATAAGCGTCTCTAAAGGTTAGACCATCTTCAACAAAATTATTGGCGATGTCAGTAGCAAGGATATTTCCCTTTAAAAGCTGCTGTTCGGCCGAGAAAGTGTCAATTTCAAGAGATTCGAATGCTTCTGGCAAGACAGGAAGAACCTCCTGAAGGTGATTTATGACTTCAATGAGATTCTTCTTTAGCTCGTGGAGATCAGAAGCATAACCGGAAATACAGCCGCTTGTCAGCTTCATGGTTTGGCTTCCTAGATCGGTTATTTTTTTAAACCTTGCCCTAAGAATCTCATAAAGATCAGGATTTCTTTTGTTTGGCATCATGGAGGAGCCAGATGACCACCGTGGGCTAAGTTTAATGATATTCACTGGGGTAGAAGACCAAAAGATCACATCATCGCAGAACTTAACTACGTGAAGTGAGAAGATGGAGATGGCATTAGCGAACTCTATTGCGTCGTCTCGGTCAGTAACACCGTGGATACTATTGAGTGGTGCATGCTTAAACCCCAATTCCCCAGCGATTTCTTCGAGATCCAAAGCTAGATGAGTTCCAGCGATGGCACCAGAACCTAATGGCATAACATCCATAAGTTTCTCATGAACGTACCGAAATCGTCTTAGGTCATTAGCAAAATTTAAGGCATGATAATTCCAGAAATGCCCCATTCGGATTGGTTGTGCAGCTTGAGCGTGAGTGTATGATGGGACAATAATGTCAATGTCCCTCTTTGCGTTTTGCAGTAATGCACTCACAATCTGTTGAATTTTAAGATTTATCTGTATGCAGTAGTTCGCAAGATACTTCTTAAGAGTGGTAGCGATGAGATCATTGCGGGATCTACCTAAGTGCAATTTCTTCCCTAAATCACCAAGATGTTTGGTCATGAATCTCTCAATATTCATGTGAATGTCTTCATCGTGAATATCCCATTTAAATTTCTCTTCTTGAATCTCTTCAGAGATGGAGTTCAGGATGCGATGAACATCTGAGGCCTCATCAGGAGTTAGGACATTTATATTTCTTAGACCATCTGCCCATGCTTTTTGAACCTGTATTTCTTCCAGGTAAAGGTAGGGATCGCAGTCGACTCCATGAGTGATCTGGTAGAAATGTTCTGACTGTTTATGATTAAGTGCAGTGGATAGAACTTTCATATACCTGCCTCCCTCTTGCCTTGAATTAGAGAGGAAAGATTCATGATTTTTGTATATCCCAAAGCCGCTTTGTGAATATCCAGCGAATCAGATTCAAAGGATACTATTTGGGGTTTATAGAGGGAGTTCGGACTGCTCCTTTTAAGGATTCTAACGACCCCTGGGTTAAGTTCCAGATGAATCTCCCCTGAAAGCATTTCACACGCCTGGACGAAGAAGCTTTGTAAGGCATGTCGAGAGTCACCGAACCACAAACCGTCGTAGATGAGTTGCCCATACCTGTCCGCCATCATCTGCGAGATGGAATATAATTCTCGGCTCCAGCATATTTGCTTCATCGCCTTGATTACTGTGTGAATAAGAGTTCCACCTGGAGTTTCGTAGATCCCTCGACTCTTGATCCCATTCGATCTTTCTTCTACGATGTCACAAAGCCCGATACCGAATTTGCCTGCCTTCTTATTTAAAAGTGCTAGTGTCTCATGGGGAGTAAGACTTTCTCCGTTAACTGCAACGACAATACCTTTATTAATCGTAAGTAGAATGTCTTCAGGTTTCTTAGCTCCAAAGGAAAGCCATTCATGAACTTCATTCCTCGAATATGGAATCTGAATATCTTCTAGCTCACCGCCCTCACAAGAGCGGTGAAATGTATTTACGTCAACACTATAGCGTTTCGAACTATCACCCCACACAAAGTTTTTTTCTTTGAGGTAAGAAACTAGTTCCTCGCGGCTGCGATAGTCCCAAATCTTCCATGGAGCGATAACATTAATGTTTGGACAAAGATAAGCCCAGGCCCTCTCAAATCTCAAGTGGTCATTACCTTTGCCAGTTGCTCCATGGGCTATGAAATCAGCTTGAATATCTTTTGCGAATATTGAGACCTTCTTTGCTATGAGAGGTCTTGCGATGGCCGTTCCTAGAAAGTAGTCATCATAATAAGTAGCTCCGCTTTGAAGCATCGGATTAACATACTCTTGTACGAATTCGGATTCAGCTTCCTCATAAACGAACTCAGAAGCGCCAAGTCTTATAGCCCTTTCTTTGAGGAACTGTGCTGGTGGTAGATTGCCGACGTTACAGCAATAAGCAATGACATCAAGGTTACAATTCTCTTGAAGCCACGGAATGATCGCCGAAGTATCGAGTCCACCGGAATAAGCTAGAACACATTTTTTCTTCATCGTATTTCTCCTTGTGGTGGAGATATAGCTTTGCTCGACAGCTCAAGACAAAACATTATTGCATAACCATTCATTTTTATGCATAAATATACATTATGAATATTCAAGAAAAGCGTAAGTTAAAAGAAGTTCTCAGAGGTCTTATTAGTGACGGGTTTGTTGGTACGCAAACGGAGATCGCTAGTCATCTGAAAAGCAAGGGCTTCAAGATCACCCAGTCAACAGTCTCGCGAATTTTAAATGATATGGGAGTGATCAAAGAATTTGCAGGAGGGAAACAGGTCTATCGCAATGTTGACCATCCAAGAGGTTCATACCGTGGATCACTATCTGATCAGGTCCTTTCCGTACAGTATAATGAGGCGATGATTGTTATTAAAACGCATCCTGGAAGTGCTATGTTTGTGGCGGGCTTTATTGATTATGAATGCCGCTTAACAGTCTTGGGAACAGTAGCTGGAGATGACACCATCTTTGTCACCCCCATGAAGATCGCAAAAATTTCGGACGCCCTGAAAGACATTAATCGAGTATTAAAATAAAAAATTAGACGGGTGAACGAAGCATTTGTATCGTTCTGTACTTTCTGAGATCAGGACTGAATTTACTGGTGTAAGCCTCATTCCACGAGGATGTTCTCTATTATTAAGGACTTAAAAACTTCTTCCGCATTATGGTATTTGATCAAAGGAGCGCTTTGCCCACACCACAATGACATAAGGTCTGTACGCCCTTGCTTAGTTGCTTCAGCTTTTATTATTCCAGTAAACCAGCCCTGAGCAGGATAAGGTGCATGTACTTCATGCTCAAGCATCATCCGATTTTCAATCCCTCTTGCAAGCCTTCCTGAGTAAACTCGAGTCAGGCCTGTGTGTCTAGCATCGGGACTAAAGAGTTTTAAGCGATGGAGATTACTGGCGTTGGATTCTTCCGTAGCGAGAAAGGCAGTACCAATTTGAACACCCTCTGCACCTAGTGCCAGTGCTGCTTTCACTCCTCGCAAGTCGGCGATACCGCCAGCTGCAATAACTGGCGCCTTAACACGATCCACAGTTTGAGGGATGAGTGACAAGGTTCCATAAAGTGATTTCTCTGCTTCTTTAAGAAATGATACTCTATGTCCTCCGGCCTCCAGGCCTGTGGCAACAATGATGTCTACCCCTGCCTCATCTAGAGCCATGGCTTCATCAGGAGTGATTGCTGTGCCCATGGTGATAATATTTCTTCTTCGACACTCAGCCAGTATCGCGACATCAGGAATTCCAAATACAAAACTAAATACAGGTGGCCTTACTTCCAGGATGGCTTCGATTTGTTCGGTAAATTTCTCTCCAAAACGTGAGGGGTATTCAGGCTTAGGGAGATTCAATTCATCAAAGTATGGCTTCAGGACTACATAGGTTTTTTCAAAATCTGTTCGACTCATATGAAGACCATTATCGTCTTGATCACTTACCCAGAGATTAATCGCGAAAGGTTTTTCCGTCAGAGTTAAAATTTCTCTACAAAGTATTTTGATTTCATCCGGTGGCAAGTAGTGAGCTCCAAATGATCCGAGGCCCCCTGCATTTGAAACGGTTGCTAGGAGTTTGGTGGAAGATAAACCACCCCCGAAAGGTCCCTGGATAATGGGATATTTAATATCTAGTTTTTTGCTAACTCTTGTCTCTTTCATGTTTTAACCTTTGGTTAGACCTTCTGCTACAAGTGCCTACGATTTAGTGGCTTTGGTAAACTCTGAATTGTACTTTACGATTTTTCCACTCTTCTGGATCCTGTTGAGTTTGATCACCGTAGCTAACAGTCGCCATTTTTTCTGCTTCGATTCCCTTGGACTTGAGGATGTTCATGACTTGTTCAGTTCTTCTCAGAGCAAGAACTTCGTTCTTCGCCGTATCCCCGAGGGTACTTGCATAACCCTCGATGATGACTTTACTGAACTTGCTTCCAAGAATGGCGTGGGCGTGAACGACTCGCATCAATTTTTGTAACTCGGGTTTTGTGATGACAAAACTATTGTTGCTGAAATAGATATTATCAATCGCAATCAATTTTCCGTACTGATTTTCTTGAGCTCTTCTTTGAGGCTTCGTCGGAGCTACTTTTGTTTGTGCCGGTTTAACTGGTTCTTGAACTTGAGTTGGTCTTTCTTTCTCAGCATCTTCTTGCCATTTAAATCCTGCAAACAAATTGTAGTTGTTTCTTTCAACTTTCTCTGCCCCTGCGATACCCGCACCACCGAAAAGAGATATGTTAGATGTGGTTTTATTTTTCATAGTGAGGAAATAGTCTCCCTCATCCTGCCGGTTATCAGCTTGGAGAGTGAAGTTTCGGATGATTTCAGCATTTGCATTCCAGGTAGACGTGAGGTCGTAAGATACCCCAAGTTGAGTCAAGAGAAGGTTTCTTTGATCAACGATGAGATAGTTTTTTTTGGGATTGTGTTCATAACCAGCTGATGCAAGCCAATGCCATTGGCTAAAATGCTTTTCAAGAACAGAACGTAAACCAAGTCCCGGACTTCTTGCTGTGGTGAAATTCGTTTTTTTACCTGTGGGTAGAGTTATGAATGGGTTTACTGATAGTCCCCATTCTCTTGATCTCTCCGTAAGAAGATATTTAGCTCGAAGATTAATATCCCCAAAAGAAGTAAACTGTTTGTCGTAGACTTTATTGTTGATACCAACGACATCAAGACCCATCGCCAATTTATCCGTGAGATAACGTGAGTAGCCCAGTGAAAGAACATTGTTATAATTGATGATATCTTTTTTGAAGGATTTTACGCTTGAGTCTGTGTAGTAAAAGGGCGATCTGACATAGGCGTAGCTTCCAAGGAAAACATTCTTTCCATTGAATTTTTCAGTATATGAATCTTCCAAGGTTGAGTATCGATAAGCATCTGTAAACTGAAATCCTTTTAAATCCAGGGCCCATGATGTTGTACTAAAGAGTACTAAGGTCAAAGCAATAATTTTCAACATGACAAAAATCCCCTGAAATAAAAAGCCCCCCTCTAAGAGGGGGGCAGTCAGTCAACTATATCTAAATTATTACTGACAGCTAACAGGTTTTTTTACCCTAACGATTAGTGATGGAATAGTGCGCAAACGGGTGTCATCAGAGAAAATAAGGTTCACAGAGTTGTTGCCTAGGGCCCTCAGTTCTGGGGCCGACAGATGGAAAATTTCGTTAGCAGAAAGTCTCTTCTCTAGGTAGAAGCAAGTGTAAGTTCCACACCCAGAGGCATTCTTACTGAACTCATCTTCATAAGTCGTCGTCACTGGAGTTGAGTATTCATCCCAGAAGTTAGGGTTGTTAAGCTTCTTCCAGCTAGCAAGCGTAAATCGCCGTCCTGAGCATTTCTTGATGCCTGATGCTGAAAGACATAATGATTCAGTATCTTTGAAACCGTCTTGAACAACTTTTGTAACATCTAGGTTAACATCCATTCCAACGATTTCCTCAGGTATTTCTGGGATATCGAAGGTTACAAATACCATCGCATCTTTAACAGTATATCGGTTAAGATTCGGGATGCGTGCGTTCGTTGTTGTTCCGTAGAGTACTTCTAGAGTGGATTTAGTACCCCGGGCGGATCTCAAGTAAGGGAAACTAATTCCTGCAGCACTATTGCTTGATCTTGCCAAAACTTGTCTTTCTTCAATCTTAAAGCAGTTGTTGCCATCGTGATTTTTAGCTTTTCCTTTAATAGCAATGTTCAAAGCACTTCCTTCAGTAGGGACAATTAGAACTCCACCGTTGAAAGTTCCTGGGGCGCTTGGAAGGAAGGCGAGGTCAAGAGAACAGCTTCCAGGAAGAATGATCTGACCGCAAGTTCCTCTAGACCCAGGGTAGCTTCCACCGCTGAAGATAAATGAGTCGCCATTTATACCTTGGCTTTTTAAGATCACCGGCATTTGTCCGATATTAGATATCTCTACAAGTTTGCGAGATTCAGTACCAGAAAGGATTGTGCCGTAATCGATGTTTCCTGCTTCAGCAGTACCTAGGACCAACTTCCCTGGAGTTAAAGGTGAAGCTACTGTTGTACCCGTAACTGGAAAATCAATTACACTGTCTGAACCTGAAGGCTTATGATGTGTCACTCTTATTATATCATTATGAGTCCCGACATCAGTTGAAACGTAGTGTACATCAATAGTACAAGTAGCGGCCGGAATAAGAACCGCTGGGCAGTGATTGTTCATCCTGAAAGGCTGACCGCCAATAAGTTTAACATCTAAGTATTGATCTGTTTTTCCTGTGTTCTCTAGCAGGATTTGGTCAGTGCGCACGGATAAGTTAACTGGTTGAGAACCAAAATTGAATGAACTACCACCACCGATTAGTTTGACACTTAGCGAAGAAGGTAGAGGTGCAACGATCTCACCTACGAGAGGCATTTTAACTTCTTTCGTTTGAGAAGGGATTGATTTGAGTGCATAAGTAGCGGTCAGGTTGTCTGTGTATCTTCCTGGTTCATCTGCAAAGAATTCAATTTCCATTTTGCAATTTGCATCTGGAAGTTGTTCAGCTGAACAGTTCCCAGATGTTCCAGGAAAATTCCCGCCTTTGAATCTAAAATTTGAACCTTTTTCAAATTTGTAAGAAACGATAACGTCTTCATTATTTGGATTTTTCTGGTTGAGCTCAGATGAAAATGGAGTGCCTGCAGTTTTAAAATCCATTTCTGATCCACCATCCATTGGCGATAGGATGATGGGAGAGAGATTGTCTGAGAGTTTTTCACCGCGTAGTGAGATCGCCTTTGTTGTTTTAAGTCCAGGGTTAGACTTAAGTGAGTATGTCACGACCAAATTATCGACATAAACACCTGGAGCAGTCGCGAAGAATTCAATGTCAAGGTTACAGTTTGCTGAAGGAAGTTGATTGGAAGAACAACTTCCGTAAGTTCCAGGAAAGTTTCCGCCATTAAAACGAAAATGATCACCTTTTTCAAAAGCGTAAGTAACAACAATTTCTTCCGAGTTGGGATTTTTAACATTCAAAGAGCTATTAATTGAATTTGCCGATGTCACAACAGAAAGATCATTTCCGCCATCGGGATTTCTCACATTTAAGTCTTGTGAACTCAAACTTGGAGTCAACTTTTCTAACTTTTTTTGAGATAGATTAAGGTGTGGGTTACCGCACGAAACTAATGCTACTAATGAGATACCCATATAAATGAAATTCATAGTTCTCCTGACCTAACTAAATTTGATACATATTATGTCGATAGGAAAAGTTCTCCGCTCTGGCCTGTAAAGTCTACTTGGCCGTCAAACGTTTAAGCACAGAATAAAACATTGAAATTTCGATTGGATAGAGGGTATTGCTGGGTAGGGGACTGATCTAGCAACTAATCATCAGCTGGTTTCGGTTAAGTAGTGCAAAACTTTGTGTAATTATCATTCACAATTGGAAAGTCCTTAGTTCGTAGTTTTCCATACTATCCCTAAGGGGTGAAATCTGTTTCAGGCTGTCACGGAATCTCAAGTATTCATTCTAAACATAAAAAAAGCCCAGTGGGTTAAACTGAGCTTTAGTGTCTTTCACACCTTCCGGGGATCTTGCTTCTATCAGCTGCAATTAAAACAAATTAGATCTTGTCAGGTGCTACTTTCATATGTGTAAGGACGTTTTCTACAACCTCTCTGAACACGGGGGCCGCATGATAACCTCCATGGGCACCTGTGCCATCAGTATTGGGATTTATAATCCCAACATAGACTACAATAATTGGATTTTGAGCAGGTGCAAAGCCTATGAATCCCGCGATATTGGCCATCTCTTTTGATCGATATCCGCTGACTCCTGCAAATTCTTTGTTAAGTACCGTCGATGTCTTCCCGGCGGTAGTATAAAGATCACTTTGTGCTCTTTTTCCTGTGCCATGTAGAACTACATTTTGGAGTAGCTGATGTAGCTGTAAAATAGACTTTTTAGAAAGTACATGTCTTAAAACTTTTGGCTTCTCAGTAGGTGAAACTGGCTCCATAAGTGTTCCTCCATTGGCGATTGCTCCATATGCCTGAAGGGTTTCAATGACAGAACTTTTAAATCCAAGTCCGATTGCCGCTTGAGGAAGTAGTTGGCTGCCACTGATAGGACGCTCACCTGGAAGAGCTTCTGGAAAAGAACTGGCCGTACCACCCTCACCAAAGCCAAATTTTTCCAGCATGGAAGAAAGCCTATCTTCGCCTAATAGCTGGGCAATTTTGATGCTGCAGATGTTACTGGATAGTTCAAGAGTTTCAGAGGTTGTAAGTGAATTCCATCCACCGTCTTTCCAGTCTCTGTAAGTAGTTCCTTTGTATGCATACTTACCATTCTCACAATTGTGCTGTGAGGTAAGATCAGTTTTACCTAGCTCAAGTGCCTCTGCCACCATAATGGGCTTAGCAATCGGGCCTGATTCCATAAGTTCATGTAGAATCCAGTGACCTTTCCTTTTGCTCTTTAGATCCATATTGGCAACGGCCAATATCCTTCCAGTAGATGGCTCGGTTACAATGATAAATCCAGCAGTTGCTTTCATTCTTGAAAGTGCTCTGGTCAGAGCTTCATCTGTGATCTTCTGGATCTCCTTCTCCACTTTTACTATTCCAGGATTAATGTTTCTTTTTCCTCTGATGAGTTTCTCAGAACCAATCGCCGCTGCGACTGAAGCTAATATAATAAATAAACTAGCCGAAATCGTAATCCATGGCTTGGTGTGAGAACTTTTCTCGGTGATCATTTCAATTCTCCTTAATAGAAACTTCTTAAAATAGTTGGAGTCCTTAATGATCGCCGCCATGGATATTGTACCTGCATACATATGACGATGCTCAAGTGCTGCCTCTGCCACTCTTAAAAGGCAACTGCCGTAATCATGGGAAGAAATCTCTTCTCGGCCGATAAGAGATTCATCACAGGACAATTCTTGTAATTCAGTAATGATGTTTTTCCATAAATAAACTGCTGGATTAAAATATAGAAAACTACCTACTAGCTCCATAAACACTGCCCACGCAGTGTCACCTTGGCGGTGATGTTGGATTTCATGTTGTATGGCCAGATCTAGGTCTTTCTTTTCCGATAGCAAAAGTACAGGAACAACTACCCATATGCCCTTGGGCATTCTAACTGAGAACGGAACATAAACTTCTTCAGATGCAACGATCTTGACTCTTTTGTAGGTTTTAATTGGAACTGAGGATGAAAGAAGTCGTCTGACTTGGAAGTAATTGACGGCGAATCTGAAGAAGAAATAACAAAAACCTACAAGCCAGATTAAAAGTGCAATTAAGGTGTAATCAAATTCAAATCCAACATCTTTTGAGTTGGATGAGGAAGTAGTAATAATTGGCTTCTGAGTAATAACCTTATCGACGGATAAAGTCTGAGACATGCCTTCAGAGTATGCAGTAAATGTTTTAGATGGCACTCCTCGTATTGAAGTCGATGGGAGCAGTTTCAATATCAATGGAAGAGTTAGTGAAAGAATAAAAATCAACTGAGCAAATCGAAGTGCTTTGGTAAATGAAATCCTCACGGACATGTATTGGAGAAATTTCTCTGCTAGAACAAAGAGAACACCACTTATACCTATGAGAAGATTTAGCTGCAAAAATAGGTTCATGGCTACAGCCTTGAGTTGAGAGCTTTACGGATGACCTCGAGGTCTTTCTTACTAAGATTACCGGTCTCTAGAAGACGCATCACCATCATCGAGCGATCGCCGTCAAATATATTGTCAGCAAGATGATTCAAGCTTTGTGATCCGTACTCTTCTCTAGAGATTAAGGCCTCATAGGTATGGGCCTTGTCAGACTTAAAGCTCTTTAAGAACCCTTTAGTCTCTAAAATCTTCACGATAGTTGCGACTGAAGTGTAGGCGAGTTCCTTTTCTTTTGAGACTTCAATAAGTACGTCTTTGACAGTACATGGTCCCAAGTTCCAAACGGCATTCATAAGTGGAAGTTCGGCCTCAGTGAGTGGCTTGTCGATTTTAATTTTACGTTTTTCAGACATACTTGTACCTCTGATAGAGAGTCTACTAATTAATTAGTAGGAGTCTACTAAAAAGTTAGTAGTGCTGGGCTTTAGGCCCAATTTCCTTTACGGCCTGCTAGTCACCAGAGCACCCGACAGAATAATTCTGAAATAGTTCATCACTTATACAACTGTATAGGACTTTGCAGTCTAGGTGCCTGAAATGACATGATTCTTTTGGCCCTCGTGTTGCTTAAGACAATATATGAAGTCATATTTTATAATTGTAGTCCTTTTTTTTACATTCTCAGTTCATGCTCAGCAGAACGAGTTGCTATTATCAAGGTTTGCTAGCTGGGGACTAGATCCAGACAAGGGTCTTGCTTCGATTAACCTTGAAAAGGCTTGGAAAAATTATAAGACCCATAAATCAGTCCTTGTTGCCGTCATCGATACTGGCATTGATTCTCAACATTCATTCTTGGCAAATAACATTGCTCCTACTGTCGATTTCACAAAAACCACTTCTAACGATGTTAATGGGCATGGAACTCATATCGCCGGTATTATTAAATCAATTTATCCAGATGTGCGAATTCTTCCCTTGAAATATTATGATGCGAACCAGACAGCAGACCAAAGCATTAGGGCCACAATAAAGGCCATAAGATTTGCCATTAATGCAAAAGTTGATTTCATCAATTATTCATCTGCTGGGTCAGGAAATGCGCTTGACGAGCTTAAAGTACTTCAAGAGGCGAGGAGTAAGGGAATACTTGTTATTGCAGCCGCAGGGAACAGAGGCGAGAACATAGATGACCCAGATCATCCTTCGTATCCGGCCAATTATGGTCTAAGTAATGTAATCACCGTCGCAGGTTACGATGATCAATTGAAGATTGTTTCATCTTCTAATTTTGGTATTCGATCTGTAGATATAGCTGCTCCGGGATACAGGATCAGAGGTGCTTATATCGGTAATAAGACTGCTTATATGACCGGTACAAGCCAGGCGACGGCATTTGTTACTGGAGTTGCAGCTCTTATTAAAGCAAGGTATCCCAATTTGACCGGTCCTCAGATCAAAGAAATCATTGTTGGTTCGGTCCTTAAAGTTAAAAGTTTTGAAGGGAAAGTTGCAGGAGCAGGGAAATTAGATGCTGCTCGAGCTTTTGAGTTTGCGGAAAGAAAAGTAAATCGTCTTCCTGCCAATAAGTATTAGAGGCTGTGAAGAGCATCCTGAATCTTCAATTAGAGAAGGTTGTGCTGCAGGGTGTCGCCGATTCCTGGCCATATTAACCCTGAGATAAGATAGCTCAGTGGGTTCAACTGGAGTTTCGTGTCTTACACTTCTTGCGGATATTGCGGCTGAATTTTTAATGACGCTTCATCCACTTCCCCCGACCTATCTTTTTGAGACAATATAGGAATGAAGCTAAATGTTGGCCGACGATGAAAGCATAGCTCGACCCAAGCTTTGGAGCTTCCAAGTTTTACATTTGCTTTGTTAACAAGGTGCTTACCATACATCAACATCACCTACAGTAGCAGGAACTTCCATATCTCCGATGGATAAAAGATTTCCGTAACCCAATTGACCATCAGTTCCTGCTCCCCAGCAACGGATGTGATCCGTGCTCATGAGAGCGCAAACATGAGCGTAACCAGCGGAGATGTTTTTTACTGTGCCTCCGACGTTAATATCACCAGCTGAAGCGGGAGATTCATTGTCTCCGATGGTATTGGAATTGCCATACCCTAAGGGACTTACTGGTGCATCACCCCAGCAACGAACATTACCTGTACTCAGAAGAGCACAAGTCAGCTGAGTCCCCGAGTCGACTTTAGTCACTGTGCCACCTACATTTACATCACCTGCAGATGCTGGACTTTCATTGTCACCGATGTTCGACGTGTTTCCATAGCCTAATCGTCCGGCACTTCCTCTTCCCCAACAACGAATGTTACCTGTGCTTAAAAGGGCGCATGTATGATGTCCTCCGGCGCTTATCTGGGTGACGGTGCCACCGATGATTATATTCCCAGCCGAAGCTGGCGTTTCGTCGTCTCCGATATTACTAGTATCACCATGACCCATCCGGCCATCTGCTCCTGCGCCCCAACAACGAACATTGCCAGAACTAAGAAGAGCACAAGTATGTCTATTACCCGCGGAAATTTGAGTGACTGTCCCACCCACATCTACATTTCCAGCTGAAGCCGGAGATTCATTATCTCCAATAGAATTCGTATTCCCATATCCCAATCGACCGTCTGTTCCGGAGCCCCAGCAGCGTACATTCCCATCACTTAGAAGAGCGCAAGTGTGGGCATCACCCGCGGTTAACTGAATGACTGTCCCTCCTACATTGACGTTCCCTGCAGAAGCTGGTGACTCGTTATCACCGATATCTGAGGTGTTACCATAACCCAGTTGTCCGTAAAAACCTTGTCCCCAGCATCGGACATTCCCGGTACTCAATAGGGCACAGGTATGAAAATCACCAACAGCTAATTGAGTAACAGTCCCTCCAACATCAACATCGCCTGCAGCTTGAGGAGTTTCATTGTCTCCAATCGTAAAATTGTTTCCATATCCCAATTGACCATGAAACCCATATCCCCAACAGCGTACGGAGCCATCAAATGTTGAACAAGAGTGGGAGCCACCAGTGGCCACAGAAATGTTAGAGATGTCATTTTCAGATAATGTTCCAGGTGCAAACCCATCTTCATGGACGAGGCACGATGTTAGCAAAGTTAATGAAAGCCCAAGGGATATATTGGTGATGACAGTTTTAAAACATGAAGCCATAAGATATTCCAAAAGTTGAAAGGTTCATTGTTTCATCCGCACTGAAATTGTTCGTTGTTCCTGCGCGATCTTCTTTCGAGAAATTAATGTTGTTGTAATCAATTCCCCAAAATGATCTTCCGCCGGGGCGATAGAGGATGGAAATTCCATAGGATGCATCTGGCGAAAGGTACTGAACCTTTTCATCCGCAGGACTTTTTTGATCTAACGAAAGGCTCGACTTAAAATAATATTTTCCTAAGAGACAAAGTTTACCAAAGGCAAAACCCGCGACTCCTGAAAATTGAGTTATGCCACCTGAAAGATTTGTATCAGAAACATCATCGGGATCAGTCATCTGAAAGAGTTTGGAATACTCAGCGCCGGCCCCTAAAATCAATGGCCCAAGATTTATACCGCCAATTGCCTCAGCACCAATACTATTCACTTTGCGTTTCTTCACTGAACCATCATTAGAGCCTAGAGTTCCGTGTTGAAGTTTTAGATTCCCAAGGAAGCGAAATCCAATACGGCTCAAGGAAGGGCTACCGCCTGACCCACCACTGTAAGCTTTCGAATCTATGGATGAAAAAGTCACAGCGAGTAATAGCAAAATCTTAAGCATGTCCTAAAGCCTATGGTTATCAATAACTATCTCCTATTAATCCTAAAACTTTTTATAAAGGATACATATCTGTCCAAAATTGCCGGGACTTGTCACCTTGGGTGCCTTGGGACGCTAAAACTTAATGGGGTTATATGGCACTATTAATAGAGTAAACGACTTGAGATAAAGAAAACCCAGTGGGTTAAACTGGCCTTAAGTATTTTTCACTTCTTGCGAAGATCGAAACTGAATATAAAATGGGGTGGCGGTCGATCCAGGAGACAATCGTTTACAAATAATCATTTCTGCTACACTTTTCAATTGTAAATTATCAATGTCTTGAAGAAATGTTCGTACATCGATTTGAATCCTTGTTTAGTTCCAATTATCATTTCTGCGCTGGTTTATTTGCGATTGGTTTATAGCAACCTCTTTTGGCGTGTTGCGCAATGACTGTATTCCTATTGGTTTCGATCTTTCGTTGAGTTATTCTTAGGCTAAATTTAGACTTTGTTTCAAGGATTATTTTCATGAACGAAAACTCGAAAACTGTTGTTGTGATTCCTGGTGATGGAATCGGTCCAGCTATAACGGAGTCTGTGAAGAGCATCCTCAAGGCGGCAGATGCGGATTTGAAATTCCTCGATCGTAAACTTGGTAAGGATGCCAGCTCACAAGACATCGAAGAAGCGATGACTGATTTTGAACGATACGGTGTGATGCTCAAGGGGCCAACTGAAACGCCGATCGCAACGGAAGGAAAGAAAAGTTTCAACGTAACTTCTAGAAAAGGCCACGGACTTTTTATCAACTTTAGAAGATCGCAAAGCTTCGAGCCGATCATAAAAACGCATTTTCCTGCCCAAGACATCACTGTATTTAGGGAAAATGAAGAAGGTCTTTACGCAGCGATTGAACATCAACTTACCACTGACACTATTCAAGCCATTAGTCTCAAGTCGCTAACGGGCATGCATAAGATAATTCGATCTGCATTTGAATATGCAAATGATCACCAAAAGAAAATTTGTTGCATGCATAAGGGCAACATTTTGAAAAAGACGGAAGGAACATTTCTCGAGATTTTCAACCAGATGGCCCTTCAGTATCCAACTGTTACAACATCTTCGCAAATCATCGATGACGGAATGGCTAAAGTGGCGACCAATCCCACGGCTTACCAAGTTATTGTCACTGAAAATCTTTTCGGCGATATTTTATCCGATATTACGACCGCACTCACCGGCTCTTTGGGACTCGGGGGATCCTCCAATATCGGCTATCATGGCGCTATGTTCGAGGCGATCCATGGAACTGGCCCAAGCATTTTGCCTGGAGGTCGAGACAACCAAGGCACGGAACACATCGCAAATCCCTCGGGACTTCTACAGGCAGCACTTCTGATGCTTGAGCACATCGGTGGAGACAAAAATCTTAAAGCAAAAGATATGATTCAGCGAGCGTGGCTTTCGACTCTCGAAGAGGGTCTACACACTCGAGACTTGGCATTTTCGATGAATGGTGAGTCTAATCCAACTACAAAAAAAGTTTTAAACACTAATCAGTTTACTGAGGAAGTCATCACTAGAATTAAGTTGATAAAAAATAACCAACCTGTTCCGGTTGAGAAGTTTAAACGACTTCTTGACGTGTCAGAACTAAAAGCTGGCGATGGCTGGATCGCGAAACTGAGTAGAACGAGACCTTACCTGAATCCTAAAGTTGAAGAAAAAACGTTGGGTATGGATATTTTTGTTAAGTGGACAGGCAAAGAAGATCCAGAGGTGCTTCAGGCGTTCCAGGAGGCGAGCGGCATAAATGTGAATGAAGTTTTTAACCTTGATTATTTCTGCACCTTGCAAGAGATGTATGATTATGCGCTTTGGTTTAAGGCGGTAACTGATCAAGTACTCACTCACTATCCCCAGTATCTTAATAAGACCTTCTCGACTCCTGAGGTTCTTGCGAAGGTTATTCAATCATCAGATTTGACAAAGTTTAATTCTGAATTTTTAAAACGCACGTGGAAAGATATTCAGCAATCTGTTTCATTGATAGCTGACCACCACAAATCATTGATCGTTGCCATATGCCGAGTGCTTGGAAAGAAGATCGATGCTATCTGCCAAAAACATCAGTGCAGCCTAGAGATGATTTCAAATAGAGGTCAATCGGTTTACCCGTTTATCATGAACCCAGATCTAGTTGATCAAATGCGCTGTCGAGTTATTTTTAATCGAAAAGACAACGGCATAAACGATGAGGCCATGCTACGAAGCTCGCTTTTAAGAGTGATGGAAGACATAGAGCTTGCTGGAGTGAAGCGAATTAAATTCGAAGGACTCCATTCTTACAAAAATCTTATCACTGGGAAGATAACTATGGGTTACGGGGAAAGTTACGGGCAAGGTATGGGGACATTTCTGAGTTAGTATCTCTTGCTTTTTACGAAGATCATGACTGAATTTGAAATCTTATTTGGATTTTAGTATCAAAGCTAACAATTATGAAAGACGGCCTTTTTATGGCCGTCATTGTTCCCACAAGGGTATCCCTAGAGTAATAATAGGTAGTATCTATGGTTATTCAGCAGCATAACTAGATACCGATTTCTAATTGCAGGCGATAAATCCAAGCGTTGTCGTAGATGTTATTCACTCTGTTGCGTTGCTCATCATAAGTTAAGTCAGTTTGCACTTTCACTGTATGGCGGTTAAAGTATTTACTTAAGGCTACAGCATATTGATTTCGATCATTTTCCACACTGAGAGTTTCTTTTCGTGCCCAAAGTTTTGTTATTCGGATTGCCGGTTCAACATTGTTTTCAAACACGTAACCGATTTGGGTATTAACCCCTTCGCCTTTGTATATAGCAACATCTTTTGTTCCATCTTTAAAAACGGCGTCACCTGTCCAACGTCTTGCATACTCGGTAGACCAAGATAATCCACGGTATTTCAAGAGGAAATCAGCAAACCAGGTCTCGAGGTCTTTGCCAAATCCTTTGGTCGTAAACTGGGTACCAATTTGCCCACCTGGGCGAGTCGCTTTTTTATTTACTGAATATACGGCACCAAACGAGATCTTGGGTTCAATTTCACGAGCAAGATCTGCTTCGAAATAATCACCCTCATCTTTAAAACTGCCGAGTGGAAGCCACTCGATTCGAGAAGTGTAAGCAAGTCCGTTATCTTTATTTTCAGTTGATCTTCCGTCTCCGTTTGATATCGCCATTTTTATCCATAGTGGTTTTTCCTGGCCTATCTGATGATGGACCTGAGCCCCTACATCCCGATCTAAATTAAAAGTTGCATTCACTAAAGATCGGTCAACAAACTGTTGGGCCCCTGATGAAACAACACGCTGCCTGTTTCCAGGAAGTTTTGTTTGTCCATACCACAATGTTGTGGCATCACTCAGTTTCCAACCAACCACGGCATCTCGAAGAATATTTGGATACTGAGTACGGTCATAATCCATATCCCCACGAGTAAAAGACAACTGTAGTTTGTATAACAATCTAGGATCTAGGACATTTCCTTCAAGTCGAAGGCGCATTCTTCTTACTTCGAAGCCTGCCAGTTTTGATTTGAATTCTGTGTCTGATTCTGTCTCATAAGTAAATCTGTTTTGAACTCTGAAACGAAATTTTGTCTTGAAATGTGTAGGCTTATGTTCGAGGACAACCCCGTCTTTGTAATATGATAAATTTTCTAAGCGGAGTGTCTCTGCGAATGTTGAAAAAGTGCTAACCGTGATTAGTGTTGCAAATAAAAATTTCATCTGTCCCATCGGTTAATTCTAATGCTCCTAATATAGCGAAGTAAAATAGATTAAAGAGTTAATATTGTGTTAGGCTCATGGGAATGTACCTGATTAAAGAGAATAAAATTCATTCTAAATCCTTCTTTAAGCTTCAGATAATTTAATAACGACCTGCCTGCATCTCTTCTCTGTTTCGAGTGGTCCCCATTGAAGTTTCGCCGAGTCATTTACGGTAGCTTCTTTATTTCGTGATTCGCGGGCCTCCACTCTAGGTTTCTGTATATGCAGTAGGGTGCCTGTTTCAGGCTGTCGGCGGTTTGTGTTGTAACCGTCCCGAAATTAAATAAAGCCTAGTGGGTTTAAACTGGGCTTCTCGTATTTTTTAATTTTTGCGAAGATTGAAACTGAATTTAAAAATAGGGTGGAAGTTGATCCTTTAGACTTTTTTACAGCATGGCATCTCTGCCATGCCCATTATCGACTCTAAGTGATTGTAACTTTTGTACATGTTGCTATAATTCAAGAATAAAAGGTTATGCATGAAACAAGATGAACCATTTGACCCAACAACAAAAAGTAAAGCTCCACCATTGAACCTGAAGTTTCGCATCGCTGCTCAAAATGATCGAGATGCAATTATAACTCTCATGGCGATTCGTAATCCATTGGATGACTTGTCTCAGATTTCTGAAAAAACTGTTAAAGAACTTGATCTCGTGGAAACTGATCCTACTTATAGGCTTTATGTAGCAGAATTTGATGGAAAGGTTGTTGGCTTTTGCCGTTATCACCATAGTTCAGGTCTACCCGAAGCAAAAAAGGTCTTTCCTGCTCCCGAAGGTTGGTATGGAATGGGAATCATGGTTGACCCCTCAATGCGTAGACAAGGCATTGCACGCTTTATAACTTTGAACAGGCTTAAGGTTCTCAAAGAGAGTGGTGTAACCGAAT
>JAIYDC010000125.1 GCA_027487685.1 Pseudomonadota bacterium | reverse complement strand
TTCGTTTGAAAGTCGTAAAGCGGGATAGAGGTTCCCGTTTCATTTTTAAGGAAAAGCCGATTCTCCTCGTCCCGGTGGATAAACTTGTAGAAGCGGTCAAAAATTTGCTGCTGGATGGTCGAGTAGTAACGATAGCGGAGATCTTTGTCCGTATGGAGAAGGGTGTGCATGACCTTAAGAACCACGCCCGCCCAGAGCTGCTCCTCGGTCTTCAGTTTTACCGACGAATGTCCTGTGGCCGCGAGAAAGAGCTCGGAGATGTTTGTGATAGAAAACAGGTAGTGGGGAACTTTAAGGTCCAAACCTTCGGGGTTACCTTCCTTGAGGAAGTAGCGCTTGATGAACTGGATCGCCTCCTGGCAGATGCCAAAGAGCTCTGCGCTCTCAATGGGGTCGGAGATATCAAAGCCGTAACCATCAAGGAAATTAGCGACCTGATGCTTGTCATGGAGCTCGGTGAGGTAATTGGTCGCATCCAGGGAGGACTTACCGCTGCAGACGACGTCAAACGTTTCCCAGTTAAAAGCGTAGTCGGCAAGGTAAGGAGGTCGGTGGGCCATGTTTTGCCAATCTCTTGTCGTACGGTTAGAGTATCGAAAACTCAAAACTAGCGTAAATCCTATGAAAGAGCAAAAAGTTGTAGGGTCTGTCCCAGGCCCGTCCCTATCTGTGATTCTTTTCCTGTCCTGGTTTTACTCAGGAAAGGCACCGAAGGCCCCCGGAACATTTGGAAGCCTCGCGGCAGTTCCTTTGATTCTGCTCTTGAATGGCCTTGGAATAAATATCTATAGTTTATTGGGACTGATAGTCACACTCTATGTGGCGGCGGTTATCGTCACGGAACAGGTGCAGAGAACGTACCAGCTCCATGATCCCCAGTGGATTGTAATCGACGAGGTCATTGGTATGCTTATTACTTGGGCCTTCGTCCAGTCTGTCGCGTTTCCTGATCTCTTTCTAGTCTTCGGTCTGTTCCGCCTTTTTGATATTGTTAAAGTCTGGCCTGCCTCCTATTTCGATCGCCTCCACCATGGCTTTGGAACGATTACGGACGATGTGGTTAGTGGCTTATATGCAGGAGTTATTGCCTATTTTGTTAGGAATTATTTATAACGCCCAGCTTCTTTCAGGTAAGCAATTCAAATCCTTAGGTATCCGTAAATTTTCCGTAAAAGTTGCATGAAAAGCGTTGTCGAAGACACAGGTGGGTGTTAGCGTTTAAAAATAAAAATCACCACTCTACAGACCAATTATCATAGCGAGAGAAGGAGAACCCCATGTCCCTGAATTACCCAAACACGACTGATGCCGCAAACAAGAAAAAGGCCCTCGATCTGGCCCTTTCAACTATCGAAAAGCAGTTCGGTAAAGGCGCTATCATGCGCCTTGATTCCGCGGAAGCCGCGGAGAAGATCCCGGCCATCTCGACGGGTTCACTCGGGATTGACCTGGCCCTAGGAGTCGGCGGTATTCCTCAAGGAAGAATTGTTGAAGTCTACGGACCAGAGTCATCCGGTAAGACAACACTCACACTTCACATCGCCGCAGAATGCCAGAAAACTGGTGGTACTGTAGCCTTCATCGATGCCGAGCATGCCCTCGACACATCCTACGCAGCAAAACTCGGCGTAGATATTCCCAACACATTAATCTCTCAGCCAGACTCCGGGGAACAGGCACTCGAGATCGCTGATATGCTGGTCCGGTCAGGTGCAGTTAATCTCCTGATCGTCGACTCTGTGGCGGCACTCACGCCTAAAGCCGAGCTCGAAGGTGACATGGGTGACTCCCATATGGGTCTGCAAGCAAGACTGATGTCTCAGGCGCTCAGGAAACTCACTGGTTCTATTGCTCGTTCTAATTGCACGGTGATCTTTATTAACCAGTTGCGGATGAAGATTGGCGTCATGTTCGGGAACCCAGAGACTACCACTGGCGGTAATGCCCTCAAGTTCTATGCTTCCGTACGGATGGATATCCGTCGGATTGGTGCCCTCAAGGATGGAGACGAGGTCATTGGATCACGGACGAAGGTCAAGATCGTAAAGAATAAGGTTGCCCCTCCATTCCGCGAAGTCGAGTTCGACATCATGTACGGATCCGGTATTTCAAAAGAAGGAGATCTCCTGGACGTAGCCGCTAACGAGGGCATCATTGAAAAGGCAGGGGCCTGGTACTCGTACAATAACCAGAAAGTTGGCCAGGGTCGTGAAGCTTCGAAAGAATTCCTGCGGAACAATCCAGAAATGATGGCCGAAATTCGTCATAAAGTTCTCATGAAGCACGGAATCACCAAGGGTGACACTTCCAATCTTGATCTCTCCACCGGAGAGATCAAGGAAGAAAAAGCGACGGCAAAGAAAGCGATAAAACAGTAAGATTTTCCTTAGAAGGGCCTCGCAAGAGGCCCTTCACTTATGTGGCCAACAACAGTTTATGAACCAACGTATCTATAACTATTCGATCCATCTTCTCGCTCGGCAGGATTACTCCGAATTCAAGCTTAGGCAGAAGCTTCGCTCCAAAAAGGACAATCTTCCCCATGAAGTCGACGAAGTCTTGGCCGCACTCAAGGACCGAGGGCTTCTACGGGAAGAGAGCTATCGAAGACTTTTCATTCGAAAATGGATGCTCAAGGGTGAATCCGAGGAGAAGATTCGAAGACGTGGCTCTCAGGAGAAGCTCGAGTTCGTGGATACAGAGTTCGAACTCTGCTCCAAAGAACTGGGCTTTTCAGATGAAGATTCTATAGAGAAACTCGTCGCCAAAAAGCTCCGCTCTCAGGAGATTCCAAAAGATCCGGCACTCAAATGTAAACTGCGCGACAAGGTACTGCGTTATCTTATTTCAAAGGGCCACGGGTTCGAAGAAGCTAAGCGAACGCTTTCTAAGCACTTTGCAGCGGGCACCTCTATCAACGACTAGCGAATCACCTTGATGACCTGATCTTTCGGGAAACGAACCTTCTGAGCAAATTGATACTTATCCTCCGCCGAGCGGTAACCAAGAGCAACTGCTGACACTGTCTCGTAAGGACTTTCTTCGAGTCCTAGGAAACGGTCATAGGCCTTCGGGTCAAGACCTTCCATTGCCACTGTGTCGATCTCTAAGAGCGCTGCAGTCTCGAGCAGAAATCCCATGGCAATGTAGGCCTGCCGGTGATTCCAAGTTCGAATGTAGTTCTTCTCCATTCCATCTACGATGTTCTTGATCATCATATTTTCGTATCCTGCCAGGGCTTCATGGGGCACGTTCCGTACCTCCATGTTCTGCCGGATAAATGCTTTGATATAGTCTGCAGACATATCTCGAAGCGTGGTTATGACCACGAAGTGAGAGGCGTCTGTAACCTGGGACTGGTTCCAAGATACGGCCTTAAGTTTGTGCCGAAGCTCCGTGTTCTCTACAACAAGAAATTGCCAGGGCTGAAGTCCGTAGGAAGATGGTGCAAGAACTAGTGAATCTTCAAGGGCTGCCCACGCCTCCGGGCCAATCTTCCGGGAAGGGTCAAAACTCTTGGTGGCGTATCTCCAGGTCAAAGCATTTTTAACAGTATTAAGGTCAACGGACATAATTCCTCCCGAATGATATGATCTGGAAGATTTATAACATGCCATGGACAAATGGACACGATGGATTTATGTGAAACTAAAAGCTCTACTCTTCCGCGTATGATCCTAGATCAATGTCAGTGGGGATTACCTCGCAGTTTGGAAGGATGTAGGCACTGTCTTTTGAAAATAATGACAGGGCAAATTCTTGAGGTAACTTCAACGGCACTTCCTGATTGACCTGATAGTGGTAGGACTTATTCATCATCTTTACTTTCGTTACTAGCTCGCTGGTGATGGAGTCAGCGCCGAAGGTGGTCTTTAAAAGCTCAGGCAGTTTTCCTCCGCTCCGGACCTTTACGAAAAACTGAGCCCCGGATTCTGCGCGGACTTGGTTACTTTCGTCGATGAAGCAACTCCCGGGTTCTGCCAAGGCGACAGAGACCTTGGACAAAAAGCAGAGGATAAAGAGATGCCATAATTTATTCATGAAAACCTGATCGGAAAGATCAATTGATTCCTCAAGCCTAATTTCGTCCCGTCTTCCGAACTGTTTAAACTTTGGACACTCTCATTAAAAGAGTACGAAATCTTTACAGGTCCCTACAGGGCAATAGGACCTTACGTCTTGCAAGAACTGGCACCTGACTTGCTCGTAAAGACCTAAATGAGGTCCAACATGTCAGTTCACAAAAAGATGTCTCCGATAATTGGCCTGGTCACAATTTTTGTCCTGGTTGGAACATACAATGCGGTCATCATTAATGCCAAGACAGGAATTCAGGGAGCGCCTCAGTCAATCAAACGCCTAGACGAAATTTATGGCGTGACATTGGCGGGACGCGAGCTCGCTGGATCGAAGTCATGGACGAATATTAAAACCCCAGAGCTTCCTCGGGCAAAGTTGGTGCAAGCCAAAACCCCCTCGGTTCCCAATATAGAGGATATTGAAGACAACCCGGCCTCGATAATCACCGCCGATATGGTTCTGCCATTGACGGAAGCCTTGAATCCTACACGCTGGCCGAAACCTCTATCGTCTTCGGATTTCCAAGGGACGATCACTACATCAAACGGAATCATCGAAAATCTAAGTATCTCGTTACCGGGAGTCGAAGAAATATCACTCTCCTTTGCGGAGCTCACAGGAAATGAATTTCAATACGACTACGAAGGCATGGTGTACTCAGGACTCGTTTATCAAGCCGATAAAAGCGCCTTCATCGTCACTCTGACGAATGGTCCTCTCGGGGGAACGAAACTACGCTTTTCTCATTCTGCTCAAGAAGCAAGTCTGGCGGTGAATACAGACACATTCAGCGACGAACCCTCGATCCACACGGATGCAGTTCCAGGTAATCCTACGGAAGGACTTCAAGCTAACAGGTTTGATAGGCGGCCTGAGGATGTCCTCTAGCCGCAGCGCAACTTCCTTCTTTAGCTAGCAGCAAACCAAGGCCTATGGTAACCTTTTGAGGCAATTTTAACTCTCAAGAGGATCTATGCGCGCTCAAGAAATTCGTAACGCCTTTTCAAATTACTTTATCCGGAACGGCCATCAGAAACACAAGTCTTCGAGCTTGGTTCCTCACAATGATCCGACTCTTCTCTTTGCCAACGCTGGCATGAACCAGTTCAAAGATTTTTTTACTGGCAAGGCGAACCCAACCAACCGCAGAGCTGTGACGATCCAGAAATGCGTACGAGCAGGTGGGAAACATAACGATCTCGAGAACGTTGGCTTCACAGCAAGGCATCATACCTTTTTCGAAATGCTCGGGAACTTTTCCTTCGGGGACTATTTTAAGCAGGATGCCATCCGCTTCGCCTGGGAGCTACTCACCGTCGACCTAAAAATCCCAAAAGACAAACTCCTTGTGACCGTCCACGAGTCGGACGAGGAAGCACTGAATATCTGGCATCGGGAGATCGGATTGCCTCGCGAAAGAATCTATAAGCTCGGAGATAAGACGAACTTTTGGGAAATGGGTGACGTGGGTCCTTGCGGTCCTTGCACGGAAATCTTTTTTGACCATGGTCCTGAGCGGGCCACCGGTATTCAGCCTGGCCAGCAGGAAATCGATGATGAGGGTCGCTACATTGAAATCTGGAACCTCGTCTTTATGCAGTACGAGAATTACAAAGATGGTGACGAGATTAAACGCAAGCTTCTTCCTAAGCCATCGGTTGACACCGGAGCAGGTCTTGAACGCGTAACCGCCGTCATTCAGGGCAAATACTATAACTACGATACAGATATTTTTACGCCAATCATGGATGCCATTGGAAAGCTCAGCGAAAAGAACTACTATACGACCACAATCGAGAGCGAGAAAGGTTCCTTCCGAGTTGTGGCAGACCACATCCGCTCTGCTACCATGCTCATAACCGACGGAGTTATCCCCTCTAATGATGGTCGAGGCTATGTGCTCCGGCGAATCATTCGCCGGGCCGTGCGCCACCTCTCGCTTCTAGGTCTCAAGGATGTAAGTTTCTATAAACTCATCCCAGCGGTTGTTGCATCCCTCGGTGAAGAGTATCCGGATAACGCTGCCAACGTGGCCCTCGCTGAAAAGCTCCTGAAGCTCGAAGAAGAAAAGTTCCGAAAGACTCTCGACACAGGCCTGGCCCTCATCAATGAGGAACTTGCCAAGCTTCCAAGGGGCCAGAAACTTGCCGGTGAGATCGCATTCAAGCTCTATGACACCTTTGGATTCCCTCTCGACCTGACGGAAGTGATTCTCCGTGAAAAGCACTTAGAGTTGGACTCGGCTGGCTTTGAGGCCGCTATGGCCAGGCAGAAAGAACTCTCCAAGAAGAGCTCCAAATTCGCTGTTAAAGAAGACAACGTAAAAGTTTTCTACGGTATTAAGGAAAGTCATGGGGAGACCATCTTCACTGGATACGAGGAGGTCACAGGGAGCGCAAAACTCATCGCTAAAGAAGAAGTTGAAGGACAGTTCTACCTCGTCTTCGACAAAACTCCTTTTTATGGCGAGGGTGGAGGACAAGTCGGAGACCGCGGTGAAATTCACTCCCCTGAAGGGAAACTTGCCTCTGTCACTGATACTCAAAAGCCAGTCGAAGGACTTCATGTCCATGTCTCTCCGGATGCTGATGCTTTAGCCGTTGGAGAGACTTATACTTTAAAGATTAATCACGAGGAACGGGAGCTCACCAAGCGCAACCACTCGGCCACGCATCTCCTACAAAGCGCTCTAATGAAGGTGCTGGGACCTCACATCAAGCAAGCGGGCTCCTCCGTAGGTCCGGAGCGACTACGCTTCGACTTCACCCATTCGGAGGCGCTAGGGCCTTTGGAGATCGCCCGAGTCGAAGCCCTGGTTAATTCTGCCGTCGCCACCGCCTTACCGGTGTCCGCAGCGCAAATGACAAAAGATGAAGCTACGAAGAAGGGTGCGATGGCACTCTTTGGTGAGAAATATGGAGACCGAGTCCGCGTTCTCAGCATGGGAGAATTCTCCTGCGAGCTCTGCGGTGGGACCCACGTCGAAAACACCGGAGAGATCGGTCTTTTCAAGATCCTCGTTGAGACCTCACTGGCTTCAGGGGTTCGTCGGATTGAGGCGATCACCTCAACCACCGCCGTGGATTACCTGCTCCATCGATCCAAAATTCTTGGCGACGTAGAGAAGCTTTTTGCTGCCAAGGACGAACGCGTCCTCGAGAAAATCGCAAGCCTTCAGGCAGATGTCAGAGAGAAGGGAAAGCAACTCGAAATTTTAAACGACAAGCTTCAGGCCTTCGAGTCAGAAAATCTGTTTACGGACCAAAGGCCAGCGAAAGCCGGGCTTACTCTCACAATCGCAAAAGCACCGAATGCTGATCCGGCCAACATTCGAAAGCTCGGCGACATCTTTGTCGATAAGTTTCCTAAGGGGATCCTGTTTCTTTACGCCATCGACGCAGACAAGGTCTCGTTCATCCTTAAGACACACCGTGGAAACACAATGATCGACTGCGCTGCAATTCTGAAGCAGGTGATGCCCTTGGTTCAAGGTCGCGGTGGTGGTAAGGCGGACAATGCCCAAGGTTCAGGAGATGCGGGGAAAACCAGTGAGCTTTTGAGGGCCATCTCGGAAGTGCTCGCGTGAAGTTTGCGCTTCTGGGGCTTCTACTCATCACCTGCGCCTGCATTAAACAAGGACAGAATTCCGATCAAATCGACATATCATTAACCGCCGATATATCGACTCTTGATCCGGCCAACTGTTACGATACGATCTGTTTTCAGCCCCTCATGCAGGTCTATGAAACGCTCTATGAGATCGAGTACCTAAAGCGGCCTTACACACTCCGACCTCTGTTGGCAGATGGATTTCCTGCCGTTTCCACTAATCGACTGAAGTACACGTTTAAGATTAAGAAAGGGATTCGCTACCACACATCGGACCTTCTACCCAAGGACCGTGAGGTTAAGGCCCAGGACTTCGTCAATCAGATCAAGCGCCTCGCCTTTCAAGGCACAAGATCCCAAGGCCTTTGGCTTGTAGATCAGAAGATTAAAGGTCTAAGCGAATGGCGCGAGAAGGTTGGAACTAATCTTGAGAAGTTCTTCCAGGAACCGATCAGCGGCGTCTCTGCTCCCGACGATAGAACCCTCGTTATAGAGCTCCTAAGACCATACCCACAGCTCCTCTGGGCCATGGGTATGAGCTTCACATCACCTGTGCCAGAAGAAGCAATCCGCCGCGCTCAAAACGATCTCAGGGACAAGTTCGTCGGCACTGGCCCCTACATCATCACCCGCTACAATCCCTCACAAGAGGTTCTTCTCACAAAAAACGAAGCCTACACCGCGAGCGTTTATCCTTCTCAAGGTGATCGGTTTGCCCACGAAAAAGGTCTCCTAAAGGACGCCGGTGCAAAACTGCCCTTTGTGAAAAATGTTCGTTTTAAAGTGATAGAGGAGACCCAGACCGAGTGGCTCAATTTCATGTCACGCAAGATCGACCTAGTGAATCTAATGAAGGATCAGTACCCCCTCGCACTTACGCCTGAAGGGAAGCTTAGATCCGAGATCACCAAGGAAAGTATTAACCTTCAAGCATCTCCTACCCTCATTTACTGGTGGATCTCCTTTAATATGAAGGACCCGCTCCTGGGAAAGAACCTAAACCTTCGTAAGGCCATCGCGTATGGCGTGAATATCGACAAGTATATTGAGCTCTTTACCTACAATATCGCCCAAAAAGCGAACTCCATTTATCCACCGGGAATTGCCGGATACTCGCCTTCAAGAGATCTCCCGTATAAGTATGATCTCCCCTTGGCCAAGGACTATCTCCGGAAGGCCGGTTTCCCCAATGGTAAAGGACTTCCGAAACTCATTTACGACGTCCGTGGAGCTGATACGCGCAAACGCCAGATGGGGGAGTTCGTACAGCAGGAGCTCCGAAATCTCGGTATCGAAGTTGAAGTCAGACTCAACACCTTTCCCGCCTTCCTTGAGAAGTCCCGTAGCGGAGATCTCCAATTTTGGCAGGGCGGCTGGGTCCTAGACTATCCGGACGCTGAAAATGTGCTACAGCTCCTGACTACAGCGCACTTTCCACCAGGACCAAACTCTTCACAGTACTCTAACGCCGAATATGATCGCTTATTCAACGAACTGCGGGAGCTCGAGGATGGAGACCGGAAGTTCGAGTTGATGCACAAACTTGAGGATATAATTCACCGGGACTTACCATGGACGATGCAGTACTATTCGAGAAACTACATCCTCTATCACGATTACCTGAAAAACTTCCGCTACTCCGACATTATCTATAACAATGTCAAATACCTCCGAGTGATCGGGAAGTAGAAGAAAGAAGAGCTTTCCTGTCGGGAACATCCCACTTCAATAGCTAGTAAACTTCTGTAGGGGGCGGACGATAAGTCTAACGGAATTACCCTGCGAGGATCCGATGAAGGCCCTGACCCTCTTTATATTTTTTCTTTTTTCACACGAGATTCATGCACGCTCGTATGTGATATTTAGCCTGGCCCAAGATCTACCCATGGGATTTGAAAACGAAGTGGTTCGAAAAAACTACTACGTCAACCTAGGCTCTGCCCAGGGTGTAAAGAAGGACAGTATCCTCGATGTCTTCCGGATTATTTCCGTCCAAAATCCTTATGATAATAAAAAACGCGTGAACTACAAGGTCAAGATCGGCGAGCTTAAGGTGGTTCATTCAGCTCCAGACGCGGCGATTGGTATGGTTCATGCCTATGAGAAAGAAGACACTCCAGTCTTCGAGCTCAATCAATTCATGGTCGGGGATCACGTCGCCATCAACGTCGACTAGCTACGATCCAGGCACTCCATTAACGGCCGCAGTTTAAGTATCCTCCCCCGGAGTATTCCTTGATCAATCGAGACCAACTGAACGTAAATGAGGTACTCGACTCCAGGCCGAACTCCTAAGGCATGTCCACCTTGTAGATACACCGCTCGAAGGATCTCTCCCGCAAAAACACCTCGGAATTGAAACTCAAAGGAGCTCGCGAGGGAGTCGATTTTCGTGACTCGAAGGCATTTCGAAACTATAATAAGAGTCTTCATACTCTCCGAGAAGCAAGTATCGGACCGCACATCGCGAAAGTAACTTTTTAATTTTATGAAGCGATGATGCGACGTAGAGAAAAAAAGGATGCTCCATGGTGCAGGGACCGAAAACAATTGGAAAATTATTAAAGAATAGAGTCCAAAAAACTCCGGATCGCTACGCCATCGGCTGGATCGAAAATAATGAGGTCAAGGGTCTAACCTTCCTTGAATACAAAAACACCGTTGAAGTGATCGTAGCGGGCCTAAAAAAAATTGACGTTGCTGTCGGCGACAAGGTCGCAATTTTTGCTCAGACTTGTAAAGAATGGCACCTTCTGGACATGGGGGCCATGCTCTCTCGCTGCTGTGTCATACCAGTTTATCCGAGCTATACCGCCGGTGAAGTTGACTATATTTTTCAACACTCAGATGCGAGCGTGTTGATCGTTGAGAATGAAAAACAGCTCGAAAAAGTTCTCCCTATTGTAGGAAACTGGAAGAATCTCAAGACAGTTATTTCCATCGCCGAGTTGCCGGAAGAATCTCTTAAAAAGATTCGCAACCAGTACCCGTACTACTCATACCGGGAACTTCTTCGACTCGGGAGCGACGAGCTAAGATCACATCCGGATCTTCTCGAGAACTGCATCGCTAACCAACAACCGGAAGAGCTTGCGAGCATTATCTACACATCTGGAACGACCGGCGAGCCCAAGGGCGCCGTCGTCACCCAGTATGCTCTCACCTGCATGCTCCTGAACGTCGAGGCGACAATCAAAACCGCCTTCAACTCAAACGATCGCACCCTGGTATTTCTTCCCCTCTCTCACGTCCTGGGTCGTTGCGATTCTCTCCTCCCTCTTGTCTTCGGTTGGCAGGCCGTCTACGCCGAGTCCATCGAAAAACTCCTGGATAACCTTGCCGTCGTAAGACCGACAGTAATGATCGCCGTTCCGAGGATCTTCGAGAAAATCTACGCCAAGGTGAGGGATCAGATGGCCCATGGTTCACTCATTGAGAAGCAGGCCGTCAAGTGGGCGCTTGGAGTTGCCGAGCGCTACTTCGCAAAGATCGATAAGGACCTCTCACCAAGTGCAGCCGAGATCATCGAGTATAAGCTTGCAACTCACGTAGTTTTCTCGAAGATCTATAATCGCTTCGGTGGGAGAATCCGTTACTTTGTGTCCGGTGGGGCCCCTCTTGCCGTGGAGATCATTAAATTTCTTCGTTACGCTAACCTCACGATCCTTGAAGGCTATGGCCTGACGGAAACGATTGCTCCTTGCTGTCTTAACCCACTGGCCAAGCAAGTCCCGGGCACGGTCGGTCGTCCCATGGGCGACGTCCAATTCTCGTTCGGTGAAGACGGCGAGATCCTGATCAAGACTGAGGCGATGCTGAAAGAGTACTACAAAAATCCGGATGCAACCCGAGAAGCACTGCAAGACGGTTGGTTCCACTCGGGCGACATCGGGGAGTTCACACCAGACGGATACCTGAAGATCACAGACAGGAAGAAAGACATTATTATTACCAGCGGTGGAAAGAACGTGGCCCCGCAGAAAATTGAGAACCTGGCGAAAACGAAACCTCACATATCCCAATTAGTGGTTATTGGGGACCGTAAGAATTTCCTCACGGCACTGGTCGGGATCGAAAAAGAGCGCTTCCTAAGTAAAATTGAGGATCTCGGTCTTCCTTCAGACTGCTCGATTATCGACCTGGCAAAAAATCATAAGGTTCGTGACTTGATCCAGCAAGAAATACAAGAGGTCAACGCAGAGCTTGCTCAGTTCGAGAGTATCAAGAAATTCATAATTATTACTGAAGAGTTCACGACGGATAATTTCCTTACGCCTTCCCTAAAGATTAAGCGGAAGGTTGTCACCGAGCGGTACAAATCTGAAATTGCTTCGATGTATGGCCTTTTAGATGAGGAAATCTAAATGCTGCCTAGTGACCAATGACGCGAATAGCCAGCAAATTAAAAGCTCTTTGACAGAACTCGCCATATCCTCTAAAAATGAAGATTCTATTTCCCCCTAAGAGGTATTCCAATGGCCCGAGTTACAGTCGAAGATTGTTTAGAGCACGTCGAGAACCGCTACGAACTTGTTCATCTGACAGCTAAGCGCGTGAAGCAGCTGAGGGAAGGTGACGATTCTCAGGTGAAGAGCAGAAACAAAGAAATCGTAACCGCTCTCCGCGAGATCGCGGCCGGCAAGGTTAAGCATACCATCAAGTCTGAATACGACTCTGACGAATTCTAAGCTAGAAAAAAAACGCTATAAAAAGGCCACCCTTGAGGTGGCTTTTTTATTTTATTCTACGTAGAGGATACCCAGGTCCTTAAAGAGACAGTAAGCAGGAGCACGCCTCTTACTGCAGGCGTATGCGAAATCAAAGGTCTTTGATTCGACATTTTTCCCATCTTTGACAGTTGTCACTTTAGTGTAATCCTCCGAAAGAATCACCCCTTCTCTATGGATCCACTTCTTCAGAAGAAGTGCATTGTAAACTTTGCGGAGCTCAGGATAGAGGTCTGATCCAGGAGCTACCCTGAAGTCATCAACAAGAAAGAACAATCCATGGGGTTCAATATTCGATAGCTGATTAAAGCTAGAGCCCTGAGCGAGGAGGACTTTATCCACCGCGCGAATCTTTACTAGAATTGCTGATAGGACTTTTTCCTCAGATCGAGTCGACTCTTTTTTATCAAGGGCGAACTCTCCCAGGACATAGTTTTTCTTGGTATCAAAAAAATTGGATTTTTTGTAAAAAGTCGGGCTATCACCAAGAACAAAGGATTGGCTCGACATGCCCTCCGTCCTACTAATGGCCTCCGTAAGTGAGATCGCCTGAGCAACCTGAAATAGCGAGAGGCAGAGGAGTGCTAAGATAATATTCATGGCCTTGATCCTGATTAAATAAACTCCTCTTAATTATAGGTTGGATCCATCGAATTACGACGGCGGCGGCAATAATTGCTGATTTTCAGTCTACGAAAAGGATGCCTTGGTCTTTAAACAAGCAATACCCCGGAGGCCTTTCCCGATTACAATGGAACTGGTAGTTAAAGGCCTCGGTGGATACGTCCTTGCCTCCTTTAACGGTCGTCAAAAACTTAAGATCATCCGAAACGCGGAGCCCCTCCTGCTGAAGCCACTTCTTCAGTAAAAGATTATGAGAAATCTTCATGAGCTCAGGGTAGATGTTTGATCCTTCAGCAATATGAAAATTCTCTAACAAAAAATATGACCCATGGGGCCCCTTTGGTGCAAGCTGATTAAAGCTCGAACCCCGTCGCCGCAAAGTTTCTTCAATCGTTCGTATCTTCGTGAGGATGGCAACAACTGCCCTCTCTTCCCGGCCAATGGACTCACCGACACCGAGGGTAAAAATCCCGAGACGGAGTTTTAAGGAACGATCGAAAGTATTCGAGCGTCTAGTGAGTGTCGCATCTTTTGAAAAAGAAAATGATTGCAGCGAGTTGCCCTCTGGAGAGCTTTGGTACCGTGTGAGGGTGACTGCATTGACGGCCGATGCTAAGAAACACAAAAGAGAAATAACGAGCATCATTGATTAACCCCAAGATAGAAGCCATCATCGCGGCAGCGATCGGGGACGTTGCACGGCGGGTCCCGATAAGCAAATTCAGCGCACTGCTGGTAGCCCGCAGACCGCCCTCCCGGACAGACCCCTTCGAGAATCTTGTAAAAGTGATTCGGGAGAAGAAGACTTGGTAGAAGTGGCGGAGAAACGAGAGTGATCCGATTATTATGAAAAGAAAAACCCGGTGGTCTGTTTCCCTGCACTGGTTCCAGTGGAGCTGCATTCAAATCGTTAGGACAGCCACGCCGAGGATGGAAGACACTCGCATTTGCAGAGATTCGCTGTACTTGTGCTAAGCAACCAGAATTATTGGCCGGGCACCGACAGGTCATGCGGGTCCGAAGAATCTGTGGCGAGGCAAGAGTTGTGCCCGTCCCGAGGGAACGACCCTCGAGAGTCAATCCTGCATCTTGTGAGAGAACAACAATATTTCCCCCCGAGTTTAAGAGGTTTGTTCCGCCATTGGGAAGCGGCTCCTCGCGACAAAAACTCGTACGAAATTCGTGGGGCACGACCTCAGAAAGACTTTGACCAAGATAGAGCCGCTTAAGCCTCTCGTCGCTGGAGTTCATAACCTGGCGGCAAAGTGGCGATGTGCACTCACAGGTCACTGTGGCCGGAATGGCGTGCTCAAAGACAGAAAGCTCGCGCATAATGGAAGGTGCCCGAGTGACAACCCGACAGGAGTTAGATGGCAGATCCGGGCCTTGTTCCTGGTACTCATCACAGAGTCCCAGGAGATGCATCACCTCATGCACAAGAACCGGACATTCAATGTCTGAGGCGTAGGCCCGATGTAAAGACCGAGATCTAGCAGGAGTGATGGAGATCTCAATGGACTTAGGGCGCTCGCTTGCGGGAAGACGCTGAATCTCATTCGTGCCTAATGGAATGATTTCAAGTCGCTCTCCATCGGGCCCTCGCATATTTGTGGAAGCGATTTGAAGGCATTGCTTGGTGCGGTCAAGCATCGCTCTAGGGGTGGTCGTGCCATTCCCTTGCAGGAAATTAAGGTTAAGGACTGCTTGATAGGATCCATCCCTGCCGCGCCTTAAAAGGTAGTCTGCTGCGGCAATTTCATTTCGAGGGCCACTGGCGAAAATCCGGTGCTGCCCCGGAGCAAGGGCCGCGCAGCCGTTTGAGCGCTCGGTTTGTCGAATTCCATCAAGAAGATCCGCAACAGTTCGATCCTGTGTTGTCTCTTGAGGAAGACACTCAAGACCCTTTGTTAGCTCTACACTCCCACTCCCGCCGTGGACCACATCAAAAAGTAGGTTTAAATTCTCCATGACTTCTGCGCGCTTGGGAGAATTTGTATTTCTTAAGATGTCAGCTCTGGCCATCAGATAGTTCTGGAGCGCCAGCTTCGCCTGATCCCGTGAACTGCGGGTGAAAAGTTCAAGCATTCCCCGGCCGACCTCAGGCTCAAAATCACCCACCCTAAACTGGCGGCCATTCAATACGAAGTTTTGATTGGGTCGGCCAGGATCGATCTGTCCCCTAGCGATTTGTTGCTGAAGGTAGCTCCGCGCTTCGGGAACCGCCAAAGCAGCTGTGCAGAAGAAGATAAGAATCGAAGAGAAGAATACATTCATGAGTTTTGCTACCGGAACAAGCGGCACCCTAGGAAGATCATAACCGTAAAGTTATGATGCTCCTAATGAGGGGAAAGAAATTCTCAACTCTTAATTGTTGCTCAGGCGTGCTACTGGCGGCTTCCGAGGAAGTGCTCCGCGGACTCACACTCTCGGGGCCTTTCTTCGCAACGGTGACTACGGGTAGAAAACTCAGCACATCTTTGGTAAGTCGCCGACCGTCCTCCAGAGCAAGTCCCTTCGAGAATCTTGTAGAAATGGTTCGGCTCCAGCATGCTAGGAATTCTAGGTGGATTCTGAATCGTCACTTGGCCACCCTGTGCCGAGATACTTGGCCTAGCTACAGCTCCGGAAACGGTACCTGTCCCCCCACTGAGCGGCTGCTCACCCGGGGGACATTGACTTGTGTAACCAGGATTTCGAGCGGCTCTTTGAAGTAGCTCAAGCTGGACCATGCAGCGGTTGTCATTGGGATTACAATTGCAAATAGTCCGCCTCGTTCTAATCTGGGCCCGCGACCCTACAAGTGATACTTCTGCCTCATCTACGATGGCACCCGAGGTACCTTGAGGAATGACGGATAAACTAGCACCACCGGGGATAGGTCTAGGGCTTGCCTCCTGGGGAACACAAGCATTGCTCAGATCGATTCCTGCGATATCATTCAACTTGGCACCAAAATAAGCCTGACGTAAGCGTTCGTCACCTCGGCTCGCAGCTCGGCATAGCGCAGAAGTACAACTGCAGCTCACTGACGTAGGGACTGCCTGAGGATAAACGGCATAATGATAGTTCATGATTGTTGCCCGAGTAGGAATTGGTCTACAAGCGTAAACTGGAGCGGCCGTAGCGCCGGCCGGAGGAGTGGGGGAAGCAGGACCAGGGACAAACGGGACTCGATCGTCGTACTCGTCACAAAGTCCCAATTGATGAAGCATCTCATGGGTGAGCGCAGCGCAATCGATATCAGAATTGAACGAGGAGCTGGTTGCACGCCATCCAGGAGCCGCAACTTCTACATCCCGAATTCTAGGCCGACTAGAAGAGGGCAACTGGCCCCTTTCCTCCGGGGTCAAGATTGCAATCTCGAGCATCTGACCGTCAGGGCCTCGCATGCTCCCGTTCGTTTGAGCTAAGCAGCTCCTGGCCTTGTTCATCATGGCCTGATTGGAAACATTTGCTCCAGGGCCCTGTCGAAAATTGATAGTGATCGCTGCTTGGTAGTTACCATCAGGTCTACGGGTGAGAAGATACTCAGTCGCATCCGCTGTGCTCGTTATAAGCCTGTTCTCACCGGGGCGGAGTTCTGTACATCTTTGCCCCGAACTCAAACTTGAGAGCCAATTAAACAACCCACCACTTGCTTGACCAGCAGGAGGCTGTAGACACTCCTCCATCGCTCGTGCCATTTCATCCGGACCCCGGCTTCCGTGGAGCTGGTTAAAAAGGCGCTGTAAGTTAGACATAATATCCGTGCGCAGCAGCGAATTTCCTTGCAAAAGAGATGCCCGGGCCACCATGTAGTTTTGCAGTGTCTGGGAAGCTTGATTGCGATCGACACGATTAAAGAGATCGCTCATTCCATCGCCGATAGCATTTTCATAATCTCCTACACGGAGAGTTCGACCATTGTGAACAAAGGTACCTGAAGGATTGCTGGGATTAATTCGACCTGCAGCAATTTCCGACCTAAGGAACCGATTGACCTCTGTTCTGGCAGGCGATTGAGGGCCCGCTGGTGTCTGGACCATTTCGCTACCTGTATCAGGTCTCGCTGGGGTTACGGCCTCTCCACCAGGTGTAGGAACTTGCCCACCTTGACCAGGTCTTGCTGGAGTTACGGCCTCTCCACCAGGTGTAGGAACTTGCCCACCTTGATCAGGTCTCGCTGGAATTACGGCCTCTCCACCAGGTGTAGGAACTTGCCCACCTTGATCAGGTCTCGCTGGAGTTACGGCCTCTCCACCAGGTGTAGGAACTTGCCCACCCTGATCAGGTCTTGTTGGGACAACGTCTGGTGTTGCGGCCACGAGCGGACCAAGAGTAATTCGATTTCTTCGTGAGAGCTCACCTCGGCCAATGTGCTCTGTTACACGACCATTGACTGCATCTAGGTTCGACTGACAAAGCGGGTCTGCAGCGGCATTGGCACAATTAGATTGCTTAAAAGTGGCGACAGACTGACTGACGCGCTGGCGGAAATTTTCGATACAATTAGACAGCCCCTCAGAAGCCTCGTAACGCCTCTGACTATCAAAGATGTTTGGGTCGAGGCGAACTCCTCGCTGGTCGATGGTCACTTCTACAGGAAAGGCAGGGGCACTTAAGCATTGCCAGTCCGCAAGAATAACGCCCGCTGTTGCTTGGTAGCTCAGAAGAAATAATGCTGACGCCAGTAACCTCATACTTTAACACCTTTCAAAGAAGGTACACTAATCATAATAATACTCGGAAAGAGCATAAACTATGATCAGGCAAAACCTGCTGACATTGCCACGGGAGAGACTCTCCGGTTAAATCTCGGAAAATCAGATGGCTAGAGATGATAAATGTTTGTGATCACTACGTTTGGGAATCAAACCTGCCCAAAGAGATGCCCCGAAAAATGGGCATTGAATAAACTTTGGCAAGCAAAACATTATTATCGTCTTCCGAGAAAATGATCTGCTGATCGGCATTCTTGGGGCATAGATCGGCAAGCTGACCAAGAGCAGTTTGGGTTCCCTGTAGGACATCCCGAAGATCGGTAAGCATATGCAGCACAAGCTTGGTAATTCGCTGCTCGTCCACCTGAGCAATCCCCTTCCAATATCTGGTGAAAATGATTTGGCTCCAGCATACTAGGAGCTAGCGCAGGAGTTTCAAGGGTTATTTGGTTGCCTTGAACTGAAAAATTTGGCGTAGTTACTTGCCGAGGAGGAGATGGATTAGAACGAGGGGTTGGACTTTCATCACGGGGACATTCTCTGCTATAGCCCGAAACAGCACCCAGATTTCTAAGAAAGTTTAACTCCGCCAGACAACTGTTATCGTTAGGCCTGCAAGTGCATATATGACGATGATATACGACCCCACGCCCATTAGCGTTCAACCAGGAATCATCAATACTTATACTCAATGGACTCAATGGAGTAATAGACAAACTGGCGCCGTTAGGAATCGGTGCCGGACTACTCGCTTGTTCATGGCAATGGAGTCGAAAATTGGGTGAAGTTACATCATTTGTTTTAAGCCCCACGACGGCATTTCTGACTTGTTGGTTACCACTAATGGCCGCGCGACATCTTGCAGAATTACAGCTACAGGTTATAGAGGAAGGAGTAGCTTGATTGTAAAATGTATAATGATTATTCATGACGGTTAACCGCGGAGGAATGACTCTGCAATTGTAAGCAAGCTCACCCTGTTGATTGCTGGCCCCTGCTCGGGTTTGTCCTGGGAAAGTTAGCGAGCGCTCTTCATATTCATCACAAAGTCCTAGGTGGTGAAGAGTCTCATGGACCACCGTTCCGCAATCAAAATCGGATGCGTATGCTTGAGCGTGACCGCGTAAGCCAGTTTTGACAATATCTACGTCTATGGCAGAGGGACGACTCGACCGCGGTAAACGACCTACCTCCTCAGGAGTTGCGATTACGATCTCGAGCATCTCGCCATTGGGTCCACGCATATTCGTATTCGCCTGAGCAAGGCAGCTCCTTGCCCTGTTTAGCATGTCTTGGTTGGAAGTAGACGCGTCAGTTCCTTGACGAAAATTAGTATTGATAACTGCCTGGTAGTTACCGTCAGGCCGGCGTCGAAGGAGATACTGATGGGAATTTATTGGACCCGTCAGCACCCGATGCTGACCAGGACGGAGCTCTTCACAGCCAGGGTTTATGTTGTCTCTAGTGACTTGTGAGATGATATCCTGAAGCGTTTGACTCGCCGGGGCCTCAAGACACATCTGCATGGCCGCTGCCATTTGTTCCTGACCTCTGCCATCGTGAAGCTGGTTGAAGAGCCTCTCTAAATTAGACATCACATCCGTTCGCTCACGCGAATCACCTCGCAGGACTTGAGTCCGCGCTACCATGTAATTTTGAAGGGTCTGCAAAGCTTGACGGCGATCTACACGGTTAAAGAGATCGCTCATTCCATCGCCAACGGTGTTCTCGAAATCTCCTATCCGATGGGTTCGGCCATTGTGATCGAAGGTCCCCGTCGGATTGGTGGGATTAATTCTTCCCGCGGCGATTTCTTCGCGAAGGAAGCGATTAACATCGGTTGAGGGAGACGTGGATCCACCTTGAGGAGGTCTTGCAGTTGTCTGGGGAGTTTCATTGCCGGTTCCAGGTGGGTCGGTTCCGATACCTGTGGGGGGAACAACATCGCTTCCGTTTGGTCTTAATGGGGCCACGGTGCCGCTGCCAGATGGCGGAATTTGGTCGCTAGGACCAGGTCTGTTTGGATTCACATCAGGATTAACCACACCGCCGCCTGGGGGATTCTGGACCGTCGGACTTTCGACTGCCGCCGCGAGCGGCGCCAAGGAAACACGGTTTATCCGCAGAAGCTCACTTCGTCTAATATGGTCTGTAATGCGTCCATTGACTCCATCGAGATTCGATTGGCAAAGTGGGTCAGAGGCAGAGTTGGCACAATTAGATGCCCTGAAAGTGGTGATAGACTGACTCACGCGCTGACGAAAAGACTCGAGACAACCTGAAAGCCCTTCGGAGGCTTCATACTGCCTACCACTCTGAAAAATATTCGGGTTTAGGCTAACTCCTCGTTGGCCGACAGTAACTTCTACGGCAAAGGCGGGCACACCTAAGCACTGCCACTCCGCGAGGACGGAGCCGGCCCTCGCTTCGGTGCTCAAAAGAATCAATGCAGTTACCAGTAGCCTCATGCTTAAAACACTTTTCTAGAGAGGTATCTTAATAATGATACTCGGAATTAACCTAAACTCTGATCAGGCAAAACCTGCTGACTATACTGGGTGAAATGGTATCTGATAGAGGTAGGGGAGACATTCGCCCCCCTGCCCGCTTAGCGCCGCTTGAGAGCGATTTTTAAAACTTCATCAAAATGCCTCACCGGATGGAACTTCATCCCCTTCCGATGCCGCTCAGGGACTTCTTTGAGGTCTTTTTCGTTTTGCCAAGGCAGGATAATTTCCTTGATCCCAGCGCGCTTGGCCGCCAGAACCTTTTCCTTAATCCCACCCACGGGAAGAACTTTTCCAGTCAGACTTAGCTCTCCTGTCATGGCAACGTCACCGCGGACCATCTGGTGGGTGGCGAGGCTGTAAAGGGCAAGTGCCATAGTGATGCCAGCTGACGGACCATCTTTAGGAGTGGCCCCGGCCGGGAGATGGAGGTGAATCTCGTGAGTAGCGAGAAAGTCCGTTGCCTCTTCTGGATTAGGTGCTGGAACGTTCGAAGTAGCTGGAATGGCCGGAATCGCTGCCGGCTTCTTCGTCACCTTCTTGGCCACCTTCTTTACTAATTTTTGGGAGAGCTTAATCTCCTCTTCGATCTGGCTTTGAAGGATGCGCTTCACGTAGCTGTAAGCAAGGTTAGCGGACTCACCCATGACTTCCCCGAGCTGGCCTGTGAGCTTAAAGCCCTTACCCTTTAAAGGAATCGACTCAACAAAGAGGATATCGCCACCGAATGAGGTCCATGCAAGGCCCGTGACGATTCCCGGCTGCAGCGGCTTCTGGGCCATATCGGTCTCAAAGCGCTTGCTGCCGAGGATCTTTTCTAGATCAAGAACGGCCGGCGCAAATCTTTTAAAGCGTTTACTCGAGACCTTCTCGAGTGCCGCCTTCCGGCAGAGCTTGGCAATCATTTGCTCCATGACACGCACACCAGGCTCTCGGGCGTAGTCCGAGACAAGGGCCTTCAGGACTGGTGCACCGAGTGAGAACTCCCGGGAAGTGAGACCGTGCTTCTTGAGCTGCTTTGGAATCACCCACTTCGTTGCGATAGAGAGTTTCTCTTCGATCGTGTAGCCAGAGAGCTCAATGAGCTCCATCCGGTCAAGGAGCGCCTCTGGAATCTCGCCCACGTAGTTGGCCGTGGCGATAAAGAGAACCTTGGAAAGATCAAACGGTACATCAAGGTAGTTATCGATAAAGGTCTTGTTCTGTTCAGGATCGAGGACCTCAAGGAGCGCAGATGCTGGGTCACCCTGATAGGATTTTCCAATCTTGTCGATCTCATCTAGCATGATGACGGGGTTATTGACTTCCACCCGCTTCAGGGCCTGGATGATCTTTCCAGGCATTGCACCTACGTAGGTTCTACGGTGACCCTTGATCTCAGCTTCATCTTTCATTCCACCAAGGGAGAAGCGGTAGAACTTCCTCCCTAAGGCCTTAGCGATCGAGTGACCCAGAGAGGTCTTACCAACACCAGGAGGACCAGCAAGGCAAAGAATCGTGCCGTCGTACTCAGGCTTGAGCTTCCGGACCGCTAGGAATTCAAGTATGCGCTCTTTTGGTTTCTCTAGACCATAGTGATCTTTTTCAAGAATCTTTTTAGCAGAAGCGATATCGACCTTGTCGTCTGAAGATTTACTCCAAGGAAGCTGAACCATCCAGTTGAGGTAAGTCCGGGTGACGTTATACTCTGGAGAAGAATCTGGGATGGACTCAAGACGCTCGAGTTCCTCGAGTGCTGCCTTGCGCGCCTCTTCTGGAAGGCCTCCCTCATCAAGGGCCTCCTTGATCTTCTTCATGTCCTTAGCTTTATCGTCTTCGTCTAATCCAAGCTCGTTCCGGATGACCTTGAGCTGCTCCCGGAGGAAATACTCGCGCTGGTACTTGTTAACTTTATCATTCACCTCATCAGTGATTTTCTTTTGGATGTCAGCGACGTCTTTCTCACGCTTGAGATACACCAAAAGCTTCGCGAAGCGCTTCTTCACGATAAGTGTCTCGAGGAAATCCTGGGCCTCTGGGACGTCGAGCGAGAGCGCGAAGGCCACGAGGTCGGCCAAAGAGCCCGGCGACGGCGAATTCAGCATCGCAAGCTTCATCTCTTCGTTAAAATACGGATTGATCTCCGAGAGCTTCTTCACCTGGTTAATCACTGACCGCGTGTAGGCGTCGAGTTCCTCATCAGGCTCATGAATGTCATTGAATACTTCTGTCCGGGCAATCAATAAAGGCGCGTCGGCAACGTACTCGACGGCCCGGTACCGCTTCATGCCGTGAACCAACAGATTCACGGAGCCGTCTGGAAGCTTAAGTTTTTTGATCACTTTGCAAAGAACACCGACCTTGTAAATATCCTTCGGTGTAATACCTTTCTGTGACAAGTCCGAAGGAATCGGCGAAGAAATTTTTGCATCTTCATCTTCGAAATCTTCTACCTCTTCGCCCATCTCCTGGAGTACAGAGTCCTGCTCCCCGAAGTCTTTGAACTTCACAAGATTGAGTGCAACGTAGTTATTTTTAGTCAAGTAGCTGTCGAGCTCAGGGGTGTACTTATCCTCAGACAGGATGATTGGCGCAATCATCCCCGGAAAGATAGGACTATTCACAATCGGAATAATAACGACTTCACTAGGCGTATCAGCGACGATGTTCGATTCCGTGTTTGCTTTTGCGTTCTTATCTCTAGGTGCCATGGGATTTCCTTATGGTTAACGGATGTCGATGACAAGGCGGGCAGGATTCTCAAGGTAGAAGATGTCGAAGCTCGACTTCCCCTTAAGGGCCACCTCCATCGTGATTGTTTTACCGTCCACGGTGATGAAGTCGATCGCCTTCACGAATTTCGAATTCTTCATCTGGGGCTGGGCGGTCTGTATACTCGTATCAAAAAAATCCACGGACAGCTTCCGGTTAGGAGTGATGTGGCCATAAAGCCTTGGTACGGCCGGGGTATTGAAGTCGATGACGACTCGTTCATACCCTCGACCATTCAAGGCAGAATTACGAACACCGGTGACCGCAGACTTCACCTCCGAATTAATGTGGAAGACCCCGGAGTCGAGAAAAATAGACTTCTTCCTGGGGGAGACCTTCCAAATGCGCTCCTCCATAAGGTTCTGGGCCAAGGCAGACGACACAGCAAGTAACCCCAGAAAAATGAGACTCAACTTCATTCGCACTCCTCATGAATGGTGACTCATTTGATTCTAGTGAAAAGAAAGGGCTAAGACAAAAAATTCTTACGTGATTTCAGCAGAGTCGCCGCTAGTGACGTTATCAAGAAACCCAGAGTCAGAAGGGGAAGGGAAGAGCTCGGACCACTTCCGCCAGGAGGTCCTATAGTTCCGCAACCCGCCACTGCCCCCAATTGATTCGCGGAGGCCGCTTCAGAGGTGGAGGTCTTCTCATTGGTCCGGGCGACCGCGTAGGTAAAAGGAGCATCCAGGCAGGCATCATTATCCGACAGTATTTGTTCAGTACCGACCACGGGTCTTAAGCTTCCGGAAGAGTTATCCCACAAGGAGGTGATCAATAGGTACGGAAGGTGGGTGCTCGAGCTGAATGTGTCAGCGTCAGGAAAGGTTTGAGCGACAGTCGTTCTTCCAAGGCGACGAGATCGAACAGAGATCTCAAAGTTATTTCGAACCGGGATCGCAGGATCGAAAACCAACAATGTTTCAAAGTCGGGGTGGAAGGACTCAGTCACAGAATCATAGCGCAGAGAGTTCTGCCCGCTGATAACGGTCCCGGCCGGCGTCTTCACATCGACCTGGTATTCAAGCTGGGTCCCTAGGGCAAATGAAACGATCGCCACTTTAAGGAAGTAACGGCTGCCGATAATCGGACTGAAGTTGACCTGAAAAATGTCAGAGGAGGACCAGCTTGTCATCGAAGGGTTGCGAAACCACCCAACGAAAGCGTTCTCCCCCTTGGTCACGTTAGACGTGTCGTAGTTGAAGATTGGAAGCGCAGTGAAAGTCTGAGCAAGCTTGCGCTGGTTGTAGGCCGAATCGGCCCTGAGGCTACAACTTATAGATATGGTTCCTACATCCACCACAGACCGAGCGGTAGAGAGCTTGATGGGTTGAGGCCTTCCGTCATACTCCGTTCCACAGCGGGAAAAAAATGAACCGACATAGGCCCCCGGACAGAAGTTCTTCTGAGTATTCGCGAAATATCCCGGAAGAGAGGCCACGTTCTTAACCGGAGCAACGTAGAGGTAATAGGTGTCGTTAGGGTCGAGACCACGGAGCGAAAAGACCCCTGACTCGTCGGTGATGACCCCTGTAGTCTTACCCGACGCAAGAGAAATGGCCTGCACATGAGCACCGAGTACAGGAATATCCTGGCCTCCTTTCACTTGCCCGCTTATCGTCCCGTAATCCTCAGCATCGTACTTGCTTCGGATTCCACTAACGTCGTCGAACCCAAGCGTTGCCTGACCTGTAAATGAAGAATAGAACATCGATGAGTCCAGAACCTCCGAGTGGGAGAGACCCAGGACATGTCCCAGCTCGTGGGTGACAACGTCTCCAAGATAGACCTGGCCGGACGGGTAGAGGCCGGGCCGGGTACGAAAACTAAAATCATCATTAAGGCTGATGCTCGCTCGCTGGATCGACCCGGAGGAATTGAAGCTGACCTCTGTCAGGCCAATAACCGCCGAACCGTAAGGGAAATTTGAGCGAAAGCGGATTTCATTAACGGATGATCCGACCACCGAGAAATGAGCGCTAGAGGCATTGTTCCACTCTGCGATAGATGAAAGAATGATGCCCCGGGCCTGGTCAGCTGTCATGTCTCCGGTTTCGGGCCGGATGAGCATAGGGATAGTAGAATTTGTCCAGAAAAGCTCGCTGCCCTCCCCCGAGAGAGACGACTGATGGGCAAGCGCCGCGAGGGAGAAAAAAAGGCCGACAAGGAAGCTAGGCATTTCAATCCGTTGAAATGGTCGTTGGTGCCCTTACCGCAAGCGAGAGGTCCGCTGGCGGATAAGACGAAATACCCCTCCCATGGCGGCAAGGGTTAGCACCAGCCAAAGAGGGTTAACACTCTGGCCATCTCCATTTTCCTCTTGATCAGAGTTTGAGGCAATGGATCGCTTTTTTCCGACTAAAGGGACGTTGGTTGCCGGAAGTCGTTCACCTTGAGACGGGGGTTGATTAGATGGGGCCAGAACGGTACGTAAGCTTGAACCTTTGATGGTCTTTACCAGCCGCTCGAACTCTTCCAACTTCTTTTGTCCGACGTTGCGATCTGTTGGAAAGAGGGTGTTTATAATCATCCTCTCCTTCCCATAGTTCACGACCTTAAATGAACCAAAGCCAAGGTTCATACCCCAGAATCGGTCCTGGTTGGTTTTGATCATAAGAACGACATTTTCGCCAGACACGAATTCCGGCACTCCATGAACCCGAACAGTTTCTTCTCCCACAGTGCCGCCGGGGTAGTGGACGATAACTTCATCCATCCCAAAAAGCTCAGACTGGAGTCCAGTTTCACGGGACATTTTGAAGATCATCTGGGTAACGATGGACCCATCCTCCAGGCGGATAGCCTTTTTCCGAAGATAATGGCCTACGAAGATCCCATCAGCTTCTCGGATCTGCTGTTCGACCGGCTGTCGCTCGAAAACGGTCGCCGGAATCGAGAGAGAAAGGAAAGCGAGAGGCAAGGATAAGAGGAGGGATCGGATATACAAACGCAGTCTCCTGGTATTGGCCTACTAAGCTTGTCGGCAATACCAGGAGGGAACTTGAGCTTTTTGCTCAGGATCTTGGGAGTGGGGTGAGGTAGATTCTCTTAGAGTCAAACTGCAGCTGCCAGCTCGCCAAGTGTTTGAAAGAATTGGCGGCATCAATGATGACGATAGTGTTCCTGAGCTGCACCAGATCTTCAAGGAAACTTCCAAGAAGTTTTAACTCTCGGTCCGAGAGACCAAAAGAAATATTCTCAAACAGCAGAAGAGAGTTTTGAATGTTTTTCAAAAGCTTAGATAAAAGAAAGATCCGCTGCTTCTCCCCACCAGAGAGCGAGTTCAGGGCACGATCGAGGGAGAGGTAGTCGAGATTGAGGATTTTAAGATACTCCCAAACCCGACGAAACTTTGGCGTAAGAGTAATCCGTTCGAGAACCTGACCAAGGGGAAGGCCATAAGCCTCTGCTACTGTCATTTTTCCATCCGAAATATTGGCGTAGAGGGGTCTTATTTTAAGGCCCTTACAATCCTCGCATTCCAGGACGATGTCCTCCAGATACTGCATCTCGATCACTAGTGACCCACGGCCCTCGCAACGAGGACACATGCCGAGCTCAGAATTAGCAGAAAGGTGGCCCTCTTTAAGGTTCATACTTTTGGCGATCGGCAGTTTCAGGAAATGTTTTCGAATGACCGATCCGAGCTCTGTGATCGTGCCCACGCTAGATCGAGAGGTAAAGCGGTTCAGGTCGGAGGCGATGACGATGACGTCCTCAAACTGAACAGGCGAGTGGACTGCCTTCACAGTGAAGACATCCTCCTCGAGCCAATTGCCTGTAACATCGTGATGAAGAGTATTGGCCATGATTCTGATGAGGTTCGCCGACTTCCCGGTTCCGGAAGGGCCAGTGACCCAGGTAAGTTCGTTAATCGGTAGCTTAAAGTCTGGATAAGACTTACCGTAAATCTGCGGGCCATGAACTTCGATAAACTCAGGATATTTCCCCGATACTTTTTTCTTGCGCCACTCGACCGTTTCCTTATTTTTAAACCAGGCCTTCGGTGACCCCTGGTACATCACCTCCCCTCCGCTCTTCCCGGAACCGGGACCCATAACGATAAGGTGATCTGCAGCACGCTGAATGTATTCCGAATGATCAATAAGTATCACAGTATTGCCCTGGGCAATGATTGCGCGAAGACCTTCAAGGAGCTTCGTCAACTCCCTCTCCGCCAGGCCTAAGCTCGGCTCGTCCAGGACGAAGAGGCTATCCGTGCCCTTGAAAGAAAGATACTTAATGAGGAGGAGCCGTTGATACTCTCCGGCGGATAGGGTTTTCGCCTTTCGCAGAAGTGCCAGGTGATTGAGTCCCATCTCCATCGCCATCCGAAGCTTCTCAGAGATATCGCCAAAGAGGCGTTTCTCATGGGGTGTCGCGAGCGGTCTCGCCTCAGAAAAAAGGGGGGAGGCCTCCTCGACAGTCAGGCCCATGATTTCCTTCAGGCCCCAATCCGCGCCATTGAGTCGCACCTTGTAGTGGTGGATGTTTTTACTTAGCCTAGAGGATGCACAGACAAGGCAGGGCACTTCTCGCTGAAGATTGCGGATGTAAATTCTGACAGAGGGCTTATACTTTCTGCTCTCAAGATAGGCCTTGAGCTCACCGATGCCGGGGTACTTACCGTGACCCTCCTCGAGAAGTACGAAGAAGTCTTCAGGCAGATCTGAGATGGGAACATCCAGAGCAATTTTTCGCTTCTTTAAAATTTTTAGGAGCTCTTCATAGGCATCCTGAAAGGGTCCATAATTTAAGAGTCGAAGGCCCCCGTCTTGAATACTGAGGTCTCGGTTAATAATTTTTCGATCGTCGTAAATGAGGTTCGCTCCATAGCCGTTACAGCTCGAGCACGCACCCAGTGCACTATAGGGTGAAAAGGCGCTGACCATCGGGGCCGGCAATGACTCAAAGTCACATTCAGGACAGACCCTTTCGAAGTGAAACCTTAAGGGACGAGGTTTCTTAAGATCATCACCCCAGAGTTGATAGTTCAATTGGAAGGCCGAAAGTTTGAGTTCCTTCCAGCGCTTCTCGATATTATTAAGATTATCCCATTTAAACCTTAACAGCTCCCAGAGCTCGTCCTCGGGATCAAAAGGCCCGATGGACTTACGCTTGGATGAGAAGGATCGGGCCGGGAGGAAGTCTATGCCGTTGACGCGCTGAAATTCGTTCGGCGTAAGAAGAATCGTAAAGACGCCTTCTCGAGTCTTCGGCGCTTGTGCCAGGAGCTGATCGGTGATGGAACGAACCTCTAGTTCCACCCCATGGCCTGGGCAGAGCTCTCGTGAGAAAGAAAAGAAGAGGTTCTGCAAACTGTCCGTAAGTCGCATGACATCGGAGACAACTGTTCGAGACCCCATCACAGGATTCACTTGAGGCAGACCGAAAACTGGGAGTACAGGGAAGATCTGATCCACATCGACGGCCGCTGGTCGCTCGGCAAAAAACTTCATGGAGTTGGGAAAGGAATTTACAAACCGGCGTTTGGACTCGGTCAAGAGCGTATGGAAGGCCAAGGAAGTCTTTCCAGAGCCGGAGGGCCCGCCAAAACACACCAACTTTCTTAGGGGTATATCCAGATCAATATTCTTGAGGTTATGAACCCTCGCTCCCCTAATTTTAATTGATTCAACTTCATGCTTTTCCATAAAAGCTAAGATGCCATGGGAATTGGGGAAGGTAAATTTACGATTCTTGGACGGCCAACCCTGTAATAAATACCAATAAAGCGAGTCAATTACGAAACCATACTAAGATACGAGAACTCAAACTTACCTAGAGGAAAAGACATGAAAACAAGACTTATCGCAACTCTTTTTGCAATGACCTCGTTCTCTGTTTATGCTGAGACTTTCACCTGCGTATTCACTGAACCATTCATAAGCTTTACTTACTCCACTTCCTCCCGGAATCTCGTTCGGAAGAATTTCGACAACAAACTCAGTAAAATCCGGAGGGTGGATTTTGAAGTTTCTGGACCTAATACGTTCGTTCTGAAAAAGAATAATGCGGTTGTCGCAAAACTAGTACTCGACCAACAAGGAAGCGATGGGATGTCTGATTTCAATTTCCCTTACTCTGTGGAGTTCGAAGGACTCTTTGGCGGATGCGAATCGACAGTCTTGAAGAAAAAGGGACTCGAAACAGAATAAAAAAAAGGGCCCCTTACGGAGCCCTTTTTCTTGAAAGCGAGAGTTAAAATTAACGCTTAGAGTACTGGTATCTCTTACGGGCACCAGAACGACCGTACTTCTTACGCTCGACCTTTCTTGGGTCGCGTGTAAGAAAGCCAGCGACTTTAAGCTCTGGACGAGAGTTCGGAGCAAGCTTCAATAGGGCCCGAGCGATCCCGAGGCGAATAGCGCCGGCCTGTCCTGTAACACCGCCGCCTTTGACGTTGATGTTAAAGTCGTAATTCTCATTCACTTTGAGGAGGTTCAGAGGTTGAAAAACGATGTAACGGCTGGTGGCCTTAGGAAAGTAGTTCCCTACGTCTCGTGCGTTAATCGTAATTTTACCGGAGCCGCGAGAAACATAAACGCGAGCTACCGCTGATTTACGACGGCCGATGGTGTGAAGATCATAAGTTTTTGCTTTGCTCATATCTATCTGCCTTTAATTAAATGTTGAAAGTTAGTGGTTCTGGCTTCTGAGCTTCGTGGGTATGTGTAGGACCTACGAAAACCTTAAGCTTTGTAAACTGCTGGCGGCCAAGAGTGTTCTTGCCGAGCATACCTTTAACCGCTTCTTCAACGATCAGCTCAGGGTGCTTAACGAGCTGCTCTTTAGCAGTGCGCTTCTTAATTCCACCGATGTGGTTCGTGTGCCAGAAGTATTCCTTCTCGTCCCACTTCTTTCCTGTGAACTTTACCTTCTCAGCATTCACGACGATAACAAAGTCACCAGCGTCATTGTGAGTTGTGTACTGAGGCTTGTGCTTACCTTTGAGGATCTTTGCGATCTCAGAAGCAAGACGGCCAACAACCATGTCTTGTGCATCAACTACGAACCACTTCTTGTGAGCCATATCGGCTTTAGTGATCGTGTACGATTTTTGTGTAATCATAAATCAACCTTCCATTAATAAAGAATTTTGTCCCTTATATTGGACTTTGCGGCCGCACGTCAAGAACTCTCACTAGGCCAACTTGCTAAGGGTCAGCTTTAAGGATTCAGGCTTTCTAAAACGGGAGGATTTAGAAGAAGCCAATTGACACGTGGAAGCGTCCGGGGTCCTCTAACCTACCACTCGGATCTTTTTTTCTCAAGAGTTTTATTCCATAGTCAAAGTCGAGTGTACCGACGGGAGTAATCACCTTAAATGTCACCCCAACAGAATCTCTTAACTCACCGAGGTCGAGTCGATCGACGAAAATGCGCCCAGCATCATAAAACACTCCTGCCATTAAAGCATCATTTATAAAATAGCGCGGCTCGAGTTTGAAGTTGGCCATGTAGGCCTTGTCCGTGACCCGCACGTCTGAAACATCCTGGCCATTAGGCAGTCGGTTCATTTCCTCGTCAGTGTAGCCGCGGATAATATCCATACCTGTGAGGCGGAACACCTTGATGGTGGGTATATAGCCCTTGAAAACCTGGACACCGTCCGTAGTCGCTGTTTCGGTCGCAAGATTCTCTTGAACACCACCCACAAGAGAAAGCGCTACGGTGCCGTTTTTGAAAGGAATGTAAAAACGGTTTCGGGAAATAAACTTATAGTAGTTAATGGTAAGATCCTGTTCCTTCTGAGAAAAGAAGTAAGGATTCGCAAATTCGCAAGAGAGGTTGAAGTAGGCCCCCTTGGTAGCATTTACCTGATTATTGCGAAGGTCGAACGTGAGGCCCGGCGTAATGGAGCCGATCTGGAAACTGCCGTCGTTCAGCTCTTCTGTCGCATTATACTGGGTTATATCCTCATACTGATAACGGACGGAGGTTGAAAGTCTTCGAGAAATATCCCGAGTCAGTGTGCCATTGACTCGGAAAATGTTGGCATCGAAAGCATAGAATCTACGTGTCTGATACGCCATGCTGGCGGCTCCGTCGATGAGAGTATCAAAGATATCGCCTTGGGTGTACGTGACAGTCGTGTTGTGCTCCAAGATGTGCTTGATGCTATCCTGTCGCTCAGGATCAATGGTGGTAAAGCTCGTTCGTCGGTTTAACTGACTCCTCAGAGATATTGAACGATTGTATCCACCGATGTTTTGATAAGTGACGGTACCGGTAAGTTTAAGACCTAAGTCGGTTCTATAGCCTGGAGCTAGCTCCAGGAGACCGTAATCGCGCTCCTGAACTTTGACGAGGAGATCGGTGGCAGCGTTCTTCGATTTATGCCTGAGTGGCGTAACCGTTACCGAGTTAAAAAGACCGGTCGCTGAAAGCGCAGCCTCGATCTCCCTTGCCTTCGTTGGGGTAATTAGGTCACCCTTTTCGAGTTGAACTTTTTTCTCAAGCACACGCCGGCGAGTTTTGTCGTTGCCGAGGAATAAGGTTCGATTGAGCCGCACCAGTGGACCTAGATCCACCTTGAACATCAACTCGACGTCTGTTCCAGTCTGATTATATCGGACAAGTTCGGCATCGTTGGTGTTAACTACCTCGGCGTAGTAGTACCCCTTATCTTGAAGGGAGGATGAGAGAATCTTCAAATCGTCTACTAAGCGGATCGGATTGAACGGAGCTCCAACCTTATTCTCAATCCTCTTTTGTGCAAGCTCAGTTAGTTGATCAGGAAGACCCACGAAAGAGATCTTCCGAATAAAGGCCCTTGGCCCCTCTTGCAAATTGTAGGTAACCTTCGTAGTTGTATTCTCCTTATTGAAGCTTACTACCGGATCGAAAACCCGGGCCTGAACAAAGCCTCGTTCAATATATCTCGTTCTGAGATAATCCTGGAAGTAAGATAAGTACTCCTGGTCATAGTAGTTAGCGGCAGCGAGCTCAAATGCCTCTCGCTCAAACATCCGCTCGAGTCGAGGAGTTGGGAAGAACTTATTCCCTGTAAAACGAACGCTCCCTAGTCGTGTCTTAGTCTGTTCGTCGAAGAAGATCCGGTAAAGCTGCACCTTCTCGCCGGCGCGATTCTTGAAAGTGTCGATCTCGATCCGGGGCCGACTATTAAGGAGCGCTTTGTTTCGGTAATGTTCCCGTAATGCTGTCATAAGTGTCGCCTCATTCAGAGGTCGCTTATATTTGCGAAATAGGTCAATGACGAGACCGTGAATCACGTCTCGATGTTCCCGCTGAAGGTTCTTGAAGTCGAAGACAAAGGGTCCGTCGTTTGTCACCTTGATGTTCAGGATCACTCGTCTCTTCTTGTAGATAGGAGTGAAGTCGAGGTTAATGAGATAATAACCGTAACTAAAGAGTTCCCTCTGAGCATCATCGAGATAAATCTTGAAGCGGTTTGCGTCGAAAGGACGATTGTAAAGGTTAAGGAACTTTCGCCTTAGGTATTTTCGCACGAAACTTGAGTCGCTGTCCGAACGGATACTCTTGAATATGCGGGGAGCACCAAGAGTCACGACGATATTCACATCTACCCTCTCACCCCGCTCAATGACCTCGTAGGTGTGATGGCCCTCGGGGAATCCGAGGTCCTGAAGCTTGGAGCGTAGACCCACAAGACTCTCAGAGAGCTTTTGAGGCTCAAAGAAATCTCCTTCCCTAATCGCTACAAGTTGAAGCGGATCATACTCTATGATCCGATCAGTAAATCCGACACTGATCTCGCGAATGATCGGTTTTAGCCTAAAGCGCACATCGAGAGTATGAACATTATCCGATTCAGTAAGTGAGTAGGTAAATGTCTGATAGCCTCCGTCCGATGCCATGACCCGGAGAGTATCTCTCAGATGAGCAACGCTTCGATACTCTCCGACAAGGCCCTTAAAACGCGCAGTCCTCTGGGTGCAGGAAATCGATGCGTTACAGGTGACATTCACCTCACTCAACGTGAACTCTGCTGCCCGGATGGGCAAGGCCAAGAGATAGATGTAAATGATCAGAAGTAGGCGAAGAATCACTTAAAGGTCCTCCGGAACTTAAGATCTCCGCCAATGGAGTTGAAGTTCAGATCGGCTTCACCCTCTTCGTTTGTCCGGAGCTCATACACGCCTTCAACCTGGATATTTTTAGAGAGGCCGTAGTTCAGATTCATGCTCTGCCGCTGCCCAATACTCCCACCCATCGTGCTGGAGACCGAAAGAGTTAGAGCTTCGTCCAGTCGTTTTTTGAGTTCGATCCGCGTCGCCGAACGAGTTCGCCCAAGTGCACCTGGCCCCTGAGGTCCTCCGCCATCCTGGGACCGACCTGACAGGAGACTGTCAGAATTTGACTGTTCGATGACAGTACCGAGATTGACCTGGAGTCCAAATTGCTTGTTGAGGATATCACTGATCTTGAATCGATCAAAAACGAACGATCCAACTCCAACCTGAGTTAAACTTTGCTGATCCTGAGGCTTCAAGGAATTTTGAATTTCATCCGTATATCCAAAGGCGATAAGTGAAAGGATTGAACTCCGTGGAAGCGCTGGCTCTGAGGTCAAATCAAAATTAAAACGTTCTAGATCACCGTAGGCTTTAGGATAGACCTTGTAGCTTGATATAATTGTCAGGGCCTGAATATCGAAGTCAGGGTTAGATAGATCTTTCTTAGGGTTAAAATTGATGTCTGCGGAAACAATTTGGTATTCGTTGTTTTTGAAGAAGATTCGAGATGAATTTGTTGGTGCCGAAAGACGTCCTTCACCCCTTAGCCGGGAGGGACTTCCAAACATGCGCACTTCACCGGCGAGTGCAACGTCCATTAAGGAGTTGGTGATCCGTACCGGAGTCTCTGCCTTGACAGTAAGATTCAAGTTGAACATCTTCCCGACTGGTGACTCCTGATTCTTAGGAAGAAAGCGGACTTGTGAAAAGCCCGCCGATCTGGAACTAAATTCGTTCAATTCATTTACGATCAAAGCTTTATTAACAACGATCTCACCCCCAACCGTGTAGGGGTAGGAATTACCGAGAATAATTCCTTCACCAGAAAGGTTCACTGCTGATTTACCCAGGATCGGAACCTCCGCCCTATCCAGGTTAAATTTGAGATTAACATCAGGATCTTTGTTCTCAAAGAACACGTCTCCTCGCATGTTGATGGATCCATTGTCGAGCGCTGCAGAGAGCTTCTGAACTGCCAGATGAGCGTTTGCGTATCGAACATCATAAGATATCGCATTGAGCTGCACAGGCATATTATCTACCGAGAGGTCGAGGTTCTCGGAGTTCGAAGCAAGTGAAAGTGAAAAATCGGTTCCTGCCCCGTCGACTCTTGCCAAGGCCTGAATTGAACCATCAGCTGAAAGTAGCGGAGCAATCAGGATCTCGAGGATCTTAGCGTTGAACTGGCCTTCCTGAATGAGTGACATTCGTCTCCCAAATACTCCCTCACCTCGAGTAGTGAGAGTTAGGTCAGGTTGGGTAATCGAGAGGGCCCATCGTTGTACGACACTGTCGCGGACGACGAACTCTGGAGTCAGCGAGGAATAACTGACGTTGAAGTCCGGATGCGAGAAAACGAGTGTCTTGAGTGTCGCCGTAAGGTCGAGGTTGTGAAAGCCATCTTTGAAGCTGGTCTCCCCTTCGACGTCAATGCGGCCGGTAAAGGGTTCGCGCTCAAGATGCTGGCCTACGAAAGCTACAAGAAGTGGTTTGAGCTCCTCCGTCCGAAGCCGGAATCTCAGGTCGGAAGCGATCCCCTTTTGAAGAGCTAGGCTGAACTGACTGGTTGCAATGCCCCCTAATAGCATTAATTTACCTGCCACTCGTTTTGGTTGGATCGTGAGCGCTACACGGGAATCGTCAAAACGATAGGTGGGCGTGCGAGTATCGAAAGCAACACTCTCGAGATTCAGGGTGTAGTCGTCAAGGAATCCTCCACCTGAGATCTTACCAGCGAAGCCTGAGTTGAGGTTCAGTCCGAGGCGCTTACTCAATTCAAACTGAGAGAGCTGCATGTTATCCCAGTGAACGTCAAGCTTGAGGGACTTATTCTGAAGACCAATTCCGACGTTGCCAGCTATTAGGCCTCGCCCCTTTTCGGCAACGATATTACGGAACTCCAGAAGCTGATTCGCCAAGGTAATGTCAAACACCGCCGAGCTAAAACTCTCACCGTAGGATATTAGGTCGGTGAGACCAATGCGGGACCGGATCCGTAGGTCGTCCAGGCGGTATTTTCCGAAGATATCAACATCAACTCGTGCCTTGTAATTTAGATCTGGGGGGAGAAAATCCAGGTTTTTGAACACCGGAGACAAGATCTGGGGGAGGTCAGTGGCGGTTGCGTCACGGGAACTGATACCAAGAGCTATGTCACCCGTACGATAGTTAACTGTTCCGTTTCCGCTTAGATTTGTACTCCCATAATGAGACTCCATACGATTAATCTGCACTTCAGCTTCGTCCAGATCGACGCTGATACTCTTGTTAGTTTGGTCTAATTTATAGCCCAATACCTCAAATCCACTTGTCTTGCCTGTAAGGTTTATCAGTGTTCGATCCAGAGAGCCGGTGACCTTTACGTCAAGAGTTCCAACCCCCTTAACGTCAAGGTTAGCGATGTTTCCAAAGTCTTCGAGGTCAACGGCACCATTTTTAATCTCAAAGTTGAGCCGGTTTTCATTAACGAAGCCTTGGACAGAAAACTTCGAATTGGGGAGCGTCGCGCCCATGGCCATACGGAATTCACCTCCGACGACTGCCAAGTCTGCCCCTGCCAGAAGCGCTCGTTTAATTCGAAGTACAGTAAAAGGTTTCTCGGATCCTGTAACCAAGGCCAGGTTTCGAACAACGAATCCATCCTCGGGTTTAAAGTAGAGGTCTTCATTTCTGTAATCGAATCTTAGGCGACCAGTCAGCTCACCCTTGAGTGGCTCAAGTTTGGGCCCCAGAACTCTTAGAGCATTGTTAAGAGAGAAGTCTTTAACGGAAACTGAAAGAGTTGCCGGCAGAAGCGACCTTTTAGATAAGTCGTACACCACAGCGCGAGTTAATAAAGCTGCCTGCTGACGCTCGTGTACGAGAGTGAGCTTGTCCAAAAACAGTTTATTGCCCTTGAGCTCTAGTGAGGCACGAAGATCGGATGAATGGACAAAGTTTGATCTCAGATCACTTGCGACAACGTCGGCCGTAGCGCTCAGATCCCGTTCTTCATATGATAGGGCAAAATTCACACGGGCCTGCCCTCCGAGCAATCGAATAATATCTGGCATGAAGGCTTCTTTGCCGAGCGGACCCAGGTAAAGCTGAGTCTCACCATTAAAGCTCGCTGAGCTGCCGAGAAGCTTGTAGTAGTCCTTGATTGTGCCTTTGAGGAGAAGAGTCTGAACGTCATGAAGAACTTTCAGGCGATAAAGAGTTATGTTTGTCCGGGAAATTTCTCCGTCTCCCCAGATCTCGTCGATCACTAAATCTGAAGATGCACTGGGTTTAAGGTTCGCAAGATGAAAGCGAGTGATGAAGCTCTTCCTTTCACGAAAAATCTTTAGTCGTCGGATATCAGCAAGATCATAATTGAGGACGACCTTTGCGTTCTCAACAATAAGCGTGTCAACGGTGATCGGGGATCGCTCAGGAAGATCAAAGATCTTATTGATTAGCAGCGGATCAATCTCTTTGATCTCATCTTTTGTCTCTGCCGAGACATAGCGGATGTGGCTATCGACAATTCTTATCTCACCAAGGGTAAGTTTCTTCTCCTCTGATTCGATGACTCCAATGTAGAAACCGATCTTTCCAAATTCTCCGGCGAAGCTTTCCACCGAAGAGAATTTCTTACGTACCTGGACGCGATTAAGTTCGATACCCGGAGGAAAAAAACTTAAAGAAAAACTTTTCACGCGAACAGAAGTATTAAATCGCTTTTGGGATACGTCAGACACGACTCGTGTAACAAGTTTCCCAAATGACTTCGTCTGGATAAACACCAGGAAAGCAATCGAGCTTGCCAAAAGAACAAAGATGAAAGCACCAAGAACGCTCTTAAATCTCATTCAGTTTTTCCAGCCTCGAGCGCGCCATACGGTAGTCAGCATCAATCTCAATAATTCTTCTCAGTATCGCTCGGGCATCAGCGTGCAGATGGAGACGGAGATAGGCTTCAGACTGACCATACATGAAAGAGAGAAGATCGTCTCGGGACGTCGCCTTGGCAAGCGCATCAAAGCCCGTATCAAGAGCTGCACGGTAGTCCCTGAGCTGCAAATGGCAAGTGAGAACGAGGTAGCTGGCCTTGAGATAGGCACTGTCCTCGGCGGCACGGTTCCGCGCCTGCAGAGAGGCTTCTAGGGCGACCCGAGGAAGTTCTAGTTGAAGAAAACTAACGGCCAGGTCGCGAAGTTGGTCATCCGTGTAGGTTTGGTACTTCAGAAGAGTCGAGAAACGCTGTTCGAGCTCGCTCGACTCGTCGCTGGGCTCCTGCTCTGGGAATGGGTTGCCATGAGAATTCTCTTTCAGCTCAAGGTCTGGAGCTCCAGTGGCCTGCTCGAGAGGCAACGACACCTCCGGAGTAACGTGGATGAAGTAGCGCTTGAGTCGAGGAAAATACTTATCCAAGTAGACGAAGTTGTAGCCCGGAGTTCCTCGAACGGCGGGGGCATAGGCCGAAGCCGCATTGTAGATTCCTAAATGATCTAACAGATTTAACAACATGGCCTGGAGGGAGAAAGAGTCGAACGTCACAACGAGCTCGATCAGACGCTTGTAATCAGAGGATTCGCGGATTCCGAATAAAGAGATCAAGCAAAAGTTCCGGTAGACCTCGAGCGGTGCCTTCGTCGGAGCAACCGCCAGCACTTCGGCTAAAGCAGAGAGTTTCTCAGGAACTTTCCGGTGAGACGAGGCCTCATGCATCGAACGAAGAAGCTCACGGATTGATGCCTCGGCTTCCGCGAGATCTTGCCGAAGAAGCTGAAGTGCAAGGAGTTTCAGACGTAGTGTAAAATCTGTCTTGAAGTACTTAATCCGAATGACCTCAAGCCAGACGGGAACCACCGGAACACGCTCCTGATATTGACGAATAAGAAATTCAGAAATCTGCACGTAGAGGTCATCCACGAGGCCTTTGGATTCTGCAATTCTGGCGCGGATCTCCGCGACCCTTGTATAAAGTGATGGTTCTCGGATTCGAAGAGCGAATTCAAGTGCGCGATCGGTGTCGAGAGATTGAAGCTCGAGTTCCGCGAGTTCAAGGCAAAGAGAATCTGAGATTTCTTTATTAAGAGCAGTGAGGGCCTGGACATAGGGTCTGAGAAGCTCATGGCGTGGCAGTGCATTCAAAGCAAATTGCGCTTCTATCAATCGCTGAGCTTCTAAAAATTTCTGCTCGGCCATCATTTGCCGGATTTGATCAATACTCTCCAAAATGCCCCTTCCTGTGGCATATTAAACGCTTAAATTTATTATACTTTTAAACGAGTTTTTTGGATAAATAATTGGTTGAAAAGCGGCTTTCCACGAAGTCAGGATCATTCAAAATGTCCTTATGCAGATCAATGTTTGTTTTGATCCCACTGACCACCGTTTCGTTTAGGACCCTTTTCGCCCGGGTAATACAATTAGCGCGGTTGTCGGCCTGGACGATGATCTTTGAGATCATCGAATCGTAGTGTGGTGGTACGGTATAGCCTGTGTAAATATAATCATCTGTCCTTACGCCAATTCCACCAGGTCTATGATAATGTGTAATATGACCGGGTGAAGGCATCCCTGTTTTTGGGTCTTCGGCGTTAATCCGGAACTCCATGACGTGGTTTTGAAACATAATATCCGACTGCTTAAATCGGCTCGGCTCGCCCTGAGCGTGCCGGATCAGTTCCGAGATGAGGTCAACACCCGTACGCCCTTCAGTCACAGGATGCTCAACCTGGATTCGGGTATTCATTTCCATGAAGTAAAATTTTTTGGAATCCAGGTCGTAGAGAAACTCAACCGTTCCAGCAGAATCGTAACTGACAAACTTAGCCAACCGAACTGCAGCGTCACAAATCTCGTCGCGAATCTCTTGGGAAAGCACTGGAGATGGGGCCTCCTCCAGGATCTTTTGAAACCGACGTTGGATTGTACAATCCCTTTCACCTAAGTGGATGACGTTTCCGTGCTTGTCAGCGAGGATCTGCACTTCAATATGCCGGGGATTGGTCACATACTTTTCAATGAAGAGTGTTCCATCCCCGAAGGCCGCCTTCGCCTCTTCTTGCAAGCGGGAAAGTGCAGGCCAGAGCTCGTCGAAGTTCTCGATGCGCTTCATGCCGCGACCACCACCACCTGCAGAAGCCTTGATGAGTATGGGGAAACCCATCTTTTCGACTTCTTTACGGATATGGCTTTCTTCAACTTCATTGACGTAGATCGGCTCGAGGGTTGGAACCTTGGCCTTCTTAGCAGTAATTTTTGATTCAATCTTGTCACCCATGGCCTGAATACAAGCAACAGATGGACCAATAAAGGTCAAACCCCATTTAGCGCACATTTCAGCGAACTCATCGTTCTCGGCCAGAAATCCATAACCTGGATGAATCGCATCCGAGCCGGTAATTTCGGCGGCGGAGAGGATCTGAGGAATGTTCAGGTAGGAGTCCTTGGACTTCGCCGGACCGACACAAACTGACTCATCCGCCATCTTTACATGGAGCGAGTCCTCATCGGCAGTTGAGTGGATGGCGACGGTCTCGATTCCCAGTTCCTTACAACTTCTGATAATTCGAATTGCTATTTCGCCACGGTTGGCGATGAGAACTTTTTTAAATTTCTTGATCACGAAGGGACTCTCTTCTTTGATTAAACTTTGATCTTGAACATTGGCTGGCCGTATTCAACGAGCGACTCATTGTCGACACAGATCTCAACGACCTCACCGTTAACCTCGGAGTCAATCTCATTCATGATCTTCATGGCCTCGAGGACGCAGAGAGGCTGGCCCGCCTTAACTTTATCCCCCACCTTAACATAGTTGGGTTTACCCGGTGAGGGACTTGTATAGAATGTACCAACAAAGGGAGACTTGATGACGTGAAGTCCAACGTCGCTTGGAGCAGCCTTGGTTGGTGTGACCGGTGCAGCAGTTGCCTGAGCGACGGGAGCCGCTTGCATCATGGGTGCAACGTGATGAATCTGCGCGGGTGCCGTAGCGAAATTGACGGATACCTTGAAATCCTTCGCTTCAACCTTTAGCTCTGCGACCCCTTGGTCTTTGGCAACCTTAACGATTTGGGTAAGAGATTCAATGCTCAGATTATCAAGTTTCATAACTACACCTTCGCTCTTTCAATGTACTCGCCGGTGCGGGTGTCGATTTTCAAAAACTCACCCTCTTTTATGAAAAGTGGAACGTTCACTTGAAGACCAGTCTCAAGGACTGCTTTCTTTGTTCCTCCGGAGGCAGTATCGCCTTTGAGACCCGGATCCGTTTCGACGACTTTGAGATTAATGAAATTTGGAAGCTCGATCGAAATCGGGCGGGCGTTGTAATAAAGGATGTAAACCTTGATGTTTTCCTGAAGGTAGAACTTGTTATCTCCAACCTGGTCGTGGTTCAGATGGACCATCTCGAAAGTCGTCTGATCCATGAAGTTGTATCCGTCCTGGTCAGAGTAGTTATACTCCATCTCTTTTTCTTCCATGTCCGGTTTGCCGACCGTCTCGACCCCGGCCTTAAAGGTCTTCTCAACCGTCTGGTTAGTCTCGAGGTTTCGGAGACGAGTTCTCACAAAAGCCGACCCTTTGCCCGGATTAACATGTTGAAAGTCGACGATGATCCAAGGCTTGCCTTCGATCTCAATTTTAAGACCTTTCCTAAAATCAGTAGTTTGGTACATGAGAATGTTCCTTTAATCGAGTAGCGAGCGTATCGCTATGTAATAACTCTGTTTTCCGAGCCCGGTCATTATGGCCGTAGCGGCTTTTGCCGTCAACAAAGTATGTCGGAACTCTTCCCTCTTGTAGATATGGCTAAGGTGAACCTCAAGCACAGGAATTTTAAGGATTTTTAATGCGTCATGGATCGCAACACTGGTGTGCGCATAGGCCCCAGGATTGATCACGAGGGCGTCATAATTTTCGCCAACCGCGGCCTGAATTCGCCCGACGATTTCTCCCTCAATATTTGACTGATACCAGCACGTTTCTGCTGCATCACCCAGTTTTGTCTCCGTCCACAACTGGATCGCCTCAAGAGTCTCAGAACCATACACCTCTGGCTCCCGCTTTCCGAGCATATTGAGATTGGGGCCGTTGATGATGAGAATTCTTTTCATTCAGCTTGCCTCTTGAGCGCGTTCGCGGACGAGCGTCATAAAGCGCTGAAGGGCGACTTCGAGACGGAGCTCCCCTGGAGATTTTGCTTTGACCTGAGACTCTATGATCGATATGAGCTCGTCGTGGCCTGCTTCCTCTGAAAGCTTCTGCCCGTGCTCTTCGCCGACGTTCATGCTCCGGAGATCCTTGACCTTCTTGAGCTTCTGCAGCGATGGCCCATCGCCAGGATTAAGCTCAAGGATTTTTTCCAGAAGTTCAATCGCCTTATCATAGTAGTGTTGAGCACAATACAGATCGATCAAGGTATGTGAAACGATCGGTGTATCGGCCGAAAGAGAGCTCGCATTAACGTCGTCGATGTCTCCCTCTTCCTCGAACTCGTCGGCGTAATACTCGTCCTCAAGGCTTCGTTCAGGGACCTTTTCCTCTTTCAGAATCGGGTGATCTTCCAGCGTCGACTTCTTCATGACCCACTGGTCATCGCCTTCACCTGCATCGTCAGTTTCCACCGTCGGCCCAAGAGGCTTTGGAACTTCACGCAAAGTCGGACGATTGAAGTCGACCTGAACCCAATCCTCATCCTGCGCCGGAGGGGCTGATCTTACTAAGGGAAGATCGGGAGATTTTACTAACTGTTCAAGGCTCAGCTTCTTATGCCCGACCATAAGATCATCTTCCAGCCGCTTAACCTGCTCAGCAAAAAAACGATCTTTAGGAATCATGAACAGAAGATACTTGAACGTATCCAAAGCCTCTTCCAGGTGCCCAAGGTGAATGCACGCCTGAGCGAAAATCTTTTGAAGAGATATGTTGTCGGCGTTCTGACCAATAATTGGTCTTAGCGTACTATACGTCAGCTCAAACTTCCGTTCATCGTAATAGCAGTGAGCGAGAACGATGTAACCTAGGGTGTACGTCGGATGATGGCGTATTCCATCTCTTAGGATTTTATAGGCGTCATCAAGCATCCCAAGCTTCCGGTACGACTCCGCAAGGGGAGCGAATACGCGGGAGCGCGGGTTTTTCTTATACATATTGAAGTACTTTGCCAGTAAGGCAGAGTGATTCTTCGTCCCTTGCACGGGGCAAACCTTCCTTAGATACCCTTCTTCGCGGGTTCCGTTTTTGCCGTTTGTGTTTCAGAGAGGCCAGATTCGTCTTGGTTCATAATCCGAGGGGTCATGAAAATGATCAACTCATTCTTGCTGGTATCAGGTGCATACGGTGTACGAAAGAGCCAGCCGAGTAATGGTAGATCTTTAAGAAACGGGATTCCGGAAACAGCCTCGAGGCTTGTAGTCTGATACAGACCTCCAATCACAACAGTAGAGCCGTTGTCGACCAGAACATTAGTGGTAACGTTGCGGGAGGTCGTGTTTGGCGGAGAGTCCGGAGAAGGCCGGGATCCGAAGGCCGATTTCGCTAGGGCAATTTGCAGAGAGATAGCACCGTCGTTGGTCACCTGTGGGGTGACGTTAAGACTCAACTGAGCAGAGACGTTAGAAAAAGTGGCGATGGCCGGGTTATTACCCGTAGCAGGCTGCTGCACCCGAAAACTCGTTTGCTCGGTGCTGGTAATTGTGGCCGCTTGTTTATTCTGCGTCACAATCCTCGGTGTAGAAACGATTCGTCCCTTGGACTCGGACTCCATCAGCTGAAGTGAGAGGTCTAGGTTAGAAATGCGCTTGAAGATCCCAATAGACATTCCAGCGACCGTCGCCAGCTGTCCGGTAGGGGCCGTACTAAAAGAAAAACCAGGCCCAGTTGGCACCCTCGTTCTCGCGTCGACAACGGGGTCGTAGCCAAATGTAACGCCACGGGCCAATCCAATGCGTTTTGAGTAGCTTTCATTGGCCTCAACGATCTTGGCCTCGATCAAGATCTGCGGCGTCTGCGTATCGAGAGTCTCGACGATTTTTTTAATCCGCTCTATCGCCTCGACAGTATCCTTCACGATGAGGCTGTTAGTCCTCTGATCGAGCTGAATCGCTCCACGAGTCGGAGTGATGTAATCGCGGATAATGGTTTGAATCTCTTCGAGCCGTGCGTAATTGATAAGGAAGATCCGGGTAACTAACGGCTCAAGGCTCTGCTTGGCCCGTTCCGCGGCCAGAAGCGCCTCACGCTCCTGAGTCGCAGCCGCAATGGTCTTGACCACAAGAATGTTCGTATTCTTCTGGGCCACGAGTTTTGAGAGGCCAAGTACGGTATCTAGTGCCTGATCCCAGGGTACGTTTGTGAGAGTCAATGTCATAGGAGGAGAAGCATTCACGCCCTGATCGATGATGATATTGAATCCGGAAGTATCAGCGATCATGTTAAGAATATCTGGAACGGGGATATCACGGACATTGATTGAGATCCGTTTTCCGATATACTTCTTGGGCCCGGAGAGAGTCAGATTCTCGAGGATATCCTCGATGGAATTCGACTTAGGAACGTTTAAACCGATGGCGTCCTCGATGGGCTCATCGATCCGAAGGGAGGTAGACTCCGAGCTGCGAAGTTTGGCCTGGGAGAAGACCCCGAAACGGTTTTCGATGTTTAGCACAACTGTCTTTCCCTTGACCTCGAGAATCGAGCGGACATTATCCCGGAGCTGTACAGCGAAACGTACATCTTTGGCGGTACCAGGCTTCCGGTAGCCTGAAATGAAGACGGTGCTTCCCGGAAACTCGGAGGTGTCGATGCCTCTCAAAAGCTTCGCAGGGACAGTAAAGTTCTTCAGGTCTAAAATGATCTGCCGGTCCTCTGACACATGAAAACGTTCCGCGAACGGAGCTTCCTGATCAGTTTCGATGATAAGCTTACTGACCTCTCCTTCTTGCACGAAGTTGACGCTTTTGATCTCCTGAGAGAGTACGGCGTGAGAAAAGGCCAGTGACAGAACTAATAGAAAAATTCCTTTTTTCATGATTCTCTTCCTTAAGGCGAGCCTTTCTATCAATTCTAAAGAGATTATTTGGAAATTGGTACCACAGTTTCCAAAAATTCTTCCTCCCCGTAAACGTTAACGATCTTCTCAACTAATACGATTCCACCCGGCAGGATCGCCTTGAGTTCGGTTCCCTCAGGGCCAATCTTCATACCTTCCTTCAGGATCAAAACACGACTCTTTTCACCGCTGGAAACCATCGCTCGGCGCTCTTTGCCAATCAGAACACCCAAAACCTTGAGGTTAGAGACGTTAAGTTGCTCCAATGGAGCTTCTGAAATATTCGAGTATTGACCCTTACCGGTGATCTCGAAACCTCGCCCAGACCGCTTTCCCTCGCCCTTCAGAAGCGGCGCCTTAAACGGGTCGCGCAGGTTAAACGGGTTGTCGATCTTCGTTTTGTCTTTGAAGAAATTCTTTGCACTTCGGTCTACCTGAGCAAGACCAGTGCTGCTGAAGACAAGTATGAGTAGAACGGCGAAGGCTCTCATCCGTTAAAACCCCCGGTCAACGCGGAACTCGGGATTGAAGCGAAAGGCCTGAATTATACCTTCACCAGAGATCATCTGAAAGCGCCCCTTCACATTGTCGTTGGGACTCGTAAGGCGAAGTTCTTTGATGTTATAAATACGGTCAGAGTTTCCAATCCGTTCAAAGAAAATAAGAAACTGCAGAAACGTTCCTCGCGCCTTAAGGCTGTACTCCTTAGAAATGTAGTAGACGCTCTTATCCTCTTTCCCAGGTGTGAAGTTCGCATCTTTTATATTGAGAGCGTTAATCTCAGACTGAAAGAAAGTAAGAATTTGGGAGTCATTGGTCTCGGCAGGAAGCTGTTTTTGAACGGTCTCGATACTCTTGGCGACTTCCTCGACGCGCACCTTGTACTCGTTAGTTTTTTTAGAAAACTCCGCGATCTCTTTGACCTTTTTTTCGGCGGCGGCTATCTCTTCTTCAAGCCCGCTGCCACGGCCAACGACCTCCTGGAGCTGGAGCTGGTGATCGTCGTAAAGAACCCAGGCCCCATAAAGACCGTAAAGTAGGATTAACCAGTGGGCACTTTCGATTAATTTATTGACAAGATTTTTCATTGGTCGAACCTCGCGATCCCGAACCGCACCTCAAACACCTCAATTCGCCGTTTATCCGATTCGCGCACCATGTTTGACGTATTAACGATCTGGTGATCCCGTATGAAGACAGAGGATTTCATGCTATTAACAAAATCACCGATACTCACATAGTTTAGGGCTTCGCCCTTCACAAGCATGGTGTCACTCGTAATTGTAAGTTCCTTAATCCAAAGTTCGCTGGGAATATTTTTGGCTATGTAGAGGAGGATAGTAGCCGGGTTCTTCTTCTCATTAATCGCCTGCTTCACGGCAGTGAGCTTCTTTCCAAGATTCTCTTCCTGAGCCTTCAGTTCTCGAATCTGTTTTTCGAGGTCCTGGGACTGAGACATCTTACGCTTCAAGGTTGAGAGTCTTCCCTGCTTTTCATCTATCTGTGCTGCGATGGCCGCCCGCTCCTCTTCCCAAAGAGGAACGAGCAAAAAATCAGGAAGATAAATCATCACCATAATCAGGAGCAGCGGCTTTATCTTAAGCTTGGTAAAGTCAAATCCGCCGATGTTGGAGGCGTCGAACTGTTTTTTGGCGTTTGATAGATTTATCCTAATCATCAGCCAAACTTCCTTAGCGCTAGGCCCATGACCACTGATGAAATAGCCGCTACCTGCTCCAGACTTTGGTTGAGCTTACGCTCGTCGACCTTTATTGCGGAGAAGACATCAAGGCGCTCCACCGGAACCCCGGCCACAACGGAGAGCTTATCCACTAGGCCTGGAAGAAGTGAAGATCCACCAGTGACGAAGCAATAACTAACCTTTTCCGCACTCCCTTGAGTGACATAGAAGTTTATACTTTTTCTGACCTCGGCCACATGCTGGTCAACCTGGGCATTAATGATGGCAAGAATCTCTTCAGGGAGATTTCCTTTATCATCTAGAGAGGCCTTAAGATCCTCGGCTTCCTCGTAGCTGACTCCCATCTGCCTTTGAATCTCTTCAGTTACAAGGCTTCCGCCGACAGGAATTTCTTTGGTGAAGATAGGTCCACCTCTTTTGTAAACGATAGCCTTCGTACTTTGGGCGCCGAAGTCCAGGAGAAGGGTGCCGTTGGAATACTCATCGAGATTGTTTCGAGCGACCTCTTCAAAGAGATTGGAGAGGGCGATCACATTTAGGTCCACTACCTTAGGGGTGAGCTTCGCCGCACGGGCCACTTCGCTAAAGTTATCAATAAGGTCATTCTTAGCGGCAGCGACGATCGTATCTTTACCCCCTCCCTCGTTTTCTCCCAGAATATAAAAGTCAATCATCGACTCGTCAGCGCCGAAAGTTATATATTGTTCAGCTTCCCACATGACGTGGTCCTCGATCTCTTCCTTTGTACCCTCTGGAGTATTCATTCGTTTTGTCATCGTGTTCGGTCCGTAGAGGCCGAGGCAGATAACTTTAGATTTGATATTGGCCTGTTTCAGGGCCTCAATAATTCCTTCTGTAATTTCCGATGGCTTCTGGAGCTCATCCTCAATTACAGCGGCTTCAGAAAGCGTAAATACGCCAAAGCGCTCAAGCTTAAGTTTTCCCGGACTGCCGGAAAGTTCGCAAACCTTTATGCTATGGGCACCTATGTCAACGCCGACGATTCCGCCAGGACTTAGCTTCCCAAGAAGTTCGTCGATTTGTGCTTTTAGAGATGGTCCCGCCAAAGTCGTCCCTGTCTTTAGTAGAATAAATAAACTTAGTTAATTATAGGCAAACAGCTACTGAG
>JAIYDC010000081.1 GCA_027487685.1 Pseudomonadota bacterium | reverse complement strand
TACGAACTGCACGTGTTTGCATACCAACTGCGTCGGAGCCGAACTCGGGCTCGGACATTCCCATGCAGCCGATGTGTTCTCCGGTGATGAGTTTCGGAAGGTACTTGGCCTTCTGCTCGGCTGAGCCGTTGCTGCTCAGGTTATTCACGCACAAGATGGTGTGGGCGAGGTAGGAGAGTGTCGAACCCGCACAGGCCTTGCCGAACTCTTCCATCACGATTGTCGCAGCGGTGCAGCCCATGCCAGAGCCACCGAAGTCCGGGTCCGCTGTAATCCCGAAGAGGCCCAGATCACCCATGTGCTTGAAGGCCTTGAGGTTAAAAGTTTCCTCGTTGTCGTGCTTCTCCGCCACAGGGGCAAGCTCCTTCTGTGCGAAGTCTCGACAGACTTTTTGGAGCTCTTTCTCTTCGGGGCTAAAAAACCACATATGTTGATCCTTTTAATGAGGCCAAAGTGTAGCGAAAAAATCGGGCTTTGGGAAAGGGAATGCGTCCCGTTATTTTGATACACTTCTTAGCTTTGATCGAGATAAAATGAAGCCGTGACCTACCTTGAAAGTTCGAAAAAATTTGATCCGGTCAGACCGGGAGAGCAGTGGTTCTTTTATTGGAAGACCTCGGCAGCACTTTGGGAGACTAGAATTCTACAATGCCCCGTGGATGAAGTGATTTTTCTTCCTCTTTACTGGGGCTTTCACGCGGAGAGCGCCACCGAATGGGACTTCGGCAGGGTTCGTCCGGAGCGGGACCTCCTCCGCCTCACACAGTTACTGACGCAGCACGGTCGAAAGTTCTGCTGGCTCCTTCCCTTAACTCCAGCGCCGTTTATGCCCAATGGTGGAGTCCCAGTTTCTGCGGCCAGAGTACTCTCGGTCGGAAAGTCCGGAGTTCACCTCGCGGCCTTGGACCAGGAACAGAACCTCAACAAAATGTTTTCTTTTTTCGAACCCAAGGTCTTCCAGTCTTTCGCCTCCTTTCTTCAGGCCTTTGGCCCGTTCCTCGGGACCAGCAAGATTAAGGCCCCACTTTGGGGGAGCCAATTTTTCTTCTTCCAGGACGGGATGAGTTCCTCCTTTCTAGACGACTCATCGCTGGCCTTTGAGCAGGGATTTTCCCGCTTCCTCCGAAAGGCCCACCCGGAGGGAACAGACCTGACTGATCCGCGGTCGGAAGCTGAACTCAAGGAGCGCTTTACCGGGGAGGTTGGGCAGTTGTTCTCCTCCGCGTCAGAGTCGGCCCTGGCCCCATTCTGGTCCGGAGTCCAGAAGATCGTGACCCTCGGTGCCTCTCCCAAAGAGACCATCCTCCGATCACTTCCCACAGGGAAGTCGCAGCTCGAATACACCCGAGACCTCTTCCAGCATTTCGTGAACGGAGATCAGGTTTCAAGTGCACTCCTGACTCCGGACGAAAAGAAGGAGTCACTCCGCTGGATTCTATCTGAGCACTTCGGCGCCAGGACTCTGGAGCTTGCCTATAAGCTCGTCCCGGCGGTGTCTAATTCGGACGAGGAATGGCGGCCTTTCGGTGTTGCTGATCTCTATTCTGGAGAGCAGGTGGATCACTTTGAAAAAGTAGGCCTTCGCCGCTTCCTGTACCGGAACTACCGCTGGCTTTATCAAAACCGGGTGGGCCTTGAGTTCACCCCTGAAGCGATCGATCAGGGTCAGCATAAAATTAAGTTCTTCAACGGGGCTTCCCTGACGCGAACGAGCTTTGCTCAGATGCTGAAGCTTTTCATGTTGGGTCAGCGTGTCCTTCTCGACCGCTCGGGCCTTGGTGAGGGTCACGAGAAGCGGCTCCAGCTTTTTCTTTTGGAGAACAGCATCCGGATGCAGTCGGTGAACTTCATGACTGCGACCCAGATCTGCGAACTCGGTGATGGTCGCCTCATCATCTTCGACGGAGCACCGCTAGGAGAGAACCCCGACCGCGAGAAATTCTGGACTCACATCTTCCGTTACTTAAGTTTTGTTCAACCCGAGGTCCAAATGGACGACGACGTCTTTGGCCTTTGGAGGATTCGCACGACTGCCCCTCATGAGCTCTCCTACCTCGACGTCCGCCGAGTTAATCTCTACAATCCTACGAGCTATAAAAAGGCCGTCTCGATCCGGACCCACCGGCAGTTCGCTTTCATGAAAATGATCGACCCCACTCGGGCGACGGCAAGGTCCACGACCGACGGAGTAGAGGTGGAACTCCTCCCGAACGGGAAGATTGCCCTCGACTTCGGCCACTACGAGGAAACCTAAATGCCCCTGAAGCTCATTTACCATTTTCAGACCTCCCAGAATCAGGACCAGGAGTTTAGGCCTGCGAGCTATGCTGTGGTCTACTTCTTTTCTGACGATGGCTTCATCGATGCGGGTCAATTGCGGGAACTGTCGAAGGCGGTTCCTGATGCGGACCACGAGCGTCTGACATTCTTAAATCTCGACGACCTTAAGGCCTTCGCCCTCAGGGTCGGTGAAGAGCTCTCAGTTCGTGAGGTTCGGTTGATTTCGGTTCAGGATTATAACATCGGCATCGACGGGGCGAAGGATCTGGCGACATTTCGCGGGGTCTTTGAGAAGTACGGGGAGATCGTTGTGAATGAGACGGTGAAGAAGAAAGGGCTCCTCGGGAAGCTGTTTAGTTAAGCTCCCCGAGGGCGTCTTTTAACCTAGTTTTGGAAGCAATTAATAATTACTGTACCCACAGAAAAACTCGATTGTATTTTCAATCTTAATCTCCCGAGGCTCCCCTCTAACATTTATAACATACATGTTCGATGAGACGATTTTATCCCTTAGCTGATTTCGACCCGTTTTCGTTGTGATCTCAGGCCCGCCTCTAAATTGGGCAGGACTTAGAGTGTAGCGATCGACGCCTGATCCTATTCTCCTAGCAAGACGTATACGTGCAGGTCCTAATAATTCTATCTGACCTCCATTTGTAGGGAGATGTGTGATTGCTTCGCTCATAATTGACCTGTAGTCTTCTTTTATCGCATCATACGCGGGTTCTAAGCTAAATCTATCGATCGATGGTACTATGAAGGCTTTCACGTAAGCTTCGCCTGATTTACGAAACCTAATCTCTTGAAGAGATGATGCTGTGGCGATACGTGTTCTTTGTTCTGTGATTTGATAGATACTCACTAGGGCACAATCAAGCCCAAAGGCCAGGGATGAAAACGCTAGGGTTGCTACGGCACAGAGTACTTTGGAGAACTTCATAAATTGTCCTTTGTTTTTAGTACCTAAGGTAATAATCTCCAATTTCTGCAAGCCCCATTCCAACTTCTGAATTCCCAATTCTATGGGATAACTTCAACTTAGCTTTGCATCCCCAGGTCCCCGGACAGCAAATGTATATTCATTTGGCGACTGACTAACTTTTACTCACCCCACAAGAGGTTTTGACTTTCCGAAGTATACTCCGCGACATGAGAAAGCTCATTTCCTTGCCCCTCTATGCCCTTGTGCTGTCGTTGGCGTCGCCCTCTGGGATGGCACTTACACTGACGGCGCCGGATGTCTACGATGTCTTCCGCTCGATTCTCGAGCGCGGGGGTAACGTGAATGCTTTGGGCCTCACTCGGGTGGATGCTAAATTTCTGGTAGATGCTCTCTGGGACATGGTCGCCGAAGACCAGTCAGGTGTCCGCACCGCCGAGGCGCTCAAGCGCTGGGAGGCCATCGATGCTTCCGCCTTCGAAGCTCCCGAGCGAGTCCGAATGCTCCTCCTTGGTCTCAAGCTTCAGGCAGAAGAATCTCAGCTAGGAAAGGTGCGGAATCTTGTTCAAACCTCTCTTTCAGGTGTCCTTGATCGGCGGACTCTCGTGATCGTTTTTAACCACGCACAAGCTCTTCGTGACGGAGGACTTGCAGCGGAAATCGCCGAGGTTGAGCTTCGAAACAGTGAGTTCTTAGAATCCTACAAGACCATCATAGGAGCTCGGACTCACGAAGCTTCTTTCGAGGAGCCGGCCTCGATCATCCAGGACTCTAAGTCTGGAGGAATCGTCGTGTTCGTCGCGTGCCGTCCGGATAGGAGCCGGCCCTGTCTTTTGACGATTCGGCAGAAAAACTCAAAGTTTCTCAAGACAGGGGCGAGAGCATTTCACCTTCCCGCCCTCGCGTACTCGCGGCTAAAACTACCTTTTCACCACGAAAACGGAGAAACTCCTGCGGGTGTTTATTTCATCGACGGCGTAATGCCACTTGCTGACAAGCAGTTGGAGTTTGGCCGCAACCGCCGACTCATTCTAAACTTCGCGGACGAAGCGGCGGTGAAGAAAATCCTACCAGAGAGGGAACTCCAGAAGAACTGGTGGCAGGAGTCCCTCCTCGCAAGAACTCTGGGTCGTTCCAACCTGAGAGTCCATGGAACCGGAATCCAGAACACCGACCGTGCGTCTTCTCATCCCTTCCTCGTCCCGAGTGTCGGTTGCCTCAAGCTTCGGGAGGGGAGCTATGATACCAGGAATTACGACGACCAGCGGATTCTTCTCGACGCTTTAATGCGCGCCCAAGGACTTCCTGTTAGACCAACGAACGAGACGCAGATTCGCGCGACCCTCGTGATTTTTCACGTGAGTGGCGAGGGAGCGGTGACTCTCGACGAGATTGAACCCATGCTTAATTTATAACTTGTGTAGATGATTTAAAAACATAACGGAGAACAGTCATGAAAAACGGAATGCTAGTCGTCCTCTCCCTCTTGAGTTTCTCGGCCGTCGCCCAGACCTCAGTGAAGGGGCTTGGCTGGGAAGTGAAAAAAAATGCGTGGTCCGGCCAGGACGAAAAGAACTTTCAGGAGTTCGTCCGGGGGATCGGAAAGGCGAAGGAGAATCGCCTCTGCACCACCACCGATAATTGCATTAAGAATAGGATCGCAAACCCTTTGTTCGCGAATCGGAATCCACCTGGACTTAAGGTCTTCTCTGACTGCGCTGACCTCCCGTTCATTCTCCGCGGTTATTTCGCGTGGATGAATAACCTCCCGTTCTCGTACCCCGTCGCTGTCCAGAAAGCTTCCCCTCGGGAAACGAAGCCAGACGTTCGCTATACGACCTTCGGGAACAGAATCTCCCGCCGTCAGGCGGTTAAGAATGGCGATAACGTCAACACGGTTCTAACTAACGTGGTCAACTCGATCTCCTCGGCCATGTTCCGCGTCCACCCGAAGAGTGACGTCACAGGGCCGAACGTCTTTAACGATTTCTACCATGTTGAGATAAAGCGCGAGTCGATTGTCCCTGGGACAACTTTTTACGATCCGAACGGCCACATTCTCGTTGTCTACGAGGTCGCCGACGACGGCCGGATTTTCATGATCGATGCTCATCCGGATAACTCGCTTACCCGGGCCGTCTATGATGAGAAAAAATTTATCGTCAGCTCTCCTTACTACGGCGCGGGCTTTAAGAATTGGCGCCCGGTTAGTGTCGTGAACGGAAACTATGAGGCCAAGCGAAACGAGGAACTCTCGGACTTCACCCTCACCCAACACTACGGAACTGAGGAGCAACTTTCAGACACGACCTGGCGCCAGCGTCGCTTCTCGATCAACGGTGAGGAGGTCTCGTTCGGTGATTATGTCCGCCGCTCACTGGCGAAAGGGAACCTGAAGTACGAGCCAGTGAATGAACTCCGTGAATCTCTTAAGGCACTCTGCGAGGACATTAAAGATCGTCAGCATGCGGTCGAGGACGCGATCAAAACAGGTATTCACCGCAAGCCTCATCCGGAGCGCTTGCCAGAAAACATTTACGGCACACACGGGGAGTGGGAATCCTATTCAACGCCTTCACGGGACGCTCGTCTCAAAGCCGCCATCCTCTCGGTAAAGGAGAGTGTTAAGACGTTGTACGATAAGTTCCGCAGTGGTGATCCCGTGGTCGTTTATAATGGAACCGACCTCCTTTCTGATCTTCGCTCAGTTTATGCGGAAGAGTCTCAGAAGTGCGTGATCTCTTATACCAATTCACGTGGAAGCGAAGTCCCGCTGAATATGGACCAAGTGATCGATCGGGCGTACGCAGTCTCTTTTGATCCCTATCATTGTGTCGAGCTGCGCTGGGGCGCTTCTGGACAGGAATTGTCAAGTTGTGGCGATGATCAAAACAAGCTTGCCTGGTACACGGCCCAGCAGAATCTCCGGAACTCGATTGAGCGCAACTATGATCTCCGAATGGATAAGACGCTGGGCGAGCTCGGAAAGTCGGGCCTAGGCCTTTCCAGCCCGGTTGAACTTTCGATCAAGACGACCCTAGATAGCCTCTAAGTCCTTGCACCCATAGACCCTTCGTGCTCTCATAAAACATCTCTTTAAAAAGGATTTTTATGAGAGCACTTCTTCTGGCCTGGGCCCTGGCCCTTTCCACTTGGGCCTTTGCTGACCAGGTCTTTGAGACTGCAAAGCGTGAGAACCTTCGGACCCTCAAAACTGACGTTCTTGAAATTCTGACCTCAGTTCCCCCTGGAACAACTCTTTCGATTCCCCAAGGGACTCAGCCGGAGTATCACCTCTACCGACTCCCAAATGGTGAAATCCAGCGCTCGAGCAACGGTTTTCTTTCAAACGCGCGGATCCTGGCGGTGCGTCCTGAGCATAACGATGAGTTCCCACCCCAGCGGATCGCTGAACTCAACGGCTCGCGCAACTGGATCAGCGTCACCGCTATTCCAGTTCGAGACACTGGTGAGTTTCCAGCGCTTCAAGTCGCCACCCCAGAGGCCGACTTCCTCTTGAGCTTCGAGGAAAATGGAAAGCCAAAGTTCAACTTTTCTACCTACTATCAGAAACGATTCCATGGTCGACTCAACTTGACCGTTTCTTCGGAGAGTCAGTCCAACTCCGAGCGACTCAAGTGGGCCGCGATCATGGATGAGCTTCAGAAGGCGGCAGACCGAACCGTTCAAACTTCGACAAAGTATCTTTACCTTCCTATTGAAGAGGCACGCAAGGCCTCCGTGGACTACGAGACTAAAGACATTGTGCCCTCTTTCGGGGCGTGGACGATTGCGGTCAGGGCAACAGCAGTCCGTAATGGATTCCCGAATGTTCCCTGCGCAGAATTCATGTCGGAGCTTCTCCGTCAGGCCTATGGCCGGGCCGGCCATGATCTGTTCGAGGATTTTTCTCGCGAAAAAGGGACATACCTCATATGGAGCACCACAGCTGCCGTCGTTAATCTGGCCAACACCCTCGTCAAGGCCGGGTGGATTCCCTGGGAGCTTGCAACTTATAGGCCCCCAACAGGGGCGATCATGGCCCATTTCAAAGCGACAACACCTGGCCACGTGTACATGGCCGCAGGCAACGATGGACGGATCATTATCGATAATGGCTCACCAGCTGGCCGACAACTCGGGCGAACGTCCGATAAAACAATTAAGATGCTCTACTACGGTGGGGTCTTCTTCCTGCCCCCGGGGATTCTCCCTAGGGTCTGGTAAGCGATTAAAATTGCTGAATTTTTTGCGTTTGTAATTCCTTTAGTGAACTCCATTTCCCTTGCAAAATGGAGTTCACTCACATACTTATAGCCCCATGACCAAGCCATCTTTTTTTGACCTGACCTTCGACGAGCTGAAAGCCCATTTAACAGAAAAGGGCCTCACGCCATTTGGCGCGACTCAGATGTTTGATTGGGTCTACAAAAAGTGGGTCTTCGATCCGACTCAATGGACGAATGTCGCTCGCGCCACGAAAGAGTTTGTCATCGAGGCTTTTGATTTCGGCATTCTCCCCATCGTTTGGAGCGGACTCTCCAAGGACGGCACACGGAAGTTTCTTGTGAAGCTTTCCGATGGTCAGACGGTTGAAACGGTGGCCATCCCTGCTCGGGAGCGGCTCACTCTTTGCGTTTCTTCCCAAGTCGGCTGCGCTGTGGGTTGTACCTTTTGTCATACGGCCACTCAGGGGCTTAAGCGTCACTTAAAAGCGTCTGAGGTGGTGCTGCAGTATATGACGATCCAAAAGTGGCTCATGGATCATGTCCACGTGGACGAGCGCCTCACGAATATTGTTTATATGGGGCAGGGCGAGCCACTCCACAACTTCGAGAACATGAAAAAAGCGACGCTGATTTTCATGGCCGAGAGAGGTCTTGGCTTAGGTCAGCGGCGGATAACGCTCTCGACCTCAGGTCTTGTCCCGGCCATCGAAAAACTGGCGGAAGATTTTCCACCTGTTAACATCGCGCTCTCGCTTCATTCGGCGCGCAACAACGTTCGCACCGAGCTTATGCCAATCAATAAGGTCTATGACCTTGAGCGGCTCTTCACCGCAATCAAAAAGATTCCACTCAAGGCCCACCGACGAATTACTTACGAGTATCTTTTGATTGATGGCATGAATGATACGCTGGAAGATGTGGTTGCTCTAGCGGCCCTATTAAATTCCAAGGAATCGAAGATTAATCTCATTCCATTTAATGAATTTCCAGGCTCCAAGTATAAGCGGCCCTCTGAGGAAAGGATTATGTGGTTCTTAGACCAGATGATTAAACGGGGATTCACGGTGACGATCCGCACGACCAAGGGGAGTGATATCCTTGCTGCGTGCGGTCAGCTCAAGTCAGAGTACGACAAGCTAAACCTTTGGGACAAGAAAGACGGCCCGGTGCTTATTCCGAGTATTGCCAGTAGCGTACTTCAGAATTCTCAGAATTCTCAGAACTCTCAGACGGCTCAACGATAGCGCTCGAATCTGAAGGGGCAGGGCCTTCAGGATTGGGCGGAGTCTCAATCCGATTCAACCGTTGTCTTTTTATCTTAGATCCTGCTACAGCGCGCTGGGCCTCAGGCTCGCTATCCGCTTTTTGAAGCTGGAAGCCTTCCGCTTCTGACATAGATTCTTTCGCCACATAAGCATGGGTCAAACTCATCCAGGAAAACAGTGCGAGGATAAACAAGTTTTTGATCATAAATACCCTTCCTTGATTCACCCCTAATAGGGATTGTGACTCTATTCGGATTCTGTGAGGAAAGCTGTAGGATGTTCAGAATATCGATTACTTGGGCTGCAGGTCAGGTGTGTCGCGATGCAGAAGTAAGCATTTTTTGGATGACATTCGTAGAGCTATTAGGAGAAGTTGGATCAAGTATTAGTAAGATTACTATAAGAGGCACCCATGATTTTAAAGATCTGCTCGTTCTTACTTCCGAGCTTACTCGTTGCCTCGTCTGCTTTTGCCAACGTTTCCGCATATTTCAATCATAATTCGCGCTCCTCTTACACCGATCCTTACCGGAGGATCTCACGGCCTGGCGATAATCTGGAAGAAGTTGTCCTGGCCGAGATTCGTCAGGCCCGCCGCACAATTTATCTTGCCGTTCAGGAGCTTCGCCTTCCACTCATTGCGGCGGCGCTGATTGAAAAAAAGCGGCAGGGAGTAGACGTCCGAATCATTCTTGAGAACGATTATAACTTCGACATTCTTTCTCAGCGAGATTCGGGGGAAGGTGAGTATGAGGCTTCGAAGCTTTTGGAGCTGAGGGCGCTCATCGACGCTAACCGCGATGGACGCTTTCAAAAAGAGGAACTCGAAAGCCTCGACGCCATCTACATGCTCCGCGCCGCCCAGGTCCCGATCATGGACGACACCTCGGATAATTCACAGGGCTCCGGGCTTATGCACCACAAGTTCCTCGTCATCGACGGAAAAACGACTATTGTTAGCACGGCGAATTTCACGATGAGCTGCATCCACGGTGATGTTCTCGTGTCCGATTCTCGTGGCAACGCTAACTCCATGGTGGTGGTAGAATCCGCTAACTTTGCAAGATTCTTCACCGAGGAGTTTGCCCAGCTTTGGGGGAATGGTCGGCGAGGAAATTTTGGCCAAAATAAGACCTACCGAGGCCCGATGACGACCACAGTCCGCGGAGCGCGACTGACGGTGCAGTTCTCGCCGACCTCTCGCCGGTACAATTGGGAAGAGACAGTCAATGGTCTGGCGGCACTTTATCTTTTTAAGGCAAGGTCCTCTATCCGGGCCGCACTCTTTGTCTTTTCCGACCAAATCATTGCCAATGTTATGCAGCAAAGGCATGAGGCTGGGGTTCAGGTAGGAGTTCTCATCGAGCCGAAGTTTGGCTACCGGGACTACTCGGAACTCCTCGATCTCATGGGAATGGCGATGCTCAACCAGAGGTGTAAGTATGAGCCAGGGAATAATCCCTGGCCGAGGCCTGCAACGGACGTAGGACTCGCTCGCCTTCCTCGCGGCGACGTTTTACACCACAAGTTCGCCGTGGTTGATAACCGGACAGTCATCATGGGTTCCCAGAATTGGTCCGATGCTGCCAATTTCACCAATGACGAGAACTTGATCGTGATTGAGGACTCAGCTGTTGCTGAGCAATTCTCTCAGGAGTATGCGCGTCTTAGGCGGAGTGCAGTGATCGGTCCGATTCCCTGGCTTAAGGATCAGATTCGGAAACAGGAAGAGGCCTGCCCCAAAGTCGGGCGCAATTAATTCCCAATCCCGCAAACTTAAGTATAATTAAGGCTCACTAACTTACGGAAGGAGTTCGAGTTGAGCCGCGAGAGATCCAAAGGGATAGTTGGGATTTTCATCCTAGTAACTGTGCTCTTTTTCATTTTTATAGTTTTCGCTTTCTACACCGTGGGACAGCTAAAAAAGTCTTCCACTATGGGGGAGGGCCTTCGGGATAAGTCCGCCAACTCTCCGATCGCCGTGATTGCTATCGAGAACGAAATCATGGATTCCAGAAAAGTCGTGGAAATGCTCCTCGCTGCAGAGGAGGAAAATGAAATCAAGGCGATTATCCTGAGGATAGACTCCCCAGGTGGTGCAGTTGCTCCGACTCAAGAAATTTACCAGGAAGTCCGCCGGATCGATAAGAAGAAGCCCATCTTTGCATCGTTTGGTTCAGTTGCTGCCTCGGGGGGGTATTACATTGGTGCCGCCTGCCGAAAGATCTGGGCCAACAATGGAACTCTGACCGGATCCATTGGCGTTATTATGCAGACGGCAGATCTGTCTGAACTCTTCAAATGGGCGAAGTACAAGCCGGAAACCATTAAGGCCGGTCGCTACAAGGACCTCGGAAGTCCAGCGCGGCCGATGACTGAAGAAGAGCGCATGATCCTAACGGATCTTCTCGCGGGCACCCATAAGCAATTCATCGCCGACATTATGGCGGTCCGGAAGAACAGGATAAAAAAAGATATTCTCGAATTGGCCCAGGGCCAGATTTTTCATGGTCGGGAGGCACGTGAGGCGGGTCTGGTGGACGAGATCGGAAGCCTGTGGGAAGCGGGCCGGGCCATTCACAAAGAGCTTAAGCTGAAGGGTGATTTCGCGCTCCGGTACTTGAAGCCACAGAAAAAGAAGTTCTCTCTCGGAGATTTTTTGGAAGAGACGGAAGATACGCTTTCCTTTCTCCGCGACAAGGTCGAGTCCAGAACTGTTCCGGCGTATAAGTTCGAACTCTAAGGGAGTCTAGTGGACTATACTTTTCTACTTGAGTGGGGAAAGAATCACGCGCTGACCGTTGTGGCGGTTGTGATCACGCTGATCTTGATCTACCACTACGTGATCGAGCGGGACAAGGCGGTGAAGCTCTCGAAGAAATACCGCAACAGTATCTTCGAGGCCCAGTCACGAATCTTTCTCAATGCCACCCAGTATCTGATCGAAGGAAACAAGGATCTCGCGATCAAGGAATTCCAGAATGCGGTGGACCTTAACCGGGAGACGATTGATACGTACTTCGCCCTCGGTGGTCTTTTTCGCTCTAATGGTGAGATTGAGAAGGCGATTTCGATTCACCGCTCTCTCATCGCTCGGGAGAGTATTTCCGAGTCGACGCGTCTTCAGGCCCTGAAAGAGCTTGCCCTTGATTTTGATAAGGGTGGCTTCATCGACAAAGCGGTTGAGACCTATAAAGACGTGCTCAAGATCAACCGGGACCAGCAGGACGTGATTTCTTCGCTCTGCCGCATCTACGAAGATATTGAAGACTGGGACCAGGCCTACAACTACCGGATCATGCTCTCTAAGGTGGGGCAAGAGAATCAGTCCGAGACGATCTCTCATATCTTGGTTCAGAAGGCGAAGGTCCTCTTCGATAAAGGTCAGTTTAAGGCCTGCGCGGAGGAGCTAGAGGACGCGTTTCGGTTTGCGCCTTCCGTCTCTGCGAAAATCCTCCGTCTTCGGCTCGATCTGGTCCTCGGGAAAATGGAGGATGCCAACGGTCTTCTCCTCGAGCTCCTGAAGGAGCACCCGATGTACGCCACGTTCATCTTTGTATCTCTAGATCAGTTTAATCCCAAGCTCGTGCAGGTGACAGAGTACCGAGAGCGGCTCTCGCAGCTCATGACCTACTTCCTGGGCATTAACGACATGGATCTCATGAGTGCACCCTCGGTAGTCCTTTCGAAAATCCGGCTCCTCAAAGATCTCCGGCGTACGGGTGACGCTTTCACGCTTTTAGATGATTGGATGCGAAGCCACGGGCAGTCGGATGTCCTGAAGGTTGAGTATATCAAGATCCTGATTGAAGTCGGGAAAGTCGAAGAGGCCCTGGCCCACACGAAGTCGCTCCTGAATAACCTTCATAGCTCTCTCACCCGTCATTTTTGCTCCCAGTGCGGCTACAATTCCGATGAAATTTTCTGGCGCTGCCCCCAGTGCCATAACTGGGAGACGATTCAGTTCCGGTGGAAAGTATGAGCATGTGGTGGATGCTTCTTGTGCCAATTCTCGCTCAGGCGGAGACCGTGGCGACGGACGAGAAGGTCGTCGGTGTGTTCTATTATTCTCCTATTTTTGGGCACGTCCATCAGAGTGCCGTGCGGATCTCACCGAGTCTCACGACTATCCAATGCTCACATCCAGTGAAAGTCATCGAGAGTTCCAAGGTCTCGGCCGGGCCTGAGTGGGCCTATGTCCAGGTTGCGGACCACCGTGGCTTTGTCCTGCGCGAGTTCCTGGCCGAAAACCGTCCCGATTGTTTTCAGGGGAAGTACCCGAAGTTCTTCGACGCATTTAACCTGGACCTATCAGACCTTTACTACTGGGGCCGCCTAGGTGATCAATACATCCAGGGTGAGACAAGGGTTAAGTAACATGAAATGGCTTCTAATCACCATGATCTATTTCTCCGGTGCCCAAGCCCAGACTGAGAAGCTTCAGGAAGAGAAAGAGCTTGAGGTCGTGGACTTCTCGAGCATCAAGAAGGTCCTTCAGCAGGATGGTTTGGACGAAGCTGCGAAGAAGAAGGAAACTGAGGTTAAGATCCTGAAGCGTGTGCAGGTTAAGGTCGAAGCGCAACGCTACCTCTATCCCACCGAATCCGAGCTCTTTGGTTTTGTTTCCGAATACTGGCTGGTGAAAAACGCCCAACTTTTGAGCTGGGATTTTGAGAAACCAGATTATGGCCTTGAAAGAAACTTTGGCGCCACCATGGAGAGCCTCGGCTTTTACCAGAAGCGCTATAAGATCCTCTTGGTCAATACTCCTTCGCTAGTTCGAACCGCGTTACCCGGCGACGGTGAGGTGATCCTTCTTCTTTCCGTTCCTTTCATTCGCTCCCTTGATCTTTCTAAACTCGAGATCTCGCTCATCCTGCTCGAGGACTATGTCCGACTTGAGCAGGGGTACTTTAAGAAGGCCGTATCCACCGAAAAACTTGCAAAACTCGCCGGGACGAATTTTCAGGGTGGGAAACCCGACGTGGGGCTAGTGGAGGAACTACTACGTAATTACTCTCGGCAAGTGAATGAGCGGGGTTATAACTTCCAGCAGCAGTTCGAGGTGACGAAGAAAATGGACGCATTCCTAAAATCGAACCCTGAACTCTGGAACGCTTATTACCGGCTCATCGGCAAGATCGATAAGTTCGTCAAATCGAACACCCAGTATAAAGACTACGTTAAGCTCTACCCGTCACCGGAGATGCAGCTCAAGTGGCTCAGTCCGGAAGAGAAAGTCCACTGATGGACCGGACCCCACTTCTGCAGAACCTCCGCTACTACGCAGCCTACCAGCTCATGGCCGTCATCCTCGTCATTATCCTGAGCTCCATTGGTGCATTTTTTCACTTCCTTCTCGATCATGAGATTAGTATCGTCGAGGCTTGGCTCCACAACAACCATTGGGAAATCCTGGTTGGCGCCAAGGTGCTCTCCCTTTTTCTTCTGAATCGTTGGTTCAGGATGCGCCTTTACCAGATGAAGTCTTTCCGTGTGTTGATCCGCGAACTGATTCGCTGGCCTGAGCCGAAGGCCCTCGTGGTCTCCGTATTCTCACTCGTTAGCTACCTCTCGCTCGCTGGAACCTCCTACGTCGGCCAGAATCTGGGGTATTGGTATTATCACTTGACGGCTTTTTTGGGTCTCTTCATTTTCTTCGGGATTGAGTTTGTGGTTATCGCCTACCTTGAGGATTATCTAGTTTCCCAGGATCGTCCCTCGTGGATAGAGCTTTCCCTAGGGTATACCGTCCTCTTTGTGGGCGCTTTCCGGCTCTCGGTGCCTGATTATTACAACCTTGTGCCGTACACTGTCTTTTGCTTTTCCACTCTTCTCTTTCTTTCCGGTCGGGGCTTCCGGAACTGGAGCAACGTCGTCTGTTTCCTTTTCCTTTTTGTTGCCCCGATGGGGGCCTTATTTGGTCTTGATCCGGTTTGGGGTGATGACTTTTCGCCCTTTGTGATGCGCTCTCGCCTTGCTTTGCCTTTTCTCACTGCAATTTGGGTGGTATCTTTTTTTTATTACAAATACCGCGATCAGCTTATTTTTGGAGCACGTAAATTCGTGCGTTGAGGTTTAGAATGCATGGTTTAAATATCTGGCAAATTCTTTGGGAATCAGGACTCGTCGTTAAGTTTGTTCTTCTGCTGCTGGTTCTGTCCTCGGTCCTCTCGTGGACTATCATCTGGCATAAATATAAAGAGCTCAAAGTTGTCAACGAGGCCAACGAGAAGTTCAATGACTTCTTTCGGAAAAGTAACTCCATCACCGATATCAATAAAGAAGCCACCGAGAACACTGAATCCACCATGGGGCTCATGTTTAAGAAAGGCTTCGAAGAACTCAACAAAACTCTCGGCGCCGTAGGGCGTGGCAACCTTGCCGGTCATTTCTCTACTTATGGTCTGCATTCTCTCGAACGGGCCCTTAAGTCCGCGTACAATACCGCCAACGAACGGATGGACCTGCGAGTTTCACTCCTCGCGACTATCGGCTCCATCACTCCTTTCGTGGGTCTCTTCGGTACGGTCTGGGGAATCATCGACGCCTTTTCCGGCCTCTCTCAGGGCGGAGGGAGCATTGAAGCGGTCGCTCCTGGTATCGCCGAGGCCCTCGTGGCCACCGCCGTGGGCCTTGCTGCGGCCATTCCAGCAGTGGTCTTTTATAACCTCTTTAATAATCAGATCTCTCGGATCAATTCGCAGATGGAGTCCTTTTCTCAGGAGTTCCTCAATCTCGTCGAGCGCACTGTCCTCGTCAAGAAGGAACAGTAGTCATGGGCATGCAGCTCGGCTCCGGGAAGAAGGGGCCAGTCGCTGATATTAACGTGACTCCGCTGGTCGACGTGATGCTGGTTCTTCTGGTGATTTTTATGGTGACGGCCCCTATGCTTTTTAGCGGCATTAACCTCAAGCTGCCGAAGACTCAGAAAGTGAATACTTTAGGCTTAAGGCCGGAACTCGTGATCCTTTCGATTACAGAGGCTGAGCAGTTTTTCCTGGGAAAAGAAGCCGTGGCGCCAAAGGAACTTATTCCGACGATCCTTGGTAAGTTCAAGGCCAGCAATACCGACGTTCTCTACCTCCGTGCCGATTATAGTCTTCGCTACGAAAAGGTCGCAAAGCTCATCGCCTCACTGAAAAAGGCCGGGGTGAGTAACATCGCCCTTGTCACCGAAGTGGAGAAAGGAAATTAGGTGACGACTCGCGTGTATGACCGGGATTTTAACAGGAACTTCTTGGTCTCTTTCGGACTCCATGGACTCCTTTTTCTTCTCGCGTTTGTTGGCGGCGAAGTACTTACTAAGATCTTTCAATCCGGCGATGTTGAGATCATCCGTTCTGCGGTCCGCGTCGATGTTGTCGGCATGCCAAAATTTACTGTCCAAGAACTTAAACAGATGGAGGCACGTCCGGTCATCGAAGCGGTTCCTGAACCGATAAAAGGTAAGCCTGAAGAGACCAAGATCGAGGCGGCCGAGGTGATTAAAAAAGATGACCTTGTGATTCAAGAAGAGGGTAAGAAAAAGGAATCTTTTCTCAACCTCCTCTCAGACTACTCGAGTAAAAAGGTGGCACCGAAGGTTGCTCCTAAAGGCGAGCGTACCGGGGTCACTGGAAAGAACTTTGAATCCCTCATTATCGAGGGCAACCGCCTCTCCCAGGGCTCAGCACTCGTCGGAGACTACAGCGAAGAGCAGGCGTCTGCCTTTTCGGCCTATGTTCAGAACATCCCAGGAGTCATCAGACCCTTCTGGAAGCTGCCTGACTTTCTTCTTAAACAAGACCTTCGTTGCAGGATAAAAATTTACCTCTCGCCTGAAGGAAAGCTCCTTAAGCTAGAGGTCCAGGAGTCGTCAGGGGTTTCAGAGTTCGACACCCGGGCCGAAAGGGCCATCCGTGAAGCGACCTTTCCTACGCCGTCTGCCGAAATTGGTGCACGGCTTACTAGTTCGGGGATTATCCTCGGCTTTCCGATCTAAGGACCATGTATGAAAAACGGATTTTTTTTCCTCTTCTTGTGTCTTGTGGCCCAGTTGGCAATCGCCCAGGATGCTGTCGTTGCTGTTGGTCAGGCAGAACAGGATAAAGATAAGCTCGTTATCGACGATCCGGAGCTGGGAAATCTCTCAGGGGAGCAGAAGCGTGTTTCTGCAGAACTTCTTGAAGTACTTCGTAACGACTTTATTTTCTATAAACATAAATTTAACGCCGTCGACTATCTCGAGAAGGGCAAGAATTCTTTTTCAACGCCGGACCTCGAGAAGTGGCTTGCGAATGGAGTGAGCTATTTCGTTGCTGGGCGTATGGATCCGGCCCCAGGTTCTAGTGTGGATGCGAGCTTCAAGGTCTGGTCGGTTCTCACAAAAAAGGAACTCTACTCCGGGAAAATCAGGGTTTCCGCAGAGGGACTCAGACCGACCGCACATAGCATTGCCGATGCACTTTATCGATCAGTGACAGGCAGGCCCTCAATCTTCAATTCAAAGATCCTCTTCATCTCTGACCGCACTAGCGGTAAGGACATAGAGAAGGAACTTTATCTTATGGACTTTGATGGTCGCCGAGTGGACAAGCTCACAAACTTCAACTCTGTTGTTCTTTCCCCATCGATTTCGCCGGACAATTCCAAGATTATGTTCTCGCTTATCGCCACGAAGAAGGAAGTTTCGCGAACAAAGGTTCGGCTCATTAAGAATATCGATCTTAAGCTCCTGGACCTTAAAACGAAGAATTTAACAACGGTTTCCGACCGTCCTGGGATTAACTCCGGTGCTATCTTCGGCACCAATGCAGATACGATCTACCTGACACTTTCCTTTAGTGGGAATGCAGACGTTTATGAACTCAATGTTTCTTCTGGTCGCATGCGCAAGATTACCTCTCATTATGGAGACGATGTGGATCCGTCTATTACCCGCGATGGATCACTCATGACCTTTCTCACCAACCGCTCAGGCCGGGCACACATCTACACCTTGAACCCAACTGAAACGGAGAAGGATGTGAAGCGTATCTCTTTCGTGGGCCAGTTTAATGCGACTCCTCGTTTTTCTCCTGACGGAAAAGAAATTGTTTTCACCTCATGGGTCGACAATGGCTTTGACCTCTACCGCATCGGCGCTGACGGAAACAACCTGGTCCGTCTGACAAAGGGTTCTGGTTCCAACGAGGAGCCTGCTTATTCCCCTGACGGTGAATTTATCATTTTTTCGTCAAAGCGGATGGTAAGTCGCCGTAAGGCCGTACAGGATGTCTACATTATGAACAGGGAGGGTGAGATTCTGGGCCAATTGACCCAGAATTTTGGTCAATGCTTCTCTCCTCAATGGACTAACCTCTAGAAATAGCTAAGTTTTCTGAAGAAAATTTAAACACCGCAGCAAAATGGTCTTGTAAATTTTTCAGCCGGCCTGTAATATATCCCCATAACGCACTGTGTAATTTTTTAACACATTAAAGATTTAAGTGTAAAGGGGACCACCATGAAAACAGCTGCTCATCAGAACGAACTTGCTACTCTTTCAACAGTTCTTCTCTCGAACCTCGATGAAGTTGTCTTTTTTTCCAAGCTCTCAAGCTACGTCCAGGAAGTCATGAGCGAATATAAAGTTCTTGGCTTCGAAGTCCTCTCCGACGGCTCAACTCGTTTGATCGCCGAAAATGGCTTCGCTCTTTCGGCCGCTCGCCTTTTCAACAAAGGCCAGGGTGTTGCGGGTTACGTGGCCCGGATGAAGCGTGCCTACTATTCTAACTCAGTTAAACGCGACCCTATCGCCGTCAACGGTTACCGTGATGAGGCGGTCGAGGCGGAGCTCTGTCTCCCAATCATTGTAGAGGGTTCTGTCATCGGTACTCTGAATGTTCAGTCCCTAAAAAAAGACCGTAACTTCGGCGAAGCAGATCTGGCGACATTGAATGACATCCTGAAACAACTCCAATCGCCGATCCGTAATATGCACCTCTTCCTTATGGCGAAGAACCTTAACCGTGAACTTCTTCAGAAGATCGAGGCACGGGAAAAGGAACTCTCAAACCGAGTTGAGATCCAGGTGACCAAGTCCTTTGAAGATAACTCGCAAATGATGGGTCTCTCGAAGAGTTTCCTTGAGGTGGTCCAAACGGCAAAAAAAATTGCTTCCCAGGACTTCCCGGTTCTCATCGAAGGCCAGCATGGCGTCGGGAAAAAGATCCTGGCACGAAAGATTCATAACTGGTCCGGGCGCAAGGGCGCGGTAGTCGTCGCATCTTGTGGGGCCTTCAGCGAGGCCCAGCTTGATCGAGAGATCTTCTCCTCCAAGGGCCTTATGGTCCAGGCCAACGGCGGAACTCTGATTATTGATGATATCGGTTCATGTTCACTCAACCTTCAAACCAAGCTCCTCCGCGCTCTAGTCGCTGGCGAAATGATGACAGTGGATACAGATCAGAAAGTAGCACTCAATGTCCGCCTCATTGCTACGTCTAAGGTCTGCTTGAAGAATCTGGTCGAGACGGGCGCTTTTAAAGAAGACCTCTTTTACCGACTCAACACTGTCGGAATGAAGATCCCAGCCCTTCGAGACCGTCAGGAAGACGTCAAAGTTATGGCCGAGTATTTCCTTAACCACGGCAAAGTTGAGAAGAAAGTCCTCACCTCGGCCGCGATCGAAAAGCTTACGACCTACTTCTGGCCCGGGAATGCTCACGAGTTAAAAAACGTTATGGAACGCACCTATATCCTGACTGACGGGCAATACATTGAAGCTTCGCATCTGCCGGAGTTTGCTCAGGAAGTGAAGGTTGTAAAAGTAGAAGAGAAAGCGATTTATCAGGAGTTTACTCTCTTTGATCTGGAGAAGAAGCATATCGTTGACACTCTTCAGCATCTAGGTGGGAACAAGACTCGTGCGGCCAAAGCTCTTGGAATTACAGTTAAGACTCTCTATAACAAGCTTCATAGCTACGGCATGATCGAGGCCCGTGAAGCACAATAAGATTTGAAGAGTTAGGCAATAAAAAGTAAACTACAATGAACAGGAGCATTTATGTCTAAGACGACGATCACCCCAGCTACCGACGAGAAAGTGGCCCCGGCAGTTCCCGAGGTGATGACCATCAAGAACTTCCGCTCGAACGGAGACATTGAAAACTTCTACCGCTACATCCATGATAATGGCCTTCGTCGCGAAGCTCTCATGTTGATGGAATACGCGATCTCGAAAGTTGCCAAGGTCAGAAAAGGCAAGCGTTCTAAGACTCTTCAGTAACCCGCACTCCGGGAGCTCCATTGAAGGAGCTCCTCGATTTCTTGCCTGGAATCACACATGGACGTATCCAAAACTAAAATCGTTTTCGATCCCCTCTACGGATTTATTCACCTGACAAGCCTTGAGTGGGAAATTATCCATACACCGTTCTACCAACGGCTTCGTTGGATCAAGCAGCTCGGCTTCACTTTTTATACTTTCCCCGGTGCTGAGCACTCTCGATTCGGTCACTCCATCGGTGTCATGTTCAATGCTCACAAAATTCTCCAGCGGCTTGGTAAGGCAGTCCCTGAAGTTGATCTCTTTAACGATGAGATCAGTTCTGTCGAGAAGGCCTTTCATCAGAGCATAAGGCTTGCGGCCCTCCTCCATGACTTAGGCACATTTATGTTTTCTCATACCACGGAGATGGCCTATATCCGTTATGGAGAGACCACCAATGATAAAAACGGCAAGCGCCACCCGGACGATCATGAACACCTGGGCTCCTACATCATCAAGAACACTGATTACCCGCGGGGGATAACCTACGTCCTAAAAAAATATAAAATTGACCCGCAGAAGATCTCAAATCTGGTGAAGGGGATAGATCCGTCCATCCTTGCCAACCAGATCCTCCATTCAGAGGTTGATTGCGATCGGATGGACTATCTCCTCCGAGACGCCCACTACTCAGGGATTAAGTACGGCACCTATGACCGTGACTACCTTTTGCATCACTTCCGGGTCGCTTCCGTGAATGGGCACGACGTCCTCGCTATTGGCCACAACGCCCTTCATGCCGTTGAGGACTTTCTCATGGCGCGTTTCGCCTGGTACTCACAAGTCATCCGTTCTGCTCGTGGTGCTCGCTTCGATGCTATCGCCGAAGAACTTTGTTTCTATATGCTTGAGAAAGGTCAGATCTACACCTACTCAAAGCTCATGGAGATGATCGAATTCGAGCCGGATAACTTCTACACCTTTAATGATCAGTATTTTATGCAGCAGGTTCACCGGTGCTACACCGACGGAACTTTTGATCGCAATCCGCGAATGAAGGATCTTGCTCATTGTCTTCTGTTTGAGAAGGCACCACGGACGGTGAAGTGTGAGGAGTTTAAGCAACGGATACTGAACCAAGATGAAGATCACGTCCTCGATAAAATTATGAAGCGCGCGGAGGAGAAGATCCGTGAGATTAAGGAAATCCTGAAGAAAAAAGGAACGGCGATGGACTGGATCGTCGAGGATCTCCCCACTAAGCATATCGTGTTCGTTAAATCGCGCCGTAAGCTTGTAAAGGGAAAGACCAATGAGAATCTTCTTCTCGAGCGGGATCCGGCCAAGATCTTAATGGAGGACGGGGACGTCAAGCTCCTAGGTGACGTTGAAAACTCGATCATCTCGGATCTTCAGCAGAAGTTTAACTTCGTCCCCAACGTCTACTGTTCCGACTCGGCTTACGAGCTTCTCAAGGCCGAAGGGATCATTGATTAGGAGTTGATCCAGAGTAGATAGGTAGAGTATTTTGCGGGGGCAGATTCTTTACTTTCCCAGGCTAAGCTCGGTACAATGTTTGCATAATGGTCAGCGGGGTGCCAAGAAGGAACCCCGAACAACTCAGGCAGAGGTTTCACGGATGTTAACCGGTCGTCTTCCCCAACAAGGTCGTCCTAGACAGGGGACAACTCAGCAGAATTATTTGTTCCACTTGGATAATCTTTCCGTAGAATATGGTGCCGTCAAGGCCCTGAAGTCCGTGCAATTAACGATTTATCCGGGAGAGATTCTATTTGTCACCGGCCCGTCCGGTGCCGGAAAGACCTCACTTTTAAGCGTCCTCGGTGGTCATCTGCAACCAACCTCAGGCAAGGCGATCCTTCCCCACGATCGAAATTCAAAGCACTTCGTCTCTACCGTCTTTCAGGACCTACGACTTCTGCAGAAGAAAACCTGTGAGGATAACCTCTGGCTTGCTTACGATTCGGCCATCTACAATGATCGGAACGAATTTTATCGGGAGATGGAAGACCTTGCTCGACTGCTTCAGGTGAAAGATCAGTTGGGCCAGAAAATCGAAGACTGTAACGGGGGTCTTCGCCAGAAGATTGCCATGATCCGAGCACTCCTGTGCCGGCCGACGGCACTCCTGGCGGATGAACCCACTAGCTCCCTAGACAAAGAAAACTCCTACCGCTTGTTTGAAGTCCTAAACCATTTTAACCATAAGAAGGGTCTGACTCTTGTGTGGGCCACCCATAACAAGGAACTGATTAAACAGTTCCCTGGTAAAATCGCCCACCTCGAAAACGGACGCCTCGTTTACGCGGGTCACGCATGTTTTATTTAAAAGAATTTTTCAAGTCCATCGGGGAGTCACCCATCCGAGGTGCTTCTTTTGTACTCTTCTCCTGCCTCCTAGCGCTGGGTCTCACGCACAGGCCTTGGCTAGCAGCCAGTATCGAGCAGCTCTCGCCTGAGAAGATGGTAAGTCCGTACTTCGTTGCCGTTCTCGACGGCACGGTGGATACAGTGAAAGTCAAAACGCTCCTAGCTCGACTTCCAGGCGTCGTTGCTGTCGACGATAAAGAGTCTGAGCGATCGCGCTCGAAGCTCCGTGCCTTGGTCGGCGAGCTGGGAAGTAGCTATGCCCTCGATGCGGGCCTTCTCGAATTTAAATCACTTCGAGTGGTCATGAGTTCTTCGCTCTCGGCCGAAAGTCTCGACTTCGTTAGGGGGCAGGTGGTCAAGCTCGGAGGCGCAGACCATGTCACCGCCACAGACATCAAGTACCCCGAGATCACCGGGGTTATGAAAGCACATCCGTTTTACGGCTTCCTCGCTAAGGCGGGTGACTGGGGTGCCGTGGGGATTGTGGCCTTCCTTTGGATCGTTTGTTTCTGGCTCTGCTACGACGTCTTCCGTTCTCGTGCCTATCTGATTGAGAAGTTTCAGCGCAAGAAGTTCGTGGCCGCCAAGAGCATCGCTGCTGGCCTTACCCTCGTTTACGCGATTTTTACAGCCGTCGGAATCTGGAACGGGACCCTCAAGGTGACCGACTCTCTCATTTTATTCATGATCTTCTCCATATTCTGGACCTTCTCAATGCAGGACTGGAGATGGAAACCAACGCTATGAAGAGCTTCCTTGTTTTTCCTCTTGCCCTCACACTCTCCCTGACTACGGGGGCCGCAGTGAGAAGGCCCGGTGACCAGCTCGCTCGTTATCGCACGGAGGTTCTCGAACTCGGGGCGCGGCTCTCGACACTCGAGAAGGAGCTAGGAGCAAAGAACAATCTCTATGTCTCAAGCCTCGAGCAAATCCGTCAGTTCGAGGGCGATATTAAGCTGTACCGGGACGAGCTCACCAGAAAGCGCGAGGAAGTCCGGACAACTCAAGCAGAGAACAAGCGGATCCTTCAGAGCTATCTTCTTGAGAGCGAAAATGAGACCACTGAGCCGTGGCAGCGGAAGGTTCATCTTGAGCTTCTTCGCCGCGCTCAGGACAAACTCAAACAAAGCGAGACCGAACTTACAGGTTACGACGCCAAGGTAGCAGAGTTCGATCAAAAGCTCATTGAACTCCGCCGTAATGAAGAGGAACTGGCCGCAGTCATCGGAGAGCTTGAGGCGCGGAAAAAAGCCGTCATGGCATCCTACCTTTTGAGAGTTGAAAGCAAGAAAAAAGCCGAGTCCCAGGTCCAGTCGTCGAAGCTCGCGTCGCGGTTCGCAGCAGTTAAAAAAGAACTTAGCGGGGCACCGGTGATTCAGAGTAAACCGGACCGCTTATTCTCCCGACCTGTCGACGATTACATGAGCTTCACACCGAGCCCAAAGGGCGTGACCTTCAAGTTCTCGGCGACCCAACCAGTGAAGGCGGTGGGTGGCGGAAAGATTGTCTATGCTGGCGACCTAGCGGCCTATGGCCAGGTTGTCTTGATTGACCATGGCAACGACCTCCGGACGGTTCTTCTAGGGCGGATGGATATTCGGGTGAAAAAAGATGATACCGTTGGTAGTGGCGACATCCTCGCTTACACGCGCAACGATACCAAAGAACCTCAGAATCTCTACTTTGAAGTCCGGAAGAAAAACACCGCGCAGAACACAATTTTGTGGTTAGACCAAAAGGGAGTGAGTAAAATCTAGGGGCACCTTTACGCTCCCAGGAGTACTCATGTCTCGTCTTGCGACACTCGCTCTCTCAACTCTCTTACTCTCTACCCCATTATACTCACGTGAGGAAGCTTCAGGGCCTGCGCCCAAGCTGACCGAGAACAAATCCCGTTTCGAACAGCTCGAACTCTTCAATAAGGTCCTTCACCTCGTTGAGACCCAGTATTACCGTCCCGTGAGCACCGAGAAACTTATCGAAGGGGCGCTCAAAGGAATGATGGAGACACTAGACCCTCACTCTGCCTTCCTGAATAAAGACTTCTTCGAGAAGATGCAGAACGATACCGCTGGCGAGTTCGGTGGTCTGGGTCTTGAGGTCACACAAAAGGATGGGGTGATCTTCATCGTGACTCCGATCGACGATACACCAGCGTTCAGAGCGGGCCTTAAGCCTAAAGACAAACTCGTTGAGATAAACCACGAGCCCATCGTCGGCATGACCCTTGATCAGTCGATCGAGAAAATGCGGGGAAAAGTCGGTGAGAAAATCCACCTAGGCATCCTGCGCGATGGGGTAGAAGGTGTGAAGCACTTTACTCTTCAGCGGGAAATCATCAAGGTCAAGCCAGTCAAGGCCGAGCTCATAAAAGAGAAGTTTGCTTACGTGCGACTGACTCAGTTTCAGAAGCGCTCGGCTGAATCGGTCGAGCAGGCGCTTAAGTCCATGAAGGCGAAGGCCACCGGTGGCGAGTTCTCAGGTCTTATTCTCGACCTGCGTTCCAATCCAGGAGGTCTCCTCGATCAGGCGGTTGACGTCTCTTCAATTTTCCTGAAGGAAGGTATCGTCGTTACAACAGAGGCCCGTGACCCTCAGAACAAAGATATCCGCTACGTGAAGAAGTCGGGCGTTAAAGACCTCGCGACACCGATGGTGGTGCTGATTAACGGCGCTTCGGCTTCAGCTTCGGAAATCGTGGCAGGAGCGCTCCAGGATCACGGCCGTGCTGTCATCATGGGATCCCTTTCCTTTGGTAAAGGCTCGGTCCAGACGGTAGCACAGGTCGATAAAGAGAGCGGCGTGAAGCTCACGATTGCCCAGTACATGACGCCGAAGAACCGGAAGATCCAGGCGATTGGAATTACCCCCGACGTAGCGATTGAGGAGCTCTCGGCCGGGGAGTTCGAGCGGGGTCTAAAAGAGGACCGTTACATCCGAGAGAAGGATCTGAAGGGGCATCTCACTGCAACCATTGAAACAAATGACGAGCGTGCATCCCGGGAGGCCACCGAGAGGAAGGAGCGCGTTCAGCGTGTCCGTGAGCTTGAGGCCAAGCGCAGTGAGGCACGGGTCGCTAAAGACAAAAAGGAAAAAGACGAGGACATCTTTAAAACCTTTGATCCGTCTCAGGACTATCAGGTCCAACAGGCGATCCGTTACCTTCAGGGCTTCCGCGTTTTTGAAGCGAAGTCGAAGGTGGATCGGGGCCAATGATTGGCGTTGACGCGGCGTCCGTCTCCGACCTCGTCAACTCCATCAAGGATGTTCTTGAGGAGCAGTTCCATGAGGTCATGGTTCAAGGGGAAGTGACTAACCTTTCGCCTTCGGGTGCTGGGCACTGGTATTTCACTCTTTCCGACGAAAATGCCAGTATCTCTTGCGCTCTCTTCCGGGGAGACGCCCTCAGAAATCCACTCATACGAAACCTAAAGAACGGCGATAAGATTGTTGTCGTTGGACCTCTGAGTGTTTATCAGAAGCGTGGGACCTTCCAGCTCTTAGCAAAGCGCATCTTTCCCGCCGGGGAGGGCCAGCTCAAACTCCAGTTCGAACGACTGAAGGCGCGCCTTTCCCAAGAGGGGCTCTTTGATCTGGAGAAGAAGAAGGCCCTTCCGGCATTTCCTAAGCGGATCGCTGTGATAACCGCTGAGCACGGTGCTGCTCTTCAGGATTTTTTGAACGTCCTGGATCGGCGTTCTCTCTGGCATGACGTTCTCATTGCTCCGGCCTTAGTCCAAGGGGAGGGCGCCCCTCGATCACTTCGTGAAGCACTCCAGAAGGTTCAGGGAATTTCCGGGATCGAGGTGATTGTTCTCACCCGAGGTGGAGGAAGCCTTGAGGATCTCTGGGCGTTCAACGACGAAGCACTTGTCCGTGCCATTGCCGAGTGTCCGATTCCGGTCATCTCGGCCGTGGGTCATCAGGTTGATTATACTCTCAGTGATTACGTGGCCGATCATCGTTCTGAGACACCGACCGCAGCGGCCGAGACCTTATCGCAGCCCCAGACCGAGCTGCGCGCGAGGCTCACATTCTGTCACACACACTTGAAGTCAAATCTCTTTAAACTGAATCAGCACATTCAACTTCTGATGCACAGATTTCATCCGAGAGAACTCCTGAACCTTATGCGCCAGAAGCTCCGTGACGCAGACAAGCGTCTTGAAAGGATACGTCTCACCGACCGGGGCCCTGAGCTTACCGGACTAAGAGAGAGGACACAGCGTCTCGATGACGGGATCCTTCGGTTAGGTCACCTCACAGAACTTCAAGGCCAGCGGCGCAGCGAGATGCTTCAGCGCCTGGAGCAGGTCCTTCGGGCGCTGAATCCGACCAATGTTTTGGGCCGGGGGTATTCCTACGTTTCGCTCTCCAATGGCTCCGTCATCACTTCCCGTGACGGCTTTGAGCGCCTCGCCTCAGGCACGAAGATGGACCTTGTTTTTCATGACGGTAAGGGAAAGGCATTAAAGGAATAATATGAAGCTTTTCATCTCCCTCCTTCCCATCCTCTGCCTGAATACTGCCTGGGCGAAAAATCCGATTCAACAAGAGCTTACAATCCGCCCAGGAGAAGTCCGTTGGATCGAGCTTGAACTCCCAGGCGAAGACGTAAAACTCTTTTGCGGTGACCAGAGGGTCAAGCTCCAGCGCGAGGGAAAACAGGTGCAGGCCTTCATCATCCAGAGCTACTTCTCCGACCTGAACCCATTTACTTGCACCTTCAAGCAAGGGGATCAGGTGCTCGCCGATCTCTTTTTTAAAGTTGAGAACCGGGAGTACCCGGCGGAGAAACTTAAAGTTGAACCGAAGACTATCAAGCTCTCTCCCGTGAACCAAAAGCGCGCCGATGCAGAGCAGTTAGTCCTTAATAAGCTCTATTCGCTCTCTCTGGATCGGATGCAGTTTAAGACCGCATTCCAAGCGCCTATGAGTAGTGCTGTCACGAGTATTTACGGAACTAAGCGCGTTTATAATAAGCAAAAAAAGGGCCAGCACCTGGGGATCGATTATCGTGCAGCGGTAGGGGATAATGTTCCAGCTGCTAACGCGGGGAAGGTGGTTTTTTCTGGAGATCTTTTTTATACCGGTGGAACCGTCATCATCGACCACGGGTTGGATATCTTTACTGTCTATGGTCACCTCTCAAAGACCCTGATCGAAGCGGGGCGCTTCGTTAAACGTGGAGAGCTCATTGGCCTCTCCGGAAATACCGGAAGAACCTCTGGACCACACCTCCACTGGGGTGTTAAAGTGCAGGGCCAGTACATCGACGGCGACGTCATGATCTCAGAGACCAAGAAAGCTTTTAAGGAATAATGCAGCAGTACTCAGGAGTCCTTCAGTTCCGGATTGACCCGATGCTCTCCCCGGATCTCCGGAAAAGCCTCGAAATTGTACTCTCTGAGTTCAGAGATGCCATTCTATCCGAGTCCCTCGCTACTCCGGCGACCGCCGATAAGTTCGTCGTCGACTTTATTTCGGAAACTTCGCTCCACGGGATCTCTGCCGGTCAAGAATTTCGCATCTGTCTTCTGGATCAGAATCAGGGGCTCTTTAGTTTCGGCCAGAACATCAGCGAGTCTCAGGCCGATGCTGTCCTAGACGATGGAATTGATCGCCGGCAACTTGAACGCCTACTAAGACCGTCGCTTCAAAAGTTTATCCTGGCCCGTGAAGACATCTTTATGTCACGGGGTTTGAAAAACCTGCGGCGCTTTGAGTTGAAGGTGCGCCAGGTCATCTCCCTCAAGGCCGACGAAGTCTTTACCACCGAGGTTCTTCTGGACTACGCCCAGGCGCTCGTTCACCTCGAGCGAGACCTCATCCAGTCCGACGACATCCTTAAGCTAGAGAAAGTATTGAAGCAATTCGTCAAGGTTCACATCGAACGGGCGCGCTTCCGCTTCCTTACGGCCCGAGACCTGGGTTCTTTTCATCCAACGGAGTCCTTTCTGATTCTTCCACCCTTTAAGGGTGAATTTATCGGTATGGAACTTCACTGGGATGACGACGACGCCATTCGGCTCATGAAGCGACTCTTCTTTTTCACTACGCTGGTTAACTTCTTCCGTTCCCAGCAGGAGATCAAAGACCCCTTCTTCGATGAATCTCTGTGGGAAAGTGTGCTCGATGGCATACCGTTTCCTGTGGCCCTTCTTTCTGGGAGTGGAGAAGTGCACCAGCATAATACGCTCTTCGGAAAGTTGGGGCATCCTCCGGCCCACTGCCTGCGACTCAAGCTGCGAGAAAAAATCCTCATCAACGATATCCCGTACAATATCTTCCGGAAGAATATCTATCATATGGACCAGGAGAAGATTCTCTTCGTCTTCTTCACCGAGAGTTTCTTTCTTAAGGGTGATGGTAACCTGACTCCCTCAGGTCAGGAACTCGGAATTATCAGCTCGAGCATCGCTCACGAGCTGAATAACCCGATTGCTGGTATCCAGGCCGCCTTGACGCTGCTTCTTCTGGATGAGGACCATGATCAGGAAGCGACGCAAACCTTGGTGGAGATGAAAAACGGCGCTCAAAGGTGCAAGCAGTTGATCGAGACGTTCCTTGGTTTCTCGCGGGCCAATCCAAAATCTCTGGCGTATTCAGAAGATCCACGAAGCACCATCGACATTTGCTACCAGCAGGCGCAGAATCTGTTGCGCTTCCGTACTGTAGAAAGTGGCATACGCTTTAACTTCGACTCGAGTAAGCACGCTGAGTTCAAGGCACGAGTCAATCCGAGCCTTCTGACGATGACTTTCTATTTGATTCTCGGAGAACTGATGACCCTCTATTCGCACCAGCTTTTGGTCGCCAATAAGAACCAGATCGAGAAGGTGATCAAAGGGGAGATCATCGAGAGCTCCCGTGAGATTCAGATCCAGCTTCATGAGCTCAATATTTCGAATTTGAGTCTCTCAAAGCTCATCCAGAATCTCGTGACCATTGAAAACTTTGTCCTCCAGGTCTCGGACTATTCCCTGCGCTTCATCCACAACCCCTAGCTAGAGGTGTTTCACAGGGAACTTATACCGGTCCGCCTCTCCTACGGAGAGCTCCTCAATGCGATCAAGATAGCGCTTTTGTTCGTCACGAATGTCGGCGATCTTAAGCGTCTGGTAGACCTTTGGCTCCCTTGCTAGAGCGTTGCTAAAGAGTGCGAGAAAGATATCCTTCACGTCATTATGGATGAAGACTTTCTTTTTCCCCTTCTGCTGCGTTTCAAAACGCGCGACCTGTCCCAGGAGGAACTGGTGGAGCTTCTTCTTATGGGATGGAAACTTAAAGACCAGTTGCGAATAAGTGGAGAAGTTCAGGAAGCTATAGACGATGAACTGGCCGTTAATTAGGTGTGGGGTCACGACGAAATCGTGCTCATCCATGAATTTTGGCGCCAAGGGAAGCTGATGCTTCGCCCGCAGGTAATCGATGGTCTTTTTCCGGTAGGATTCGGGGATCTTCACGAAATTTGAATTCATGAAGAAGAGGCCTTCAATAAAGGGCCCGCAGAGCCGCAGGTGGATCTGGCTCCAACGGAACTCGGCGAGGTAGAGTTTGAGGTCCTCCAGCTCCGCGCTGGGATTCTGGAGGGGGAGGATGGTCAGGATCACACCGTTGTCACCCTTGATCGTGAGAACACAGGGATTGTTAATCTCGGCGATGACCTGGTGGACTTTCTCTATGCCATCCGACGGCTCGATGATCGCTCGATCGAGTTCAAACTTGTTCCTAGGGTAGTAGAGCTGGTTAACCTTTCTGATATTTTTGGCCTCAAAAATTTCCAGGTACTTCAGGAGTAAGAGCCCTGTCGCCCGGGCATCCTCAACCGCCCTGTGGGCCTGGGAGTGGTGAATCCCAAAGATCGAGGCCATGTAGTTCAGGTTCGAACTCATGATGTCGGGGATCATGTACTTCGTCATGATGTTGGTACAGATGACCTTGTTGTCGAGGGTGGGGCGCTTAAGTTTTTTAAGCACTCCATTTAAGAAGGGCACGTCGAAGGAGGTGTTATGAGCGACCAAAATCGAGTTTCCGATGAACTGCACGATCTCGTCGATCACTTCCTCAATCTTTGGCGAGTGCTCAACGTCGGCCCGCCGGATACCCGTGAGCTTCTGGACAAAGTCTGGGATTTCTTTCTGCGGATTAATGAGGAATGATCGCTCTTCAGAGATCTTGCGATTCTCGACTTTCACAAGACCAATTTCAATGATCTTCTCGGTATCCGGATTTCCCCCCGTAGTCTCGAGGTCAATGATACAAAATTCGAGGGACCTTAGGAGGGCGTCCGAGGACTCGAAGGTTTTTTCTTTTTCTAGCATGTGATTAAATGGAACATTCGCTCCATTCCTTTTTGATCGCCCTTACTCCATGTGATCGGGAGTGAAGGCGTTGGTAAGAAGTTCTTTAAGCTTGAGAATCGTCTCGCGTCCGGCCTCGTCGCCGATCACGATCTCAAGGTTGCCATCCGCGAACTCTGTCATGACCTGGAGGCACATTCCGCAAGGAGGCCAGCCATCAACGGTGTAGACGTAGATGCTTTTAAGTTTCTTGTGCCCCTCGGATACGGCCTTCCAGATGGCCACACGTTCGGCGCAGACAGTTCCGCCGAAGCTCGCATTTTCTATGTTACAGCCCTCGTAGATTTGGCCATCGGCCGTCTTGACTGCCGATCCGACTTTCGCCTTGGAATACGGCGAGTGAGCGCGAGTTGCTGCATCCTTTGCCCTCAATCGTAGCTCGTGATTCATCAGACTTTTCCCATCTTTTTTAGTTCATGAATAGTTTCTGTTAAAACTGTCGCGAAACCAATCATGGCCTTTTCTGCCACCAATTTTACGTCGGCGTGGCTTAGCTTTTCTTCTTTGATCCCAGCCGCGTAGTTCGTAACACAGGCGACACCGGCCACCTTGAGGCCTATGTGGTTAGCGGCGATGACTTCATGGACTGTGCTCATCCCAACCAGATCGGCACCTAGGATGCGAAGCATCCGGATCTCGGCTGGAGTTTCGTAGGTTGGGCCCAAAACCGAGCAGTAAACTCCGTCTTTAAGAGCTACTCCGCTCCGGTTCGCGACCTGGTGGAGGAGAGTCCGCAGATCCTTATCGTAGGCATGGCCCATGTCTGGGAATCTGGGTCCGAGGTCCGCAAGGTTGGGGCCTACTAGAGGGTTTTTACCCGAGAGATTGATGTGATCAGAAATCGCCACCAGGTCTCCAGGGTGGAAGTTCGTATTAATACCGCCGGATGCATTAGAAAGGAAAAGGTACTCAATCCCAAGCTGGGCCAGAGTTCTGACCGGCAGAACGATGTCTTGCAGGTCGTGGCCCTCGTAGGCGTGGTGGCGACCCTGGAGTGCTGCTACGGGAACGCCGCAGACGGTGCCTAAAATGAGAGCACCTGAATGGCCCTCAACGGAGGTGCGTTTGAAGTGAGGAATGTCTTGGTAGGGGATGACCGTTTTGTCCTGTATCTCCTCAATATATATCCCAAGTCCCGATCCTAGAACGATCCCGACTCGGGGCTTGGTCTTGATCTTCGACTGAATGTAGCGTGAAGCCTCGAGGATTTGAGTCATCGGCATAATGAATTCCTTAGGGTAGTTGGTCGAGGATGAGTTTCGGTGTTCTGACCTTAGTCTTGCTCATTGTCAGTGCGTCTTTCAGGAAACGAGCTCTGATGGATTTGACCAAGTCTTTTTGGTGCGGATGATGGATCACCGTGAAGATTGGCTCGCCCTTTTTGACCTGGTCTCCGATCTTTTTATGGAACGTAAAGCCCACTCCATGGTCGATGGTGTCTGTTTTGGAGCGACGGCCACCACCGAGTTCGATCAGGAGCAGTCCGATGAGGGTGTTGTCGAACATTTTAACATGGCCTGCCGCTGACGCAGTCACCGCCGTGCGCTCGGAGGCCAGAGGGAGGAGCGAGTAGTCGTCGATGACACGGACATCGCCACCCTGAGAGGATAGAAGTTTTCGGAACTCGGCCAGTGCTTTGCCTGAACTCACCATCTCCCGCGCCTTGGCCAGCGCTTTAGGAAAGCTCTTCTGAACGCCCGCCATATGAATCATGTGGGCGGCCAGGTGGAGGGAGAGTTCCGTCAGGTCCGCAGGGCCTCTGCCTTTGAGGGTCTCGATACTCTCAATCAGTTCGTTGGAGTGCCCCACCTCAAGGCCTAGGGGCTGATTCATATCGGTCACTAAAGCGACGGCCTTCTTTTTAAATCGAGTCGAGGTCTCGATAAGGCTTTTTGCAAGGGCCCGTGCTGACTTAGGTGTGCGCATGAAAGCACCGGTACCGCACTTAATGTCAAAGACGATACCATTGGCACCCTCGGCCAGTTTCTTACTCATGATTGAAGCCGTGATGAGGGGAATCGAATCAATCGTCGCCGTGACGTCTCGAAGAGCATAGAGGAGGCGGTCGGCGGGAGCGATTTCTGGAGTCTGGCCAATCAGGACCAGGCCCTCGCTTTTGAGTTTGTCTGAGAATTCGCTCAGTGAGAGGTTCGTTTTGAACCCGTGGACGGCCTCAATTTTATCGACTGTCCCCCCGGTGTGACCCAGGCCCCGGCCTGCGATCATCGGAACTCGGACCCCCGCTGCACTTGCAATCGGAGCAAGCACGAATGAAGCTTTATCGCCAACGCCGCCCGTGGAGTGCTTATCGATCACGTTGCGACCCGGGAAGCTTAAGCATTCACCGGAGTTGAGCATAGCGTCTGTGAGCGCCGCTGTTTCGGCCGTGTCCATTCCGCGGATGAACATGGCCATGAGCATCGCCGACATTTGGTAATCAGGTATCTGCTGATCGGTATAGCGCTGGATAAACCATTTAATTTCGGCGGCGGTCAACTTTTCACCGCGTTTTTTTTTGTCGATCAGCGGGTAGACCTGGAAGTCGTTTTTACTCATATAACTCGTTTGCAAACCTTCGGTAGGGGAATTATCATAAGCCTAAGGTTTTCCCCTTGGCAATTTTAACCCGATCAGGATCCGCTATGAAAAAGTTTCTTTGCGCTATCTTAACAGTGACTCTCATCCTCAGCAGCGCGACTTTTAATCCGGCCCTCGCCCAGGAGTCGGAAGACGACATCGTCAAAAATACCCAACAAGACATCATGCTCGTCGGTATCGCCGGCGGCGGGGGGGCGATCCTGGGCCTGTCCACGCTCTCTTTTATGGACAAGCCCTCGCGGCACGTCCGCAACATCTGGACCGGGGCCGCTCTCGGTATCATCGCCGGGGTGATCTTCGTGGCCTACATTAGTGCCACTAAAAACTCTGAGCAGCTTCAGTCATCGAGCCACTTTAACTCCTCAGAAAGAGTGGCTTGGCACACAGAGAACGTGGAGAAGTTTTCAAATCCCCTGGTGCAGTTTGGCACCTCCATCGTCCAATTTCGCTTCTAGTTCAATCGACTTTTTCATTGCCACTTGATTGATGCAGTCGGTATAAGTTTTTGGCTTAAACTTCTACCTCAGGATGGCGCTATGGATCGTTTGGTTTCTCTGCTTGGTCTCTTCTTTATGGTAGGGGTCGCCTACCTCCTCTCTGAGAACAAGAAAGCGATCCAATGGCGAACAGTTATAACGGGTATCGTTCTTCAGATGGTGTTCGGTCTGGTGATCCTCAAAACCGACCTTGGGCACAATGTCTTCGCCAGCATAGGCCGAGGATTTAACGCTATACTCGGTTTCACCGGCGAAGGGGCCAAGTTCCTCTTTGGCAATCTTGCTACCCCTTCGGATAGCATGGGTTTTATCTTTGCCACGATGGTTCTTCCAACGATCATTTTCATGAGTGCCCTCATGTCTGTGCTCTACCATGTCGGCATCATGCAAAAGGTGGTTGAACTCGTGGCCAAGGTTATGATGAAGACCATGAAGACCTCTGGAGCTGAGTCTCTCGCTGCCGCCGCGAATATCTTTGTTGGCCAAACTGAGGCGCCTCTGGTGATCAAGCCCTTCGTTGGCAAGATGACAAAATCTGAACTTATGTGCCTGATGACTGGTGGCATGGCCACGGTCGCTGGTGGTGTCCTCGCTGCCTACGTTGGGTTCGGTATCGACGCTGGTCATCTTCTCGCGGCGTCAGTCATGTCGGCCCCAGCGGCCCTTGTCTGCGCTAAGCTGATGGTGCCAGAACTCGAGGAGTCGGTGACCGCGGGAGTCGTTAAAGTCGATCTACCGAAAGTCTCGGCCAACGTCGTTGACGCAGCTGCATCTGGTGCTTCCGACGGCATGAAGCTTGCGGTTAACGTAGGTGCTATGCTCCTCGCTTTCATCGCTCTCATCGCCATGCTCAACGGCATCCTCTCTGGTCTCGGTGGCCTTTTCGGATTTCCGCAGCTCTCCTTTGAATTCCTTATGGGTTATGTTAACGCACCGATTGCCTGGTTGATTGGAGTTCCATGGCAAGACTGCCTGACAGTGGGCGCCATCCTCGGTAAAAAGCTTGTTCTCAACGAATTCGTCGGCTACCTGGATCTTATTGCAGCGAAGGGTCAGATCTCCGAGCGTGCCACCATCCTTTCCACTTATGCTCTGTGCGGCTTCTCCAATTTCTCATCCATCGCTATCCAGCTCGGCGGAATTGGGACCATGGCACCAGAAAAACGCCCCGTCCTAGCGGCCTACGGGTTCAAATCTATGATCGCTGGAACCCTGGCCTGCTACATGACAGCATGTATTGCCGGACTTTTTATTTGATCTAAAACCATGTATCCTGACCATAATTACAGTTTTTGGTTTTTACAGTTAGGATACATTTAATGGCGAAAGAATTAGTGGTTAACCAAACCCACAGTGAGTCGCGTATTGCCCTCATTGAAAATGGTGAAATACTCGACTTTCTCATCGAACGTCAGTCCCTAAAAAACGAATCCTCTCCTATCGTTGGGAACATCTACCTAGGCCGCGTGCTTAGGGTCCTTCCTGGGATGCAGTCGGCCTTCATCGACATTGGTCAGGCCCGTGCTGCCTTCCTCTACGTCGACGATGCCTATCTTCCAACACTTGATGAGCAGCGGGAGATGCAGAACCGGATTTCGACCGTGGAGTCGGCCTCTAAACGTCTCGGCGAAGTCATCCCTGATGAGTTTTCGACGCTCACTGAAACGGTGGACATGAAGTTTCGACCTGATGTCCGCATCCAGGACTTCCTGAAAGAGGGCGATGAGATCGTTGTTCAGATCGCCAAGGAACCCATTTCTACCAAGGGGCCTCGTGTGACGAGGCATATCACCCTGGCAGGCCGGCATATTGTTTATATGCCTTTTATCGAACACACAGGCGTCTCCCGCCGGATTGAATCCGAAGAAGAGAGAAAGCGCCTGAAGGATATTCTTGACTCTATCCGCCCTGAAGGCGTCGGCGTGATCGCCCGCACCGTGGCCGAGGGCCAGAGCTACAAAGTCTTAAAAAACGATTACAACAATCTCGTGAAAATCTGGAAGGACGTCCAAAAGAAATTCGATAAGGCGAAGGCCCCGCTTGAGCTTCACCAGGACCTCTCCTTCATCCAGCGTGCCCTCCGGGACATCATGGACGAGGACGTCGATAACCTCGTCTCGGATTCGAAAGCAGCAGTCAAGCAGGTCGAGAAGTTCATCCAGCGCTTCATCCCGCACCATAAAGCAAAGATCAAATTCTATGACGGTGAAATGCCGATCTTTGAACACTTCGGGATCGACATCGAAATTGAGCGCGCCCTCTCGAATCAGGTGTTTCTAAAGTCCGGTGGTTCCATCAACATTGACCAGACCGAGGCCCTCGTTTCCATCGACGTCAACACCGGGAAGTTCGTCGGTAAAAAGACTCTCGAAGATACGATCCTGAAGACGAACCTTGAGGCCGTGAAAGAAATTGTCTACCAGCTCCGGCTACGGAACTGTGGTGGTATCATCATCATCGACTTCATTGATATGGAAAAAGAAGAGCACCGGGGCCAGGTCTACGTCGCTCTTCTTGAGGCCTTGAAGAAGGATCGCTCGAAGACCAATGTTCTTCCGATCTCAGGTCTAGGTCTCGTTGAGATGACCAGAAAGCGCACCCGGGACACTCTGATCCGAACGATGTGCGAGCCGTGTCCGTACTGTGAAGGGGTAGGTCGTGTGAAGTCGGTTGAAACGGTGAGTTTCGAGATCATCCGCGAGGTGCAAAAGGTCATCAAGCGCACTCCTTCATCGAAGCTGACGATCTTTGCCCATCCTGAGGTTTGTGCCAAGCTCTCCTCTGAGGACTTCGGGATCATCGAAGCGCTCGAGGAGCAGTACAATAAGACACTCCTTGTGCGGGCGGATAATAATTATCACGCTGAACAGTACGAGATCTACGTGCCGGAGAATTAGGCACTGCTAGAGGTAGCGGTAGAGGCGAAGGCCTGTTTCCCAGCTGCCATCTTCGGGCCAGCTGTGATGGAAGGCCCCTGCGCCGTACTCCGAGGTCGAGTAGCGGAGCTCATTCAAAAGACGTGTCTCGTTCCATTCCCCGAAGCGTGCTTCAAGGAGATTTAGCATTTTCCAGTGTTCCCCTATGTCACTTATGACTGCGGCATCTGCGCCGTATCCAAGTTTTAAGCGTTGGCGGTATTCGGATACGTAGGCGGTCTCGATGTGGGCCAGGAGGTAAGGAGTGATAGCGCCAAGATCGAAACTTAGGCCATAGCCCCCGGAAAAACCCTGGGTCGTGAGATCCTTTAAACCGAGTCGCGTCTGGGTCTGGCCCATTTTAACCTTCCAGCTTGGAGATTTATTGAACTGATCTCTCTTGCCAAGCATGAGGACATCGACCACGGACAAGTCACGCAACTGGAATTCATTTCCGTTTGTCTGTACCAGCGCCTTCATGACCTCAAGGCGAGTGCGAGGTGGATAACCGACGTCTATATCGAGAACATCGTGGAAAGCGAAGCGTCCTTCGATTTCACCCATGGTCTTTCCGTCACGGTTTACGTAACCGATCCCAAGTCGCTTCTGCCCGTGCCCCAAGTGCGGCGCTCGAGCAAGTTTGTAGGAATAGTCAATATCATCACTTCGAACAGGAATCTTCGAGCGCTCTATGAGGAGTGGACGTTTGAGAGCTTGCGCCTCTTCGTCACCTTTCAGGATTTTTTTGGCGTACTTATAGTCGACGAGGCTCAGGGCCGCATCATAGACCAGCGATCGTCGACGTGGGGCCGCAGTTTCCGGCCGTTGTCCGGAGTCTACCAGGTGACGAACTTCTGTTCGTTCTGCCTGCGAGAGAAGCTCGAGTTGGTGGTAGAATTGCGTGCTTGGCGCGGGCCTGAAGGTCACTTTCCGAACCAGTCCTTCGGCATTTAGCGCTTTTAGGGTCTCTGATGGAATGGTGTAGAGACGTGGAAGCCGGTCGTGGAGTTTTAGTGTTGGTCTCGTCGCTTCAAGGATACTCAAAACGTGGTACGAGCAGTTTTCCGTCAGAAAGAAATAGTCAAACTTCGTATGACCCAGCTCCCAGATATGATCGACGATGAGGTCAATTTCTTCTGAGGATAGGTCGAGCTGATAGCTCCAGAGGTCGCGGGTTTCGAAATCGTTATACTCACGCACCTTGTAGTAGTACGGAACAGCATTGTAATTGCCCTGGAACCAGCCGGTGAGGCCTCCGATGGCAAAGACCACTGGCCCCGCGCCATCTGTCAGAGCGCCGTAGTTGATGCCGGTGTCGAGGAGCTCGGTCGCTGTGGAGTCATGGTCCCGGACTTCATTTGCCTGCTTCCCCAGACGCAGGAACGTATGGCCGAAGCTCGAAGCGGGATTATTCAGGTAGTAGGATGAGAACACAACAGAGACTGCTTTCGCAGCAACTCGGTCTCGAAATTTCTCATAATTTTCACAGCGGACCTTGGAAATAGGGACTGAACGGTGCTTCCTGAGCCAACGAACCCGAGCGGGAAAGCGGCAAAAGGCATTCTTAGTCGGATCCGAATCTTCAACATCGAGAGCACTGATCAGCGCTTTGAGTTCGAGGTCAGGTCTACTCTTACCATCTTTGTGAAGAAAAAATTCTTGGGAATCAGCTTCAGACTCCTGGCCTGTTAGTGTCGCTCGGTAGATGAGCAGGCGCTGCCACTGGGGATCTTGCCAGTTTTGGGCAAGTACTTCAAAGGAGCAAAAAAAAAGGACACCCCAAAGGGTGCCCTTGCTCGTGAGGAGCTTAGATAGCATGTGTGCAGGTTGAAGCGAGCGCCGGCGTGGTTTCGATCACGGCGTTAATGTTCGCCATGACAGCGGTAGCGTTTTCAGTGCTCGGCGTGATGCGCTCGTAGTTGGTCTTCATTTCAGTGGCGAAAGCAGTTGTATCGCATCCGTAGAAGCCAGAGAGGGTCTTAACGGCGTCGCCCTGACCTTTGGCCATGTCAGTGACGAGGGCCGCATAGTTCGCCTCAATGAAGTTTCGGATCATGGCCGTCTGCTGAGTTGCGGTCACGCAGTTCGATGTTCCGGAAGAGATGCCGAAGGTTTGAGTTCCTGTGCCGTTAGTGGTCGCGGCGAGGATCTGATTGCCTTCCTTGCCCATCAGCTGAGATCCGAGTCCACAGCCGGCCATGCCGTATGGCTTTGCTGCAAGAGCGGCAAGAGAGAGAGAAAGAGCAAATGCGATGAGGATGAATTTCATAGTCTTAACCTTTCCTTAGAGTTTGCAAGTTTCGGCGAGGTACCGATCTGTGGCCACGGTAGTCATCATGCTTTCAGAGACCTGAGTTGCCTCTTTCGTAGCGAAGATGGTTTCATAGCGTGCCTGGAGTTTCGCTCCGAGGTACGATGAATCTGTGCAGCCCATGATGTTTGAAATGGCCGTGATCGTTTCACCATTTGACTTGGCCACATCATTAGCAAGTGACTCTTTATTGGCAGCAACGAACATTTCCATGTTCTTCCGCATGGCCGCACTTGTGGCAGAGTTGTCCGGGACGCAGTTCGATGTTCCCGAAGACATACCGAAGGTATTGTTTCCGTAGATACCATTCGTTGTTGATGCGAGAATCTGACCTCCGCGGCTTTCAGTTTCACCAAAGAGTACAGAGCCAAGTCCGCAACCGGACATGCCGTAAGCGGCTGATTGGCCAGACTGGTCAACTGACTTTCCGATGAGTCCAGTGTTCTTGCCACTTTGGGCCAGGGCTGTTACCGACACGCTAGCGGCGATAACGACGACGAGTAATCGCTTCAAATCTTCCTCCTTGAAGGGTCATGGTTTGTCCTATGAGCTTAAGGAAGGTAGAGAAAAATGCAAAGCAATTAGCACACCGGCAGAAGAAAATAACAGATAGGGGCAGGGTAGGGGCGCCGGAGCGATCTATCCCAGGAGAAGGTCGATGAGTTTTTTAATTCCTACGCGGCGCTCGTCAGCGGCCGGAGGAGTGGTCCTTGATTCATTGAGATCGATGCTCTTAAATGCTGATTCCAGTGTCCGCTCAAGTACCTTATCGATGTCGACTGTTTTAAGAAACTGCCGTGTTGCAACAGCATCATCGAGGTATCTGGTAATCGAGTTCCTTGTGGCGGCATTGGTTTGTTCGTAGACCTCGGGGAGATCAATTTCTCCCAAGCGTCCTCCAGTTATTCGGAAAATAAGGGACTTCGCTCTTTGCGTGAGTGTCATGTCGCTACTGTCGGTGAGGTTTCTAAGTGCGAAAGCGGAAAGTATATCAACCCGTGCCTTTAGGAACTCAGTCATGATTTCCTTATTGATGCCGCTCAACAGAACTTCCTCATGGGGGAGAAGCGTCTGCCTTTCTTTTTCCTTCTTGAGTGCGTTCTTAATCAGACTATACATCGAGACTAGAGGCCGGCCTGTATTTCTTGCCTGTTCTTCTTGAAAGGTATGATTCAAATGAAGGCTTGCTGCCAGTGCATAAAATGACATCTCCATTTTATCTTTGCGAACGGTAGACATCCTACGAAGGTTGATTTTTTCGAATAAGTCAGCACTCCGGCCTGTGAATTCATTGACGGCATCCAGGTAGTATTGATCCAAAGCGCGTTGATCGTCGAAGGTTGGGTTTCCGGACCAGAGCTGAAATTCGAAAGACCTGAGGTAGACACCCGCTGCAGTGATCCGGCCACCGAGCTCTGCCTCATCATCCATGAGGATTTGAAACTTCTCTTCACGAGTGGCCTCAGCTTCTCTCGCCCGATTCTGCTGGAACATGACGGTCGTGGTTTCCAGGAGCTCCTCAGTGGTGGTTGAAACCTCTTCGGTTGATCGCTCCAGGCTTTGGGTCCTCTTTTCGATTTCTTTGACCTTGGAGCAGGCAGAGAGGAGGGCGATGGATAGAATAAATAGAGGCAGCTTCATAGAGGACTCCGGAAGTGTTTTATTCATTGTAGCCGGGACCATCGTAGTGGGGATTCGTTGAGAAAAGAATTCATACTGTCTACTTTCTGGTGGCCAGTAAACTAATAAAGAAGGCCACCGATGTGGCAGCCTTCTTTGGGAGAATCTCCCCGACATAGGAATTGATTAACGTCGACGAACAACACCACACTCGTTCCGACAAGCACTTAGAGGTGCTCCTTGGATGTAGGTACCATTGGGTGAGTATTCGCCACAACCGCCGCTAGAGGTCCAGTCGTACTTACTACCTTTCCTTGCGCGGCAATCGTTGAGGCTAACTCCCCTTACGTATGTTCCATTGGGAGTATATTCAGCGCAACCTCCTGACGACGTCCAGTTTACGTGACTTCTGGAAGTTCGACGACAGTAATTAAGCTCCACTCCGCGGATGTATGTTCCGTTCGGAGCGTATTCCCCACAGGCACCGGATGAGGTCCATTGGAAACTACTTCCTTGCTCATTTCGGCAGTAGTTTGTGATCACACCTCGGATGTAAGTTCCGTTCGGCGAGTACTCACCGCAGCCCCCGCTCGAGGTCCACTGATAGCTACTCCCTTGGGTCTGGCGGCATAAATCCACCGACACTCCTTGAATGTAGGTTCCATTGGGAGCGTATTCTCCGCATCCGCCAGATGAGGTCCACTGATAGCTACTCCCCTGGCTCTGGCGGCATAAATCCAGTGAGACTCCCTGAATGTAGGTACCATTCGGCGTGTATTCTGCGCAACCGCCAGATGAGGTCCACTGGATGCTCGAACACTGGCGTCCTATGCACGCCTCCGCAGCAATTGAAAAACCAGACACAAATACAATTGATAGCATGGCCACAAATTTCATAAGCTCTCCTTTAAGAGTTATCAGTTATTGGCAAGGTGGCTCCACGGTACCGCAATTTTTGATGAGGGGGAGCTTGATTATAAAAAAGTTGTCAGGTGTCAAAGATCTAGACGATTATTTGCCGACGACTAGTGCCAAATTTAGCTATCTTCGAAACTCCTGAAGAATGATCTCTGATAGGGGATCCTTTAGAAACTTCTTAAGAATCCCAAGACTATAATTCTGCGTGTAAGGAAGATTCCCTATCCTATGGAGTCGTCCCGCGTCCACCCAACCCCTCACGGTACTCTCTCCTAGGGCCACGATTCCGCCGCCGTTAGCAGCTAGCTCCTTGATGAGGGCCGTATCTGGTGCCTCGATAGCGATCTGTAGCTCGAGGTCATTTTCGACAAAAAACCGCTCAACTGTTTGCCTCAGAGGATGGCCTACGCAAGAGAGAATCATCGGCTGAGCATCAAGAGACTTCGGGAAGCCACGTGCCTTCTTTCTAAAATTGTCACCCCCCCAGAAGGCAATCTTCTCTTTATCGATGGGGCGGTAGACGATGGTCCCATCGGTGTGGGACAGCTCATGGTCAAAGACCACCAGATCGACCTTTCCCTCGAGGAGCTGATCTAGGAGCACTGGCGCTTCACCCTCACTCACTCGCACCTTAAGGTTCGTGCGCCTGTGAAGCCTTAGAAGAGTCTCGCAGATAATCGCCTTTGGCACTCCCTCCTGAGCGCCAAGGACCAGCTCCCGTTGAAGAGCTAACTGGCCTCGTTCCAGAACTCCCAAAAGTTCTTCTCCACGGGTAAAGATCTCTCGCGCGTACTTGAGCACAATCTTTCCTCGCTCCGTCAGGATGAGGGAGCGGGAGCGACGCTCAAAAAGAATCCCCAGTCGCCCCTCGAGCTCTTTTAGCTGGGAGCTTAGGGTTGGTTGTCCAATCCTAAGCTCTAGTGCGGCCTTGGATACGGAACCAAACTCTGCGATTTTATAAAAGTAAAAGAGATGATGGTAGTTCAGCCAATTCATTCGAAACTCCAATGGATGCCATGGTATTTATCTATTTCTGCAATTGTAGCAGGTGGCTTATTATTAAGCTACCAAGGAGAACTCATGCTACACACAATGTTTCTGTTACTCACACTCTTAACTGCCATGATCCTCAAAGTGACCACTAAGTCAGAGGCCAAGCAAGTTGAACATCACACCCACATGACTGGATTCGTCCTTTAAGGAGTTACCGATGACTGCTAAACATACAATCACCCTCATCCCCGGAGACGGCATAGGGCCGGAAGTCATCGACGCTACCCGGAAAATTATCGAAGCTGCAGGGGTAACCATTGACTGGGAAATCCGCCACGCTGGTGCCTCGGTCTTTAAGCAGGGTATAGAGAGTGGTGTCCCTGAGGAGACCATTGAGTCCATCCGGAAGAACCGGATCGTACTTAAAGGGCCTTTGGAAACTCCGGTTGGTTTTGGGGAGAAGTCGGCCAATGTTACTCTTCGGAAGCTATTTGAAACTTTCGCCAACGTTCGGCCAGTAAGCGAGTTCGAAGGAGTTCCCACGCCCTATTCTGGTCGCAAGCTTGACCTCGTTGTCATTCGGGAAAATGTAGAGGACCTCTATGCCGGCATTGAGCATATGCAGACTCCAGACGTCGCGCAATGCTTAAAGCTCATTTCCCGACCGGGCTGTGAGAAGATCATGCGCTACGCCTTCGAGTACGCTCGGATGGAAGGCAGAAAGACGGTTCATTGCGCCACAAAGGCAAACATCATGAAACTCACGGAAGGTCTCTTCAAAAAGGTCTTCGAAGAAGTTTCCAAGGATTATCCAGAAATCGAAGCGCACCATATTATCATCGACAACTGCTGTCATCAGCTAGTGAAAAAGCCTGAGCAGTTCGACGTCATCGTTACGACCAATATGAACGGCGATATCATGAGTGACCTTACCTCGGCCCTCATCGGGGGGCTGGGGTTTGCGCCATCGGCGAATATTGGGCACAATGCTGCTATCTTCGAAGCTGTTCATGGATCGGCACCTAAGTATGCCGGAAAGAACGTCATTAATCCTACCGCCGCGATCCTCTCTGGTGTCCTTATGTTGAAGTACATTGGCGAGCTCGATGCCGCCGAACGGATCGAAGTCGCGGTTCGAAAGACCTGGGCCTCACCAGATGGTAAAACTCGGGACATTGCCGGAGATTCACTGAGTGCCTCCACGACGGATTTCACGGCCAAAGTAATCTCCAACCTCGCGCCGGCCGGAAAACCTAAGCCGCGTCCGGGTCGTGTTGATACGGTGAAGATTGTCGAGAATCTCAAGTCCTCACCTGCGGTAGGGAAGGTGGACGGCGCTGACATCTTCGTCGAGTTCAAAGGTGGTCCGGGTGATCTCGGAGCGATTATGGAAATCTGTGGCGAATCGACGGCGATGAAGCTCAAGATGATTTCGAACCGGGGAACTAAAGTTTATCCGGGGAAGACGGATACCGCCTGCGTGGACCACTGGCGCTGCCGGTTTATCAATAGAAATGGTAAAGAGATTTCTGACCGGCAGATCTACGATCTTCTCTACCGAATCACTGACGCTAAGGTGAAGTGGGTGCACATCGAGAAGCTTCAGCTCTTTGATGGCAAGCCCGGATTTACTAAAGCACAGGGCGAAGACTAGAAAAAAAAGAGAGAGGGGGGGCACTTGGGGCCCCCTCAAATTATTCTTAGCGAGAGTTTCTGCTATTGCCGGAGAGGTCACTGATCTGCTGGATCGCGCGGTCTAAAGAGCGCAGACCTTCGTCGATCATCCCGCGGTCGATCTGGGAGCGGGCCCGAGACATGCCACGGCGGATTTCAACCAATTCGCTTGAGCTCACTACCACGTCGCGGTCCTGAGGCTCTTGCCTGCCGTCGATGACGATGTTTTGGAGACACTGGATCGCCCTATCTGTGCCCGAATTTAGCAATTGCGCGCAGACTTGTTCTGCCCCGTTTAAGGAGATCTTATTGCTGATTGTCTGGATGCAGAGAACAGTATTCGTCGTATTTATTGCTACCATGCGCTCACAGATGTCAGCGAGCTGAGGAGCTAGGCGTGCGTTTAGGCCAGCTTTGACCGACTCGAGGGCGTTCGTGCTGCTAGATTGGAGCATCTTCTGGGCGATTTTTAGAAGCTCGTTGGATACCTTGTTGTCGAGTACAAGGCTCAGGCATTTCATACCATTATCGGAATTGATCGGTAGCATCGCCGAACATATGGCGGCGCTATTGTCCTCGAGCCGGCGGTTGGCGGTGAGCTGGAGAATCTCGAGCGCCCGTGTGCTGCTGGAATTAAGTGCAGTATTCGCCATCTCGAGAGCACGCGGGTCGAAGCGGTTCCGAGAAATGAGTTGTGCACATTGAGCTGCGTTTGTGCTGTTGATTCCGGCCATGCGCTGGCAGACCTGCGAGGCCGACTGGCCATAGGCTTGACCGATGCTAAGAGCAGCGATCATGGCGATAAGTGACTTCCTCATAGATTCCTCCCTGGGTTTGTTGGGGGGATACTAGTCGAAGTTTCAATCCTGTTGTTAATTACAGGAAAATTATACAGGCACAACGCCTGCTAGGGCATGACCAAAGCATCGAGGTTGCCGGCGGGCCCATTCCGATAACGGACTCGGGTTTGGGTCCTCATCAATCGACCAACCTCATCACGCTCGACCTGTGGCGGCCGGATGGCGACCATTTCTATGGTTTTAAGACTTGCAGGCGCTCGCTCCCCATATCTTTTAAGGCCCGCCAGACAATCAATTTTTTCCTCTCCGCTCTGATCAGCGCTTTGACAGCTTTCGACTCCCTGGGAATTCTTCCTACCTAGGATGGTCCGTACGCACTTCTCGGCGAGCTCCGGCGATCTGGCCGCAACTTCTTCGCAGACCATTGAGAGCTTAGGATTTAGTTCTGTGACATCACGCCAAGCAAGGATGTCCAGCGCCAGGCGACCATTCTTTTTTTGAATCATTTGCCTCGCGATACGCAGAATCTGCGTTGAAAGCTTTCGGTTTGAGATGGCATCAATGCATGGGCCTGCATTCCATGGATGAAAGTAGGCATATTCTTCGCACACCCCTGCTGCGACTCTATCGACACTTCGCCCTTGCGCTGTTTGTAGCACCTGGAGGGCGATCGAAGGGTTACTTTTGAGTGCTTGAAGGGAAACCCTCAGTGCACCTTCATCAAACTTGCCTGCCGAGAGCCGGCGGCAGGAGTCCGTGAGGGAGGGACGCTTAGTAACGATTTCATGGCAGACTTCGACAATGTTGGTGTCGGCCTTTGTTGCCTGAACCAGAAACGTTGCAAGGAGTAAAAGTACTAAGGTTAATTTCATGCTCAGGATATCCCTCATTTTCGGGGAGCTACTTGCAGCTGTTCCCCCGCGTTAAATAGAGTTGATAGACCTGTTCCTGGAGAGGACACGGCCCCACCTTGTTCGCAATTCTCCCCTGGGTTAGAAGGCAGACTCGCAATACAGGCGAGCATACTGTCCGTAGAGCGAGTATGCGGCTCCAGGCATCGAAGCTCGGCTCCAGGAGCTATCGTTTTGTTAGCAATACTCTTCACACAATCTAGTGTCTGGTAAGGGTTTACATCTGCAAGTCTTAGGCAGATCGCGGCCAGTGGTGCTGCAATCTGAGCGGTCCCAGCGTCCCGGAAGGCGTCGACCGCTTGCTGAGGGGCCCTCACAGCGAGGCGTGAGACGATCTGTGATAAAAGAGGGGAGGGTGTTTTGTCTCGGATCGTTTCTAAACAAAAGCGCCCATAAAGCGTATTATTTCTTGCGACCGCGCCACAGCTAGCCGCCGCCTCAGCGTTGAAACGATGATCAGCACTGGCATGCAGCGAATCGAGGGTATTGGCGGGATTATAATTGGCCATCTCGCGGATGACTGTTAGAGCTGCAGGGTCGAAGTTCCGATTCTCGTATACGCGGCATGCGGAGCCAGAGCGAGCGTGCTTGATGTTCAGAGCTTCGCAGACATCATTGACTGTTACGGCCAGAGCAGGTGCCGCAATCAGAATCAGTGGAAGGATGTAGCGCATTTGAATAATCATAGGTCTCCTAAGATTTAACTTTATCGGTCAACTTAAAAAATCCCTTAAAAAAATTCCTGATGGCCAACAGGAGTGCCAAGCTTAACTGGCAGCATTGACTACCCTCTAGAAGGCTAACCAGAGGATTCTGCAAAAACTCCGAACGTTTCTCTCCAAAGTACCGATAATTGGGTCATGAATAAGTTTTTCGCCATCATACTAAGCTTTGTGCTCATCATAGCCCCTGTGAACTCTGCTCGCGCGATGAGCATGGGGCCGATTGCGAATCAGGTGCTGGGTCTTGGGACCGCGGCTGTCGGCTCGACTATCATTCTCAACTGTCTTGCTCCGAAGAGTCCGTCGATCTATGTGTTTATGGCCGGCTCCGTGGCTTACATCGCCGCGGAACTCCTCGGAGGTCAGCAGCAAAAGAAGCACCATAAGGATCAGGAACAGAAGGTCGACGAGGTAAAGAAGACCATGGCTAATGGCGGAGACCTTCAGAAGGCTACGTTAGAGGCGAAGCTTAAAGAGGAAAAGGATCAGCTGGCTTTCGTTCAGAAGCGGAAGATGTGGATGATGGCGGTCTCGGCCGCTTACGGCGTCGCCACCGCGTTAGCACTCGCCGAGGGCTCGAGCCTGTTGGGTCTGACCCCAGATGGATGCGGTCCAACTGGACCAGGCGTGGCGGCGGTAAGTACGACAAAGTACGCGATTATAGCTGCCTACAGTTTCCTCTCAGTTAAGGCGGGTGGCACCGGAATGCTCGGAAGCGCAGCAGTCGTCGGAATTGCAGGAGCATTGATGTACTTCGAACTGGTCATCCCTGGCCTCATCACGCAAATCACGACCGCTATGAATAATCCTTACTCGCGCGCAGCCATCTTCGGCGGCGCAACGGCGATCGCCGGCTTCGTTTTGATGGACCTAATGAGCTCCGAGACCAAGCTAAAGGACAACATCAAAAAGATGGAGAAACTCCTCGCAGATTTCAACAAGGCGACTCAAGACACGAATAGCGTCGGGGAAACTGGCGGCTCGACCTCCGGAAGTACGGGCGGTTCGACCTCGGGTGCCAATGGTGGCTCGACCTCCGGCGGAAACGGAGGCGTAAACGGCGGATCCAAGAACGGGGATGTGACCCTCCTCGCCGATGGCATCAAGCCTGAAGTGAAGTCCTGCGTCAGCTCAGGTGGCGCGGGGATTGTTTTCTCAGAGAAGGCATGCCAGAGACCCCTGCGGCTTAACCGGCCCAACTTTAGCGCGAACTTCGGGACCGATACCCTCCGCTCACAATCGAACATAGCAACCGACTTTGCGAACGCACTCAACGCTGGGGACACCGCCCGGGCCGACGTGCTGGCGGGGCAGCTTGCCAATGGAGCGGCGCGGGTCGAAAAAGCAAAGCTCGCGGCCCTCGACGCTATCAACAAGCAGCGCGCGGCCCAGAAAAAGAAGCCTTTGAACTTTGACCAGGAAGTGCAGCGGACCCTCGCGAGCATGCAGGCCGGCGCTAACAGGTCACTCGGGCTCAAAGGTCTTAACCTCTCAGACCTCAATAAGAAGGGCGAAGCCGCCGTATCAGAGACCAAGCCAGAAGAAGGGCCAACGGGGCCAGTCGCAGAATCCGGCGGGGATGCCGTCGCTATGCCTTCTGCTGGTAGTGATTCTTCGCCAGTTTCGACCGAAGACCCTGCTGCGACCGTGGCAACAACTCCCGCCTCTACGATGGAGGAGGGCCTTGCCAACTTCGAGGGCAGTGAACAGGATATATCCAAGGATCCTGAGACCTCACTGTTTCAGCAGATATCCGTCCGCTATATTCTGAACTACACTAGGTTTTTTAGGCCTAAAGTAGAACCTGCCCCAGAAAATTCAGGCAATTAGACAGAGAAGAGGTCTAATTCCCCCCCTAGAAAGGCTTAGACTAAGCTTCCTCACTCGTGCTAAGTTCCCGAAGACATTCATTTAATGTATTTCATCTCGCTCACAGGAATAGTTCTGTGGGCTCTTAATAAATGTATTCACCGTGTGGTGAATGCTTAGATCCAGGAGGAAATATGATCTACGAAACGGCATTTGTCGTTCGCCCTGACGCATCGGAAGAAGCTGTGTCATCCATCAAGAACGCTCTCACTGAAACGTTCAAGCAGTTCGGTGCAGAAGTTCTCATCACTGATTCATGGGGAGTGAAAACTTTCGCTCAGCCTACGGAAAGCGGCCTCAAAAAAGGCGCTTACCACTACTTCATGTACAAAGGTGAAGGAAACCTGAACGCAGAGATCGAGCGTCGGTTCCATATTAACGAGCATCTTGTTCGTCACCTCATCATCAAGCTCGGTGAAGATAAGCACCAGGCCGAAATCGTTAAAGACTACAAGAACCCTAATCACACCCAAGCGGCTGCGATTGATGATGAGTTCGGTGGAGAAGACAAAGACAAGAAAATGCATTCTAAGCGCAAGTCTTGCTGGTTCTCTGCTAAAAAGACGTCTCCGGATTGGAAAGATCCGAAGTCTTATTCTTGGCTGGTTAACGAGTTTGGTAAAATCTCTCCGTCACGGATTACGGGCCTAACACCTACGTTCCAGCGCCGGGCAAATGAGGCCATCAAGCGCGGTCGTAACATGCTCCTCATCAGCTACCAGTCAAACGAAGTCGCTCGCTAATTGGAGACCAGAACAGGTATGAATACCGACGTGATGCAATCCCCACAACTCTCTACCAGTAGGTTGCTCCTTCTCGGCGCTTCTTCGGTGATTTTGTGCATGAGTTTCATCATGGCGATCTTTGCTCCGTTTCCACTCGCTCTGGCCATCGTCATGTACGGTAGGGTAAAGGGGTACCTGACTCTCGCCGCGGGGCTTGCCCTGAGTTTTGGCCTGGCCGGGTTCATCTACGGAGATCTGACGCTTTTCGGATTCTATGCTTGTATCGCTCTTTTTGCCGCCGCCATTGCTGAAGTCGTTCTTCGGGGAATTGCTCCTGTTAAGGGACTTGTTGCTTTCGGGATGACCTTCATCCTGTCGATAGCAGGACTCTTTGCCGTGGTCTTGTCCACAATGAAGACGACGCCAACGGGGTTTATCGTCCAGCAGATTGAGAAGAGTGCGGATAAAATCGCTGAGCAAAAGAAAGCGGTGGAGCAAAGTGGGGACAAGGACGCGATCCAGGTCCTCCAGCTGCTAGACCGCCCTGACCTCCTGGCCGCGGAGATGATCCAATCATTTCCCAGCTACTTCTTTATGGGGGTCTTTCTGATGCTGTGGTTTAACATGTCCCTCGTTTTGAAGAGCCGCCGGCTCCTCTTTTCAGGGAACGATTATCCGTATTCCGAGCGTGAGCTCCTAACCTTTCGTGTTCCCTTCGCCTTCGTCGCTTTGCTCGCGCTGAGCCTAGCGGCTGCGGTTTGGGGAGCAGAGCTGGTAGGGCCATCCCTTGAAATGATCGGGCTTACTCTGGTGAAGTGTCTTGGAATCTTCTACTTTTTTCAGGGTTTTGGAGTCTTTAGTGACCTCCTGAACTTTGCCGGGATTGTAGGTTTTTTTCGGACCCTTATCGTGGTGGTAACGATCTTCGTCGGTGGCTATCTCATTGCGGTGGCAGGCCTGTTCGATAACTGGTTTGATTTTAGAAAGTTTTTTGTGAAACGTAACATCAAAGATTAATTTAGGAGAATTATATGAAAGTCATCCTCACTGAAAAGGTTAAGGCCCTCGGAACGATCGGTGAGATCGTTAATGTATCCGCTGGCTTTGCCCGGAACTTCCTCTTCCCTAAGAGGCTCGCAATCCTCGCCGACGAGAAGAACTCAAACGTCCTTAAGGACAAGCAGAAAGGTCTCGCTAAGAAAATTCTCGCCGAGAAGGCAACTGCGCAAGCTATTAAGACAAAGATCGACGGCATAACCGTTGAATTGATCAAGAAAGTTGGCGCTAACGGTCGCCTCTTCGGCGCCGTAACATCTCAGGATATCGTCAAAGAACTCGAGAAGCAGGGCGTGTCGATTGAGCGCCGTCTCCTTCAGTTCGACGGATCAATCAAGTCTCTCGGAACTTACGATGTGAAGGCGAAGCTCTTCAGCGACGTGACTGCTGAATTCAAGCTCAAAGTTTCTATCGACGCCGCTATGGCGGAGGAACTCAAGCGCCAGCAGGCAGAAGCTCAGAGACGCAACGCTGAGAAAAAGGCGAAGGCCGAAGCTGCTAAGGCCGCGGCCGCTGCTGAAGCTGAAGCCGCTGCGAACGGCACAGAAGAGTAATCTTATTTACGGAGAGTGGGCCAAGTGCTCGCTCTCCGTTTTTTATTCCTAACTTTCGTTAACATTCCGTACATATTCCTACCTCGACAAACCGCACATGCGCTAAAGTCTCCTCCATTCGACACCCTTTCCCTCGGAGCCTTGTGATGGCGCAAGAAAATCGCAACGAATTACCCCATGACATCGGAGCTGAGAAGGCCCTCCTCGGTTGCCTTCTGATCGATAACCGTAGCTTCGATGAGATCTCCGACGTTAATCTCGATAGCGGAGATTTCTATCACCCGCAATATGGCGTGATCTATCAGTCCATCAAAGACCTCTTCATGGAAGGGATGCCCTTTGATATCGTCACTGTCGCCAGTAAGCTCAACGATCACGGAAAGCTCGAACGCATCGGAGGGCAAACGGCCCTGATCACGATCTGTGATGAAGTGGGCTCTGCTGCGAACGTCGAGTACTACGCTCAGCTCATTAAGCAAAAGAGCATGCTCCGTGAGGTTGTCCGGACTGCGACCCGAGTCGCTTCCACCGGGACGAACTTCTCTGGAGACGTCGGGGAGTTCCTTCAGGACGTGGAAGCGAGCTTTTTTAAGTTAACCGCGCAGACCAAGAATAATAAGATGATCCCACTCAAGCAGGCGCTCTTCGAGAACCTCGCTGAACTCGAGAAGCCAGCTCGGGCCAAGGGCGAGATCATGGGAGTCTCCACCGGCTTCCAGGCCATTGACCGCTCCCTCCTGGGACTTCAACCGGGGCAGTTGGTCCTTATCGCGGCCAGACCGGGTATGGGAAAGACGGCCCTGGCGCTCAACTGGGCCGTGGCCGCTGCCAAACAGACCAACATGGCGGTCGCCGTGTTCTCTTACGAAATGATGTACGCCGAACTTTCGATGCGACTTCTGGCCTCCGAGGCTTGCATCGATGGCCGTAAACTCAAAACCAAAGAATTTAACGAGCTCGACTTGCGATCTATAGCCAGTGCAGTTCAGAAGCTCTCGAATCTTAAGCTCTACATTAACGACTCTGGCTCAACGAACCTCATGGATATCCGCTCCTATTGCCGGAAACTCAAGGCCGAGCAGGGCCTTGCCATGATCGTGGTCGACTATCTCCAGATAATGCCGATGCACGTGAAAAAGCAGAACCGTGAGCAGGAGATCGCAGAGCTCTCGCGGGGCTTTAAGATGCTCGCCAACGAGCTTGAGATTCCCGTCGTTGCCCTCTCACAGCTCAACCGTACCGCCGCTTCGCGTACCGACCGGCGTCCTCAGCTCCAAGATCTACGTGAGTCGGGCTCTCTCGAGCAGGACGCTAACATCGTCTTGCTTATTCACCGCGAGGAGTATTACGACGCTCAAACGCCGAAGAAGGGGATTGCTGAAATTATTGTTGCCAAAAACCGTAATGGCGAACCGGGCACCATCGAACTCTCTTGGATCGGTTCGCAGACGAAGTTTGCTGATCTCGCACCTCAAGGGAAGCACGAGTCCTGATGATCACCTCAACGTTCAAATGGAACCGGGATGCGGTCCTCGAGCTCTCGGAAGCCTCTGTTGCTTACGTGTATTACCGGGAACACCGGTTCAATCTTCTGACAGGCTTTCCCGAGGCGTATCCCCTGGAGAACTTCCTCACCTCACTGGAGTTGGTAACAATTCAGGAGAAAGTGAAAAGGCCCCGCGTTTATCACTTCTACTATGAGCTAGGTCTGATCCTCATGGGCCTGGGACATACTGTTGGGCCAGAGTTACCACTGGCCATCGAGCTTGAGTTTGGCCGCAAGAGAATAAAGGCCCTGCCCAAATCGCGGCTGAAGCAGGTCCATCTTCGCTCGATTGAGCGTCCTTCCTGGAGCGAGTATAAGCTGGCCTTTCACCGGATCCAAGATCATCTCCTGGACGGTAACTGCTACCAGGTCAATCTGACTTATCCCTTCGATTTTGAGACCGAAGCGCTCATTGACCCTCGTGACCTTTCGGACTTCTTCTTTTCTCGTCCCGGAGTCAGTGCCTACGCCCACGGAACATTCCTAGGCGATGAAATGATTCTTAGTAACTCACCTGAGTGCCTGTTCCAGTACGATCGCAACCGGATGCTGACGATGCCGATCAAGGGCACTCGGAGAGTGGGGAAGAATTGGCGCAAGGAGTGGCAAGAGATGCTTGGAGATGTGAAAGAGGAGGGGGAGCTGACGATGATCACCGATCTTCTCCGGAATGATCTCAATCGCCTGGAGCGGCCTCGCGCCAAGGTTCTTAAGGAGCGTGCTTGCTTGCGAGTGCCAGGACTCTTGCACCAGTGCTCTGTTCTAGCGGTGGACCTAGAGCGCCCTCTCGGGCTGCGGCGAACCCTCGAGTGCCTTTTCCCGGGTGGCAGTGTGACGGGAGCCCCTAAAAAAAGAGTGATGCAGATCATACAAGAGGTCGAACGCTACCAACGGGGCATCTACTGTGGCTCAACTCTTCTCTGTCTCGGAGAGCGAAAATCTGCCAGCATTAACATCAGGACGGCCTCACTCTCTGCGAGTGACCGCTTATGGAGATACGGAGCAGGGGGAGGCATCACTCTTTTGTCCAGGCCAGTCCAGGAGTTTCAGGAAATGGAGAATAAGGTCTCGAGCTTTCTAACATTGCTCGGAACACCCGGGTATTAGGGTCAGTAAATACAATAATTCCTAAGAGTTAGAGCCAAATTCTCAAGAATACCCTTACATAATCTTACATTAATGTTATGTCACATTGACTTTGTTTTTCCTTGAAAGATACGCTCTGTTGCAACAGCTACCAAAATGGATTTAGGTAGCGTAATAGTTCAAGGAGTCAAGAATGACAACGAGTGACCAGACCATGATGGGACCTGAAGACAAGAATGGAAAAGTGAGCTTGGAAATGCTCGCCAATCTGACCGGTTTTCCGGTTGAGTTAATCAGGGACGAGGTTTTTAAGGGTGAAGACAGATCTCAAGTATCCCTTGAAGAGCTGCGGAGCGCAATGCTCTCCTTTATTGATTCCGCGATGCTGAATTCTGAAGAAAAGTAATCAAAACCCCCGCTGTAGCGGGGGTTTTTTCCTGACCTCGTCCCCTCAATCTTGACCGCTTTATTCCAGTGAAATCCTCCATTTAAGTTCGCCTATCAAATTCCGATACTTTGAACACACAGACTCTTTTTTCATTAGGTGAAGTATGGATATTTCAACGGTAGCGGGATTAGTGTTAGCAAGTTTAGCGATCTTGGGGTCCATCCTCTATGGATCTCCGCTTTCAATTTTCATCGACGTTCCTTCGGTGGTGGTGGTGGGCGGTGGTGTGATCGCGACCACTCTCATTAAGTGGCCGATGGAGTATGTGAAGGCATTGGTGGCGATTTTCTTAAAGTCCATCTTCAATTCGAATACGGACTCAAAGGCCATGATCGACGAAATTCAAAAACTCGCTGAGACCGCACGACGAGAATCAGTCTTTGCTCTCGAGAAGATTCCAGTGGAGGATAAGTTTCTTAAGAAGGCCGTGACGCTTGCGGCCGATAACCGGCCACCAGAAGTCATCACCTCCATTCTTTCTCTTGAGATCGCCGCGATGGAGGACCGACACTCTAAAGGTGTCGATATTCTTGAAGGCATGGGCGCCGACGGTCCGGCCTTCGGTATGATCGGAACTCTCATCGGTTTGGTGCAGATGCTCCAGAACATGTCTGACCCGTCGTCGATCGGTCCTGCGATGGCGGTAGCACTCCTGACAACTTTCTACGGTGCGGTGATCGCGAACGTCTTCACAATCCCGATTGCAACCAAGCTCAAGCAGCGCTCGAAGCAGGAGGCGACCAAGATGAATATCATCGTCGCTGGTGTTCTCGGGATCGTGGCCGGTGAAAATCCGCGAGTTATCCGTGAAAAGCTCGACTCATTCTTACCTCCGAAGGATCGTCTGCAGCCGGAAGCCAAGGAGTAAGTCATGAGTGACGTCGCACCTAAGTGTCCTCCTTGTAAGCCTGGTGCCCCCGGTTGGCTTGCGACCTTTTCAGACTTATGTACGCTCCTGTTGACCTTCTTCATCCTGCTCCTCTCGTTTGCAAAGACCGAGACGGCCAAGTATGAAGCGGCCATCGGCTCGCTCCGTAACGCCTTCGGAGGTAACGTGCTCAAGGCCGGTGAAGTCATGCGCTCCGGGAAGTCGCCCAACGATGCACCGACAATGGTAGACAGCGACATGCCGGCCAAGCCCTTTCCGATTGAATTCCTAACCGCAGAGGGTCTTCTGGATAAGCACGAGGTCAACCGGGAGTCTGACACCCAGCTCAATCAGTTGAAAAAAATGCTCGCTGATAATGAGCTTGGCGAAGCGGCAACGGTCTACGAAATGCCCGAGTCGATCCTGGTTCGCATGAAAGATAAAATCAATTTCCAAAAGGGTTCTACGGGGATCGACGAGATCAATATCCAGGTCTTCGACTCACTTGTGAAGCTCCTACGGGAAAACAACTGGAACGTTCTTGTTGAAGGCCACGCCGAGGCGGGTGAGGTCGGGACGAAAGATCAGACCGATGCCTATACGCTTTCCAGCGCACGTGCTCTGGCCGTTTCTAAATCTCTTATCCAGCGGGGAGTTTCCGCTGACAGAATTACCACCGTGTTCTATGGTGACTCAAGGCCCCAGCAAAAGGTCAATGGTCTGATCCATGACCGGCGGGTGGAGTTCGTTCTAAAGAAGAACGACCTACGGGTGGAGGGCCGCAAAGTTGAGGCGCGCTAAATGGTGGAACATGTCGAGGTCTGCTGGCTCCGGGACGGGACGACGCTTAAGGACTCTCTAAAAGAGCTCCTCGGAAGCTCAGGGCAGCTCATCAAAAAATTTTTTTCCTCCAAAGAGCAGTCCTCTCCTGTGCGAGCGCGAGACGTTGTGCGTCTGCCTCTGGCCCTGGTGAACCATATGGAAATTAACCCATGCTTTGAGGGACCGACGGTCAAGGTATTGGCGGAGACTGAAGACTATCTCGTGCTTCACAAGCCGCCGTTTCTTCACTGCCATCCATTGTCTTACTCAGACAAAGATACGCTCTTGAACTTCCTCGTGGTAGAGAATCGCTGGGCGCCGCTCTTAGTGAACCGGGAGAACTACGACCGGGGCCTTCTGTTCCGCCTCGATTACGAAACCTCAGGCGTGGTAGTTCTTGCGAAGACGATAGCTTTTCAGCGCACTATCCGGGGACAGTTTGAGACGGCGATGAAGCGTAAATTCTACTGGGCGATTGTGGAGGGAGACTTCGCACAAGAGGGACACTGGACCCACTATTTGCGACCTACGGGGCAGAAAGGTCTTAAGCAGCGGGTCTCCGATGCTCCCGGTGGCGAGGGAGTTGAGGGGACGCTTTCTGTTCTCAAGGTGAGCTCAAGACAGGGGAAGTCACTCGTGCTGGTAAAGCTAAAGACCGGACTACGGCACCAGATTCGAGCTCAGCTGGCGCACCTTGGCTTTCCTATCCTCGGAGACGAACTCTATGGAGGAAGTCAGGCAGAGCGACTCTTCCTTCACGCCCTTCGCTATGAGTTTTCCCAGACGGCGGAAGACGCTGATGCCGAGTTATTTGGCGTCTTCTTTGACCTGAACAGTGCTCTTCAGGTGAGTCATGATATGCTCGGACGACTCTAAGGTCGCAAGCTTCACGATAAACTGCCCCTCGGTGACAGCGTTGATGGTGAGCTTAGGGTGAATCAGCTTGAAGCGCACGAACATGACCTTCTCTAAAATATCCGAATGGGAATTCCGTGCTACGAAACTCATATGGTTCGCCAACTGCCGATAGAGCAGGGTGCGCAGGTTGGTGGCCCCCGGCGGCACTGCCACCTCGTCGATGATGACGGCAAGATTGTTTCCTTCGCACAGGATGTTCCAGTTGGCCGGGACTTTCTTCTCAAGTCGAATGAGAACACCCCGACAGCTTGTTGTAAGCAATTTATCATTATGAAAGATGCCCCACTTCTGGCCATTAGAGACTTGGTAAATGAAGAGGCCAAACATGAGCAGTCCGAGGGCAAGTACTGGTTTTTCCATGAGATACTTCATTTCGTAATTATGACCCTTATCCCTACTTTTTGCACTAAAGACTTGTTCGCGAGTACCCGATAAGACTACTCAAGAAAAGAGGTACGGATGAATAGAGCTCTCAGTTCAGTGGTATGGAAAAAGCTCATGGTGCTCGGGCAGAAGCAGGGATCAATCAGGCTCACCGATCTGGCCTTGGAGATGAATCTGAAGCCTGAGGAGGCCCTGGGTTTTATGCGGCAGATTTTCCCGGCGGGCTCAGGGATGGAAGTCTATCATAAGAACAACGAGTACTGGGTTGATCTGAAGACTGATGCCATTCAATACATGCTCCCGCTTTCACCGGCCGAATGGATCCAACTCCATCAGATCCTGGACAATTTCTCCGGGCCCCACACCGCTATTACCCAATCGCTTCGAAGAAAGGTCACCGAAAATGGACCGATTCGGGTAGTGATGGATTTAGTGAATCAGATCGACCTTTGGGACCAGGAGCTCTCGGAGCACCAGCAGCAAATGATCTATAATCTTGAAGCCGCCATTCAAGAGCGCCAGCTTATTGGTCTTGCGACCGTTGAGGGACGGGAGTACGTACTCGTGCCCTGCAAGATCCTTCACCTTGAAGGTCAGCTTTCCCTCATAGCCGAAGATTTTGAAGATCACTGCCTGACGGTGGTTCCTCTCAAAGAGGTCCACGAATACCGCGAACTCCAGAAGGGAGCTCCGGTTAAGGTGACGACCTTTGAGGTGGAAGAGTTCATTGCCGCTATCCGGGCCATGAACGAGCGCGAAACACGGCTTATCCTTAAAATTCATGACCCCCAGTCGATCAACCTTTTCCCAGACCACCATTTTCTAGGTAAACCCTGCATGATAACCAATCCTCAAGGGGATCTTATTTGGGCCGCCTATGTGGAGCCCTGTGAATCTTTGTTCGAGTGGCTCATGACGCTGGGGAAACACGTCGAGATCCTCGATCCGCTCAACTTTCGAGAAGAATACCTGATCTATTGTGAGGAAAAGTTGCGCAAAATAGCTTAAGATTCTGGGCAACATGGACACCGCCCAAAGGCCTTATTTCCTCTTGTCGTTCCTGCCGGCACTCGCTTACTGGTATCTTGAAACATACCACAGCCTCGAGATTGCTCTTGTTGGTGGCGTCATCCTGGGTGTGATCGAAATCCTCTTTGAGAAAAAATTCTCGGGCCATGTCCACACCCTATCAAAACTGAATCTTTCACTAATTGTCGTCCTCGGAGGGGTGGCCCTAGTTGCAAAGGAAGGTCTTTTTTTTAAACTTCAACCTACATTCACCGGTATCGCGGTGGGCGGTTACCTGATTTTTAAAAAAATACGTAAGGAATCTCTACTCCTAGAGATGCTCAAGGACTTAAAGCAGACGCCACCACTTCCGGTGGAATTTTATCGTATGCTCGAGTGGCATCTGTGCGTTTTCCTCCTGACCTTCGCGGCCTTTATGGCATGGGTAGCGGTACGGGAAACAACGGCCGTCTGGCTTTTTTGGAAGACTGGAGGATTCTATCTCGCGTTTGGTGGGTTCCTGGTTGCAGAAATCCTTTTTCTGCGACTGACCATCAGGAGACCTTCATGAAAATCTGTATCTTTTGCGGTGCGAGTGGAAGCCGAGATCCCGCCGTCGCTGGGGCCGTGTCGAATCTGATGGAATCCTTTGCCCAAGAAAACATCGGCATGGTCTACGGAGGTGCGAGCATCGGAATCATGGGGGCCCTGGCCGACCGCTTGCTTGAACTGGGCGGCGAGGTGACCGGGGTCATCCCCGAGGCCCTGAAGACAAAGGAAATCGCGCATGGGGGCCTGACGAAACTTCACGTCGTGAACAGTATGCACGACCGGAAAAAGTTAATGTATGATCTCTCTGATGCGTTTCTTGTCCTGCCAGGCGGCATGGGGACACTGGATGAGCTCTTTGAGATCCTCACTTGGCGCCAGCTAGGGTTTCACCGAAAGCCTGTCGCACTTCTGAATGTAGGGCGGTACTATGATCACCTGCTCGCCTTCCTGGACCACGCCGTGACCCAGGGCCTGGTGAAGGAGTCGGATCGTGAGCTGCTCTTCGCGGCCCAGGACTGGAGCAACATCTGGAACTACTTTCGGGAGCAGAAAACGTGAAAATCCACCTCGTGCCCTACAATACTCAAGATCCTGAAGAGGCAGCAGAGCTCGCTGCCGCCTTTGCCAAATATTACCCGACCTCCCCCTGGCTTCCTTCAGTGGAAAAGATCATGCAGGGAGGCACTCACTACTTCCGCGCGTTCCGCGGGGAGACTCAACTAGGGATTACGGGGTATATAATTAAAACACCAACTCTCGCTGAAACTGTTAAGACCACCGTCTTTCACGACTACCGAGGTCAGGGGGTAGGGCAAAGCCTTTCGCAAGCGATTGAAGAGGAATGCCGCCGCTGCGGAATCCGGAAGGTCATGACGACGATCTTTTCCTCCAACCACGCCATGATCTCCATTAAACTCAAACAGGGATACACCATCGAGGGTTATCACCGGGACCATGAGGCACCGGGGTTCCACGAGTACAGCCTCGGGAAAATCCTCTCGTGAGCCTGTGGGGATTCTTTGGGCCTGCACCGAAAGACCTTTTTCTTGAGTTTAATCCGTTGGGGAGTTATTGGCGTGTCGTGACCTGGAACTTCGACTTAAAAGTTCCCGGTAGTCGGCAATGGACTGTGGAGGTGCAGGGTCCTTCGTCAAAAGTTATCCACTGGCTTCGTTCCGGCGGCAACGAGTTGTTGTTCTTTGAAAAGGACAAGCTCATTCGTCGAAAGTCACTGCGGGGATCTATTGAGGAATCCCGCACTCTCATGAATCTTGCGATTCACTCCACCCTAAAATTCGGGATCGAATCGGGCCACGAGTTCATGCGGGCACCTGTGTCAGGAGCGACAGCTCTGGACTTTCAGAGCGAGGCCCGGGCCTTACAGTGGATCCAGGCGAGCTTCGGGACCCTGTCACGGGCGCTGGAGACTCTGCGGTCAAGGCCTGACCTGATTCTCACAGCGGCGTGCTTTTCTGGGATTGTTCCGGAGACGGGTGTAAGAGTCCTGCGTTTGATGGCGTTTAACCTTGATATTTTTTTCTACCTTCAAGATGACTTTTCTCTTCTGATTGTTGTCTTCAATGATAGAGATCAGGGCCATGGGGAGAGCAAGGCCCCGGCCTTCCAGCAAACAATCAAAGTTACAAAACCTCAGTTTTATGATGAAATAACAAAGCTACTGCATCAGCTGGCCCAGGTGGGAGAAATCGTTTGATAGGCTTTTTTTTGCTCGTTGCCATCTATTTCGGATTTTCCTGGGGTCTCCCGTGGCACAAACTGCCCACTGCGATTTCTTTTTCCTACATTTTTGATCTTTTCTTTGCCCTTGGTGTCTCGTTCATTTTTCGACTTCCCTGGAAGTTCCGCTGGTCCATCAATACTCAGACCTTCAAGGCCATGGCAGAGATCTTTCTTCTCGCGGTCGGTGCTCTGGCAGCGATCTGGTACATGGATATCGAGACTCCCTTCCGACTTGTCTCGGGCCTTGAGTGGCACTTACTGTTTTTTGCACCGATTCTTGAAGAGTTGGTGTTCCGGCAGACTTTCCAGCGCTATCTAGTGGGTTGCGTCGGAGGTAAGAACATTACAAGTCTGCTCGTCGCTGCCGTTTTCGCCTTCTCCCATCTGGTGGGACTCCAGGTCCTTAGTGCGGAGTACGTTCCGTTCATCGGATTCCAGGTGTTCTACACTTTCGTCTTGGGCCTCATCTGTGGGCAGGCGATGCTTCGGTTCCATTCAGTCTTCGCACCTATTTTCCTACACTTCATGTTTAACCTGACCTTCTATATCGCTCTGCAGTTGGACATTATCTAAGTAGACGCTGCTGACAGGCCTTGCTATATTGCGCCAAAACAAACTCAGTCTTAGATTTAACAGCTAAAGTTTTGAGGTATGCATGGAACCAACTGAAACCACGACTGTAAAAGTCGGAGAGCTCGAATTCCCCCCCCGTAAAGTCTGGATGAAGACATACGGCTGTCAGATGAATTACCACGATAGCGAGCGCATCATGTCCCACCTCTCGGGACTTAACTTCACCAAGACCGAAGAGAAGTCAGACGCTGATTTGGTGATCTTTAACACCTGTGCAGTGAGAGATCTTGCGAACCAAAAATTCTATTCCCATCTTGGGGAAATGAAGAAACTCAAGGCGAATGCGGACATCAATCCGGAGACAGGTCTTAAGAAAAACGTCATCGTTGCGGCCGGCGGTTGTATCGCCCAGACTGAGGGGAAGGAGTTGATTGGTAAGTACAAGCAGCTCGATTTCGCCTTCGGGACCGACGTGGTGGACAACATCGGTGAGATGGTCTACCGAGCATACGCAGGCGAGAAAAAATTCGCGGTAACAAGCTGGGATCGCTCCGACAATTATTCGATCGAAACGAAAATCACTCACGGATCTCCTATGGCCTTTGTGAACATCATTAAGGGCTGCGATAAATTCTGCTCCTACTGTATTGTTCCCTTCACTCGTGGCCGGGAGAAATCCCGCCGGCTGGAAGAGGTGGTTAAAGATGTACGCCGCCTGGTAGAGATCTCTGGAGTTCAGGAGGTCATGCTGCTGGGTCAGAACGTGAATTCCTACGGCAAAGATAATGGTGAATCCTTAGGGCAACTCATCATGGAGCTCGAGGCAATTCAGGGTCTCGAGCGCCTGCGGTATACAACCTCTCACCCCTATGACGTGACCGACGATCTGGTCGAGGCCCACCGGAACTCCAAGAAGCTTGCAAACCACCTTCACCTTCCAGTCCAGTCCGGTTCTAATACGGTTCTCCAGCGCATGCTCCGTGAGTACACCGCCGAGCACTACCTCGACCTGATTGGTAAGATGCGCGCAGCGAATCCACAGATGACTATCTCAAGCGACATCATCGCTGGCTTTCCCAATGAGACCGAGGAGGAGCATGAAGCAACACTCCGACTTCTAGATCAAGCGCAGTTTGATTTTATTTATTCTTACGCCTTCTCCGCTCGCAAAGGGACCAAGGCGGCGCGCATGAATGACGTCCTTTCTGACGATATCCGGGGCCGTCGCCTGCGTGAGATCCAGGATCGGCAGCTCAAGATCCAAGAATCGATCCGCCAGGGGATGATAGGGAAGACCTTCCGCATCTTAGTCGAAGAGAAGGGGCTATCTAAAGGAGTCACCAAGTGGACCGGGCGAACCTCGTGTTACCGCCTGGTCCACTTTGAGCCGGAATCCCTCGAGCAAGATTACCAGTGGCACTGGGTCGACGTTGAGATCACCTCAGCGACAGCACTGTCGACCCAAGGGAAAGTTCTGCGGGATCTCGGTAAAAGGCCGTGAAGCTTCTCTGGTTCGGCATTGCCTGGATCAGTTTCGTCCTGGGGATTATTGGAGCTTTTCTCCCGATAATCCCGACCACCCCATTTTTGATCCTATCGGCCTACCTTTTTTCCAAGTCATCCCCGCGCTTCCACGCCTGGCTCTTGGCACTTCCTATTGCCGGCAGGGGAATTAAAGACTGGCAGGATAATCGGGTCATCAGACCTCGGGCCAAGGTCCTATGTGCCACCATGATCACCTTCTCTTTGGTTGTCATCTATTCGACTCCCACCATTCATTTCGCCGTTAAACTTGGAGTCACTCTTATCCTGATTTCAGTCTGTCTCTTCGTCGTCACGCGAAAGAATTGGCCTTAAGTAGGAGAGTGGAGCACTTGGTCCTCTTGATGGGTTGAAGGTTTATGCCATTGGGTTAGAATAATTCCTATGACTCTAAAACTTCTGATCATTCTTGTCTTCTGCTCGGGCTGCTCTATGATGAGTTACATCACAGAGCAAGGTATAGGCTGGAGTAGGGTTCAGTATGGTGCTCGCTCCAACGAGGAGTTTCTAGACGATCCCAAAGTGCCGGAGGAGATGAAGCGCAAGGTACTTCTGGTGGGGGAGTATAAGAAATTTTTCTATCATTATTTCGGGGAGCGCGAGACAGGGATCTACACTAAGACGACGATGCTGGCAAACAAGGCCGTGACTTACCTTGTGATCGCCAGTGAGCATCGAAAAATCGAAGCGAAAGAGCACTCTTTTCCCCTCCTCGGGAGTTTTCCGTATCTTGGATTCTATGAGAAGTCATCGGCCGAGGCCTTCGCCAAGGAACTCACGGAGGATGAAAATCTTGTCACCTATGTCAGGCCTGTCTATGCGTACTCAACTCTGGGCTATTTTGAAGACCGGATCCTTTCGTCTTTTTTTCACTACGATGACCTGGAACTCGCAGAGCTTGTTTTTCACGAACTCTTTCATACGATCTTTTTTATCAAAAACGAGGTCGACCTGAATGAGAACCTGGCCACTCTTTACGGAAAGGAACTCCTTCAGGAGTACTTCAAGGGTAGGACAGAACTCGAAACTTACCTCGCGACCGAGCGAAAGAAGACGCTTCTCGCCAAACGGGTTGTGGATTTGATTGCAATCCTTCAGGGTGAGTTCGGAAAGCTCGGGGGCTTTCTTACGGATAAGAAAGCAGACGAGCTGACTCAGCGCTTTGTAGCAGAGGTTTTTCTGCCAGAAATTAACGCCCACTGCCGAAAGCTCGAGCTACCTGAGGATGATTGCGACATAAAGGATGAATGGAATCAGGCCTCCTTCGCTGCGTTCCTGACCTATGAGGAAGAGCAAGACTTCTTGGAGAAACTTAAGATTGAGAATAATTTGAACTTAAAACAATTCCTCGCTTGGCTTAAGATGGAGCACAAGTACTTCCGGGATCAGGATAAGGCCCCAACTTTTGAAGATCATCTGAAGCTCAAACTAAAGGTACCACATGCGCCAATTGCTGCTGATTGATCCCCTTGAGCGGTTAACGATCAAGAAAGATTCCTCTTTGATGCTCGCCCTGGCCATGCAGCGCCGGGGAATTGAGACATATATTTTTTTCGAGCGTGACTTCGCGATCCATAACTTGGGCCCTCAGAAACTACGGGTTCACTCGTTTCGAGGAACGCTCCGAGAAGATCAGATCTATCTGGCGGACTTTGAAACTTTCGACGAGAAAGTCATTGAGCTTACGACTGATGACGTGATCCATATGCGGCTTGACCCGCCCTTCGACTCCCGCTACCTGCGCATTCTCTGGATGCTTGATAATCTGGTGGCGATGGGAATTAAGGTCATGAACGATCCCCGTGGCATCATGAATTTTAATGAGAAGCTTTATGCTTACAGAACACCTGGAGCGACGGCGAGCTACGTAGGCCAGAATCTGGCGCTGGCGCGGCAATTCGTGCACCACCTGGACCCGAGGCCCTCGGCGCTGATCCTGAAGCCTATGGACCTCTATTCTGGCCTCGGAGTGGAGAAGCTTGGGCCAGATGAATGGGAGTCACGCTTTGAGGAAAAAGTGATTGAGCTTCAAGGGCCGGTGATTGTCCAGCCGTTCATCGAGGCGGTCACAAAAGGCGAGATTCGCTCCCTTTACTTTAAAGGGCACGAACTTGGAACAATTCTCAAGACTCCTAAGGATGGTGAGTTTTTATCAAACATCGCTCAGGGTGCAACGTTCCACGCTGAGCCTCTGACTGCAAAGACTCGCCAGCAGTGCGAAGCGATAGTTGCCGAGCTCTCAACGTTCGGAGTGGATTGGGTCGCCTTTGATATTCTCGGGGATTCTGTGCAGGAGGTGAATATCACCTGTCCTGGTCTCTTAGTCGAAGTGAGTTTTGCTCTCAGGCGCAACCTTGCGGACGCCATTCTCGACCTCATGAAGCTTTAGTCGAAGGTCTTGGTTCCGTCGGCCGCGACCTCCACGTCAAGCACCCAGCAATCTTGCGTTCTAATGTCTGCGAAAGAGGACGAGCTATTGAAACCGATGGTCCAGTAATCAAAGTTCACTGGGCCCTGGTTACCTCTTACGCTGCCGACGACAAGATACACGCCTCCCGGATATGCTGAGGCATAGGACGATAGGTCGATGGCCGGGGTACAAGAGTTGACACCGATGGTGTAGGTGCCGAGAGGTTCCGTTTCAGTGGTGCCGTTCGCGCGAGTTCCGACTAATTGCACGTTAAACTGTAACTTGGTGTAGCCTGGAATCGAAGCGCCGCTGGCGCGGCCGTAGCAGTAGGGAGATGCATTCGAGGTCTCAGGCTGTTGGATAACTTTAAACCGGACTTTTAGAGCGGCATCGGTTGAGAACAGCGTCTGAGCACCGGAAACAGATTTTAAGAGCGAAGAGGTATTCGTGTAATTGGCGGCGACTCCCGAGGCCGGGCTGTAGAAGGACTTTCCTACGATGGTCATCGTCGCTTTTCGCGTATTATAGGGAGTGAAATTTATCCCTGACGGATTGTAGGGAGCTGAGCAGCTCCCGGACGGAACACCTCCGGGATACTTAACACCCCAGTTCGAGTTCACTGCACTTGAGGCCACTTGATCAAACGGATTGGTGATGATTCCGGTGGTTCCCCCGCTCGTTCCACCGACGGTTGTGCCAGTGGTGGTTCCTGTCGTTCCCCCAGTGTTAGAGCTATAACACATCGCATGAGTAGGGTAGCTCTGGCAGAAGCCGGGACAACCGGGCTGGTAATAGAAATTCTGATTCAAGTTACACTGAAGTTGACTCGAACTACTGCTCTTCCTGGTAGCGCCCTTCTCCTGACACGCTGTCAGGAATAGGAGAGGGAAGGTGAGGATGAGAAGTAGCTGTTTCATAAGATTTTATCCTTTCTCCATTGCGTTTCGGAACGCACGGGGTAAAACTTGATAGAATCCTAGATCTAAATGGTCATGTGCTTGATTTTTATAAAAAGCTGACAGCAATTAACAGATAAAAGTCCCTTTGCGGAATTTCCCCGTGGTGGCTAAAATAAAGGCCTATGAAACGCAATGATCTTTTCCAGCTTGTGGCCCCTTTGTCTGAGCAGCTTTATCGGTTTGCCTACACCTTAATTCCTGACGACCTTCAGGCCGAGCAGCTCGTGATCGATTCTTTAAACGCCTACCTGATTAAAGAACAAAAGCAGATCATAAAGCTCGAATTCGATCCAAAAAATAAGAGGGAGGCCCAGAAACTGCGAAGATTCTACTTTAAGGGACTTTTGAAGTATCTGAGTGACATCGGGATTCGTCGCTCCGGTCAGTTGACCGATCAACTTAAAGATATGCGACCTCCAGGACATGCTGAGTTCTACGGGCTTGAGGCAAGGGTTCGCATCGTGATGGGGCTTCGCTACGACGCTCGCTTTAGTGTCGAAGAGATCGCCGAGATTCTGGCGATTCCTCGCTACGAGGTGATTGAAAAGCTTCACAACGGACGCTTCCTGCTTCTAGACAATCTTCTCCCCGGTGCCACACCATGATTGAATCCGTACCGATGCACAAGGCGTTTGAAAAGAAAATCATCCCCTACCTTGATGGGGCCCTCTCAAAAGAGGACCTCGCCGAGTTTGAGGCCTTCGTCCGGACGCACCCAGAGTTTAATGCCAAGGTTAAGGCGCGCCAGGAGGAATTGCAGCTTCTGACGGGTAAAATTCCGGCGGCAGTCTTATCTCCAGCTTCACGAGAGGCCCTTGAAAACGAGATGCGCACGTCGATTTTTAACCTTCTCCGGGAAGAGCCTGAGGGTCTGTTTGATGGGCTTCGGATCCGCTGGGAAGAGTTTCGTAACCGCTAAGAGTTGGTTCTAGCCGTTGAGAATTTCTAAAGTGTAAAACATCGAGAATTCCCCACTCTTCTCCCACAGTGACTTCGGCGGATTGTGGAGTTGATCTATGTTCTTAACGATATCTTCAAAAAGATTTTGCAGCTCTGAGATATGGGTCCAGCGTATCATCTTAATCTGCTGAACGTTGCCCTCAGGATCGTAGGTGATTCGTGCCGTCATCGTAATTCGTCCCGTGGTCGGGATCCGGTAGTTTGGGTACTTCTTCTGGAACTTGTCCAGGTTACGGAGGATAGAATTGATGTAATTGACCGCCGTCCGCTTCTGAAAGCCATAAAATTTTAGCTCGTATTCGTTCAGCTCATCCGGCTTTATACCATCGGGGACTTCGATGCTCACTACGGCATCACTTATTTTCTGAGCACCCGTGATCATATCAGAGATCGCCAGACCTCCGGACGGAAAGGACCGCGAGAAGTCCTTGAACTCCTTGCTCCTTAGGCTCATCTGATTCATCGCTCGCACTGGAGAGGGAGAGGCCACCACTTCCGGGCGGGTCCCTGGCCGTGGAATCTTCGGCTGTACCATCGGTTGGGAAGTCTCGTTTTTTCCTCCACCGATCGCAAGGTCCCGAAGGCTAATCTGGTCACGGGCCCGGGGCATCTTTGGTTTCGGTGCTCCGGCATCAAAGACTGCGTCCATGGGTTTTATTTGAGAGTGCTCAACCTTCGCAGTCTTGACCCGGCGAATTTTGAGGGTGACCGGATCCTCCTTGGGTAGAAAATGAGCGAGAGTGAATCCAGGGATGCCGTCGAGTACCAAAAGAAGAGCGTGCAGAATCAGGACCGTGAAAACGATCCCCGGAAAACTGATCCTAAGCTTAATCTGAATGCCCTCAGCGCTCAGTTGAGACTCCTTTACTCAAGCATGATCCTAGCACTACGTGTCTTAAAGAATCAAACACTGTGGCATATCCGGCAAGAGATTACTATCTGAACGGAGTACTCGGATAAAGTTTCCCAACTTGACTCAGGTAGTGGAGAGAAGAGACAATGGTCAGGACTGCGGTAAGCCGCCGTTACAACAAGGACGCTGCCTTCCCTATGAAAAAATTACTTGGACTCTCTCCGTCGAAGATTTACCTCTTCTGCGCTCTATCGATGTTTGTGACCCTTGGCTCCTTCTGGCATCACCAGGCCAACCAGTCGCAGCTCGACCGGCTGAATATCTTGAACCAGGGCATCGGAACCTGCTTTAATCGTATATCACAGACTTTTACCGCCATGATGATTAAAGACGTGCAGTCCCCGTATCTTAACCGTGGATTCATGGGTCTCTCCGACGAGTGCCTGAATGAGACGATTAAAGGAATTAACCCTTTCAAGAAAAACGTAGGCAAGGGCTACGAAACTCTGAACCAGTTGATTTCTGAGGTTCACTGGTTCCACGAGAAAGTGACAAAGCTCCATGGGCCTCTTCTGAACAACCCTTCGGTCCCAATGGTCCTTGGACCACTCACGGACCGGTTTGGGAAGATGGAAACTTACAAGATGGGTCTTGCTGATGAGATCGACGCAACCACGACGCAGCTGCGGGTGGTTCAGATGAATGATGAGCTCCTTATGGGCTCAGGTCTTATCTTCTTTGTCCTTGCTCTTACGCTTTTATCGCTCCAGGATTTTAATCGTAATCAGCTGAAAAAAGAGGTAGAGCGCGAAGCGCTGAATTTCCTAAAAGCAGGTAATTCAGATGTCGGTGCTCTTGTTGATCAGTTAGTCGACCGTGCACTAGTCGGCCAGGGCCTGGCGGTCACAGCGCAGATCTTCCGGGATTATCACGGCGACCTTCTCGAAAAGATGGCACCCTTGAGATCCGAACAAGAATCTACCCCGAGAGCAAGGCAAGTGGTGGAGGTAAGTGAAGCCACTGCTTCTCAAGCTGAGTCCGCTCCTGTGCCCACTGTGCACAAGACTTCTCTTAAAGAGGTTCTGATTTCGATTCAGAACCTCCACCCGAAAGACACAATTCATATGTCTGAAGTCCGCGATGTCCAGCTCGACGTGCCTTACGAAGCTTTTGAACAGATGTTGAGTGCTGCAGTAAACCAGCTCGCCATTCGGAAGAGCGAGAATAAAAAAATCATGATCGGGAATCAGATTCACTCTGATAAGTCGGTTCTGAATCTTTTCCTCGCCGGAAACACGTTTAATATCTCCGAGCTTGAATTCGCCCAGGGTGGCAAGGCCGTCATGGGGGATGTAATTGACATGAATCTGGTCATCCTAAAGGAGATGGTTACTGAGTCAGGTGCTCAGTTACATCTTGAAAATAAAGTTGACCGCAACGGCACAATCACAGGAATGAATATTCGTTTCTCCCTAAACCGGACACCGAAGGAGCGTTCAAAGCTCGTTTCGGTGATGAAAGGAAAGAAGAAAGATCTGACCCGTGAGCTTATGAATTAGCTCTTGAGTTAGCTCTCACGTCATTTACGGCCGCCTGAGGGTGGCCTTTTTTTACCTAGAATTGAAGAAAAAAAGTCACCGGACCGTCATTGATGAGCGAGATCTTCATTGAAGCGCCGAAGATTCCCTCTTTGACGTCGAGACCTCGGGCACGAAGTTCGCGGTTAAAAAGCGCATACTTCAGGCGTGCTTCCTGTGGAGGCATAGAGCGCTCAAAGCTAGGCCTGTGACCACCGGAGCCGTCCCAACTCAGGGTGAACTGGCTTACGGAAAGGATCTTGCCGCCGACGGTTGAAATATCCAGATTCATCTTTCCTTCCGAATCGTCGAAGATCCGGAGCTTGAAGATCTTCTCCACGGCCTTGGTAAGAGCTTCATCGCCGTCACCCTGCTCAAAGCAAACCAGGAGCAGGAGCCCTGAAGCGATAGAGCCGACTGTCTCGTTATCGACAGTGACCGCCGCCTCGCGCACGCGTTGGACGACGATCCTCATAATCTTCTGCTCGGCAAGACATTCAACCGCATTGCATTCATGATCGCACCCTGGACCTGACCCAGAAGCTCTTCGTAGGTGGTTTTAAAGTCTTTTGTTGTATCGATGATATTCTTCAGGTCCTGAAGTGCTGGAACGTGGACTGCCCGAAGGAGCTTCGATATGGGGACTCCAGCGGCATGAGTGAGGACGAACTGAATGAAGAGGATCATGGACTCTTCGGCGTGTAGCCGAACAACCGTCTTCCGTTGGTGCATGAGCTCAAGAGAGAACAAGCGCAACTCTCCGTCGTTGGTGAGTACTTGTTGAGTTTCCGTAAGAGTGAGGTGAATGTCCGAAGGCACTGTTCCCTCGACGAATTCTATAAAGACATCGTCATTTTTCGGATAGAGGGGTTTCGTTGCTGTGGCCACAAGCTGCGACTGGATGACCGGGTTCACAAAGCTCACCTTCTGCCCCAAGCGGACGTCCTCCATCTTCCAAATGAGGCCCTGGAGAGTCCGCTCGAAACTCGAAAATCTTGAGAGGATCTCACAGGCATGGCGCGGAAAGAGGTCCCGTGTGAGCTGATCGATGTGGGAAAATGTCCGCTGGATTTCCTTCGGTGTGGCCTCCAGGAGTTGGGCTTCATTGAGGTCGAGGATTCGGAACGCCGAGCGGAGGTGATCCGGCAGTGGTTCAGTCTCAGTCAAAAACTTTGGTACGAGGAACTTCGAAAGGCTCCCCTTCACAAGATTATGGCCCCCGGTGAAAGTGAGGTTCGTCACTTGCTTTCCGACGGGAGTTAGGAAGTAGTTCCGGAGAAGATTAGGATTAAGACCCGGGATTTTCGGAAACAACTGGAAGTAGCTACAGAGGGTCCCACCGTACTCTGAGTAGATGGACCGGAAGGTGTCCATCGGATGGAGTTCAAGGTTGGCGTCGCCTTGGCGGAAGTCGACGACAAGGAAATAGGAAACGTCGCGCTTTAGGCCTAGGTTGAGGGCGTTATCGTTCCGGATGTTCTTTTCTTCGGCATGGAGTGAGCGAATCTCGAAAATAGTATCAAGGGGGACGCAGCTCTGGAGGAGTCCTTTAAAATAGGAGGGATGCGTGATGCGAGTTGAGTCTTCGCTCGCTGAGTGAATCAGCATGCCATTTACCACGGCCTCCTGGAAGAACTCGAGCCGGAATGAGTCCGGAAAGTCCACTGAGGCCATGGGTGGGACCTCAGTGAGGTGGGATAAGTAAAAGCTCCGGAGGTGTTCGGTGACAGCAGCGAACTCCTGAAAATTCGAGAGCTCCGCTGAGATGCGGAAGTAGGAGCAGAGTTGGCGGTCAGACTCCGATTTGCTCTTCCTCCTGAAGACGTACACGTAAGATCCTAGCTCTCCCTTGCCTTTGACATTCTCAAAGTCGAAGATTGCCTCGGTCTTGAGTTCGCGCAAGACAGGCTCTAGGCGCTCTCTCAGAGAAGGAACAAAGAGCTTCTTCGATGACAGCACAAACAGGTACCCATTAGGCTTCAGGTACTTGACCTGATCAAGGATCTGGCTCATGAGGTAGTGCTGCGGATTATTTTTCGGGAATTGACAGAGGTTCAATACCACCCGATCGTAGGTTGAGGCGTAGAATGGATTATCGTTATCCTCAAGAAGTAGGCCCTGCTTTATCTGAGCGTTCTTGCGGTTTCGGAAATGGCCTCCCATGATTTTACAAATATAGTCGATCGGCTTCTCACTCTGGTGGGGCGCCTTGTGTGCCAGGAACGTTAGGAATTGAAGCTCGTTGCAGACCTTTGTGAAGGCCCCGGATACAAACTCGAGACCCTTAAAGTCCGGACAAAGAATCTCGTCCCAATGGAAGTCGATGTTGTTTTCTTGCGCCAACCAATGAGAGAGGGAGAGTGACTCGAGGTAGTCGCCAAAATACTTGCAGCTGATGATCTTTTCACCCTCAGGATTGCCTGGGGGCATGTACTTGCCTTCGATGGCCTCGAGCCAAAGCGGGTAATTGATCTGGAGTGAGTTCAGGAACAGACCCATGGAGAGGTGTGAGAGGGCGTGGGAGTAAACTTTATGCTGGTCCTGGATGACCTGTGTTCGAAGTGAAATGTGTTTTGTGATCTCTGTGATCCGTAGCTCGCGGGAGATTGCCAGGAGTTCGCGCATACTCTCTCGAAGGCCTTCGTGTGGTCGGTACCAGCTATAGAGGTTACTCTCGAGGGCCCGGCTTTGGAGTTCTGTCAGGGAACCTTTTTTGAAGATTTGCGAAAGGAACGCCGAGGGATAGAGAAGTGCCTTGTCCGTAAGCTCGATACCGCAACGGTCAATAAGGGAAGACATGAAGCGCAGCTTTAGAAAGGTGATTGTTGCGACTCGGTTGGCGTAGATATCAATAAATTCTGCGAGGTGTGGCTCCTCGGCCAGGCACTCGGGTTCCATCATATTCCAAAATCGGCCAAGGTCGTCTAGGCCTTCAAAATGAAGGCCCAATGTCTCAGTGTAAGACAGGAATTCGTTATAGAGGCCAAGCTTTATAAATTTTGGGAAGTCCTTTGTTTTTAAAAGCTCGTTCTTAACTTCAAGCTGAAGGAGGGTTAAAAGCCGCTCCAGCTTGATGACGCTTTTCGAGAGAAGTGAGTCGCCTTTCCAGCCTGGAACGAAGCAATGGAGCGGCGAGAACTTCTCATCCGCCACCTTTGGGATAGGGTTGGTTAAAATGGGTTTCACGAAAGTCGGGAAGCGGCCCCGGGGACGTAGCGCCTGGGCAAGACTCTGCTCAATAGCATACTGGCCTGAGTCTTTGATCGACTCAAGGTCCTTTTGAAGCCCCTGTGATGCGGAGAATGTTTTCTTACTCCAAGACGAAAAACCTCTTCCCTAGTAAAGCAAAAGTATTGAAATAACAGTTAATTTGCGAATGAGGATTTTCACTTATCCAACCTTTTTTGTCATGAGAAAAGGACCCGCGGTAAGGGAATTTAATAAAGTTCTTTTGCGGTGTGCCGAAATGGTACTTAAGTTTTTGCATTCAATAATTTTGTGCGGAGAGTTTAGCTATGGATAAAAGCTTCAATGACCAAGAGCTGTCGGACATAATGAAAGAAATCGAAGCCCTGGAGCAGGATTTTATCCCTTCAACTGAGGCAGTGAATGAATCCTTGACAGTAGAAGAATTGGCCACCAGTTCAAATTCCGAAGTCATCGCTTCTGATACAGTCCCATCTGGTGAGTTTGTTGCGGAGACCGAGCTGACTGAAGAATTCCATGAATCCCCATCGACCACCCCTCAAGCCGAACATGTGCCCGAACACACAGGCTCAATAGATAATGTTGTTGCGCTCGAGCATCGACCCACTTTTATCAATACTAACGAGCACCGTCCTGCAGCTTCGACTTCTATGAGATTCAAAGTTTCTGGTGACCTGACACTTGAGCTGGCCTTCGACATCGGCGGTCAGACCGTTGCGTTGGAAGTAACAGAATCAGGACTTTCTATTGAAATGGAAGGCGGAATGAAGTTTACTGTCCCCATGAAACAAAAATCCGAACTCAAAAAAGTCGTCTAATTCATGTCGCTTAAAATCCTGGGGGGCATTGCCAAAGGCTATCCGCTGGCAACCCCGCGGGCAGAAACCACACGTCCTACCGCCGTGATGATCAAGCGGAAGCTCTTTGATTGGCGTCAGCGCCTTGATGACCACGTTTTTGTGGATCTCTGCGCTGGTTCTGGTGCCATGGGCTTCGAGGCCCTCTCCCGTGGGGCCCAGCGAGTTTTTTTAAATGAACTCACAAGACCGGCCTTTCATATACTGAAAGATAATAAGTCGAACCTCGAGCGTGCCTTCGGGTTCGAGTCGACCCAGATAACGGTCACAAATCTTGACGTGAAGGCTTGGATCCAACGAGAACTCACCTATCAGCTTCCGGAGACAGAAGCTGCGATTTTTTATTTTGATCCACCCTACGAAAACCATGCGCTTTATACAGAGGTGCTCCGGCTTTTGCGTGATGTGGGTTTCAAGGGAGAGCTCTGGTTAGAGGCCGATCGGCTCAAAGGCCCCAAGAGGGATGATCTCACTGGAGCATTCCAAACGGTTATTAAGACCGTGGAGCAAGGGGATCACTTTGTCGTCGTTGGGAAATTGGTATAGGATTAATTCGATAGCCAAAACTCTCAAAGGACCGGCCGTGGAAAAGAATCGCGCGATATACGCGGGGACATTTGATCCATTTACCAATGGACACCTCGACATCGTCCAACGGGCCATTAAAATTTTTGACGAAATCATTGTGCTCGTCGCCGTTTCGCCGACGAAGAAACCCCTCATGTCTACTGAGCAAAGGGTCAACGTCCTGAAAAAGCTCTTCGCTCATGAGCCGAAAGTTAAAGTCGAAAGCTGGACGGGCCTGATCGTTGATTATGCCCGTCAAAATAAGATTGGATCTATCGTTCGGGGCCTCCGTCCAACAGGCGATTTCGAAATCGAGTTCCAGATGGCGTCTATGAACCGGAAGATTAATCCAGATTGTGATACTGTTTTCCTCATGACCAGTGAGAAGCTCTACTATATCTCGAGCTCTTTGGTGAAGGAAGTTTATCTGCATCATGGTGATGTCACCGCCTTTGTGCCGCCTCTGGTGCACGAAGAATTAAAGAAGATTAAAGACTAGGATACGTTATGCTTCTGAGCTCACGAGTTAAGGGAATCCACGACAGCATCACCATGAAGCTGAACGAAAAGGCGATTGCGCTGACTGAAGAAGGAAAGGTGATTTACAATCTCTCCGGAGGTCAGTTGCCGATAAAGCCAACGCCTGAGTTCGTTGAGAAAATTCACCATCAGCTGAACTTCCTTAAGAGTTACCAGTATTCCCCATCGGCGGGCTTTCCTGCACTAAGGAAGAAGCTCCTGGATCGTTTTATCGCCACTCGTCGTTTACCCACTGAGTTGTTTGAAGTTGAATGGGATGTGATTCTTTCCAATGGGTCGAAGCATTCGCTCTACGATGCACTTGGGGCCCTTGTGGATCCAGGTGATGAGGTGATCCTTCTCGCTCCCTACTGGGTCTCATATCCGGAGATGATCAAATTCTGGGGGGGGATTCCCACGGTTGTGAGGTCCAACGTCTTCGATGCCTTTGTTCCAGCAATTGAGGATATCCGTAAAGTGATGACCCCACGGACGAAAGTCATCATCGTCAACAGTCCCAACAATCCATCAGGAGTTAACTACTCTGACGCCTGGATGCGAGAGTTCGCAGGCCTTCTTCGAGACTACCCGGATCTCATCGTTATCTCCGATGAGGTCTACTCCGACATCACTTACTTCGACCCCAAGCCGACCTACTTTTATCAACACGATCCCACCTTACTCCCGAGGACGGTTATCGTGCACGCGATCTCGAAAACCCTGGCGGCAACCGGCCTTCGCCTTGGTTGGGTGATTGCACAGAAGTCACTGGTAGGTGCTATGTCTCGGATTCAAGGTCAGACGACCTCGGGCCCAAATTCACTTATCCAGCGTGCCCTTCTGGATTTTGACTTTCACTTCATCGAAACTTTTCTTGTTCCCGTGAACACTCACATTCGACAGAATGCGGCGACACTGAGGGAGAAGTTCCGTGAGGCGAATCTGGGCCACTGCTGGTACCAGAGTTCCTCAGCGTTTTATTTCATGCTCGACTTCTCTCGAACGCCAATGTTTCAACGCTTTGACCCTGATCAGGATCATTCCTACGCTATCACTGACGAACTTCTGGAAGGTGAGGGTATCACCGTAGTACCGGGCACCGACTTTGGAATCCCCAATACGGCCAGGATATCCCTCGTCATTGAGGAAGTTCCGTTTCAAGAGGCGATAAGCAGAATTGTCAGGTACCTGAACCAGGCTTAGCCCCGGAAGATTCCGCCGCGCTTCTTATTTCCCCCGGGCATCCTATAATGTTTGTGGGAGGCGCCGTGCGAACCATCCTTACCATTGTATCTCTTCTGCTGGCCCTTAGCTGCGCGAAGAACTCCACCGAAGCGACACTCGAGGCGATTGATCTTGCCCTGACCCATCTCTCAAATGAAGACTGTGACAAGGCCCTCGACCTCCTTAGAGAGGTCGGTCCTCAGAATGGGAATCCAGTATACCTTCAGGTTCTCGCCAGCGCTTATGCCTGTGAGGCTGACTACGACGAGGTCCGATTCATCGCCGATGACTTATCCTCAATCTCCGTATCATCTGGACAAGACATTTTTAAGTCTCTCTCAACGCTTCGGCTTTCAGACGAAAGCGCTGCGGACTCCGCAAGCTATGTATCACTTCGAACGGCGCTCAACACCATTAACGGTTCAACCAGCGGGGCCCCTTCTCACGCCAAGCGAGTGAGGAAATTCGGGCCACGCAAGGCGGGAGACTTGAGCCTTCAGGTGCTTCTCCTCTCGTTGGTTAATCTCGGCAAGTTCTTGAACTACTACGGCAACACTGACTCTAGCGGAGCAAAGGGCGGGTTGACTGGTAACAATTGCTTCATCGATTATAATGATGGCCGAGCTCAGATTTTCGTTAGCACCGGAGTTTCGACCGGCGCTTGTCTTAGCACGACTGATGGCCATCCCGATCTTGATCAGTCAACTGCCACTGGTAAACGACGGCTGTGCGAGGGTCTTGTACTTCTGACGAACACCTTCGACGTTCTTGAAAGTCTCGACCTCTCCGGATCAAGCACGCTCTCGAAACTCGAAGACATCGCCACTGAGATCTACGACCTGAAGGCTGCGGCCATTTCTCAGGGGCTGGGAACGCTGATCAATATGACCTCTCAGTCTGAATGCGAAGCACATGTCGCGACTGCTCCTAATTTGAGCGATCTCGAATATCTTTATGCTCTGGTGTTCGATGCAGGTCTTCTGTGAAACTCCTGCTCTTAGTCCTCGCTCTTGCGTCGACTGGGCTCCATGCTTTTGATAATCCTTACACGCTCCGCTCTCCCGAGGGCCTACTCATGGGAGATGCCTTCACGGCGGTTAATGATGATGCCTTTACGCTCTTCTATAATCCTGCAAGCCTTGGGCGACACAAAAGAGACCTAACTCTGACCCCACTGAACCCCTTGTTCACTGGAACTAATGTGCTGGGAGACCTTGATCGATTCAACGATTTCCCTCAGGAACCCATCGGGGCTTCACGGGTCTTGATGGATTATCCTGTTCATGCGGGCGCGGGAATCGCTCCGGGTTTTAAGCTCTTCAACGTGGGAGTTTCATTCCTCGCTTCTGAAAGCTACGACTTACTGCTGCGAAATCCTTCGAGACCAATGCTCGACCTTGACCTTCGGAGCGACAAGGGTGTCCTCTTGGGCGTTGGCATTCCACTTGGATCAGGGCGCTTAAGTTCCAAGTCCCAAAGTGGTTCACAGACCACTCTGGGCCTTGGCGCAAAGTACATCGAACGCACGGGATTGCGAGATACGCTGGCGCTGGCAGGTCCGACAGTACTTGACTCTCTTGGGCAGGAAGAGCTCGATAAGCTCATAAAATCTTTTGGTCGTGTTAAGGGTGTTGGATACGGCCTCGACGCTGGACTTGAGCATGTTTACCGCAGTGGAAATAGTCAGATCGCTTTAGGTCTGGCGGCCCTGGATATCAGGGGAACCAAGTTCTCAGAGCCGGAGACTGCCGACAAACTCCAGGTGGCGGACATTCGTGATCAGCTCAACCTAGGCCTTGCCGCGGGCCAGGACTTTAAACTTTTCCATTACATCCTCTCGGCCGATGTCCGAGGCCTGAATGAGAGCATGGAGCTAGGGAAGCGCCTTCGTCTTGGAGCACAGGTCGGAATCCCAGGGCTAAAAGTCCTCGCCGGAATGAACAGCGGCTACTACAGCTACGGTGCAACAGTGGATCTTGCCTTCGCCAGTTTTACCGCAGGATTTTACGACGTTGAACTGGGCTCCAGGTATAAGCAAACGAAGGGCCGTCGCTTTATCATCTACGTGTCCTTATTTGACTTTTCATTCGACGCCTAATTCCCTATCCTAAATTGAAGCATACCCCCCCCCACGGATTGGAGGACTCTCTTGAATAAAACGTTCATCCTGGACACTAACGTCCTGCTACTAGACCCCCTTGCCATCAACAAGTTTGGACCAAACAATAAAGTCTTTATCCCTTTAACCGTCATCGAGGAACTCGATCGGTTCAAAAAGGATCAAAATGAAAACGGTCGCAATGCCCGCTACTTTTCACGGCTGATTGACGGATTCCGCAGTGAAGGCTCGCTCTTCAAGGGGATCAAACTTGAGCAGGGAGGAACGCTTCAGGTAAGCGTCACTAAAGAGTATAGTGGCAGCGCTGCGGCTGGCCTCAAGCTCGACCTTAACGATAACATTATCCTCGCTAGCGCCTTGAACCTTAAAGAGGCGGGTGAGAACGTCACTCTGATTACGAAGGACATCAATCTTCGGATTAAATCAGATGCTGTCAACATTCATGCCGAAGACTACGAGACCACCGACGTTACCGTCGACGAGCTCTATTCAGGTCAGCGGGTTGTGGGCTTTGACCTGGAAAAAATTGAAGAATTCGAACGGGAACGCTTCCTGCGTCTAGACGCAGGCGAAATCCCGAGCATTTATCCCAACGAGTACCTGGTTCTCGCTGACCGAAACAATCCTTTCAAAAAGGTCCTCGGGCGCTTCCACGCCAAGAAGGGCGGCATCGTCCCGTTAATTAAGCCAAAAGAAGGGGTTTGGGGAATCCACCCAAAGAATATCGAGCAGCAGTTCGCGCTCGACGCTCTCCTAAACAACGAAATCAACCTTGTTTCCCTGGTAGGAAAAGCAGGAACCGGGAAGACCCTCCTTGCTATCGCCGCTGGTCTTGAGTGCGCGATCACCAAGCAGAACTACTCCCGTGTTCTGGTCTCACGGCCGATTGTCCCTATGGGGCGAGACCTTGGTTTTCTACCCGGTGACATTAACGAAAAGCTGGGTCCATGGATGCAGCCGATTTTTGATAACATTGATTTCCTATTTGGGAACCAGCGCGCTCGCAATGAAATGACAACCTGGGATGAACTCATTAACCAAGGGCTCCTCCACGTTGAGCCATTGACATACATCCGAGGCCGCTCGCTGCCGCAGCAGTTTATGATTGTGGATGAATCACAGAACCTGACTCCGCATGAGATCAAGACAATTATCACTCGCGCGGGCGAGGGGACTAAGATTGTCCTGACCGGGGACTCAGAGCAGATCGACAATCCCTACCTGGACTCCCTCAATAATGGTCTAGTTTACACGATCGACAAGCTCAAAGGCGAAGATATCGTGGCCCATGTTAAACTCCAGGTTGGGGAGCGCTCGCCGCTCTCGGAGATTGCCTCGAAACTCCTATAAGCATGAAAGACTACCAAAGAAGGCACTTACGGGCCCCATTCCGCGAGGATATCCTCTTTGCGGACGGGCCTTACGTTCTTAAGGCCCGGGCGATCAACATCTCTGAAGGAGGCATTCTTCTTTCAGAGATCCCTAGGATCCCCCGGAAGGACGAAGTGCCGGTGATCTTCGCACTCACTAAGCTTCCAGCTCTGAAAAATTTCTCTCTACTAAAGCTTCAGACTTTTACCTATGAGATTTTCTCCCGGCATGTGATCCGTGCTACGGCCAGGATTGTTCGCCGGGAGCAACTCTCGACCAGTCTCGATAATATTTTTAAGGTTCGAGTGGGGTTAGAGTTCGTGCGAGTGTCCGATCAGGATTCTCGCTGTATCGAAGAGTTCGTCGGAAACTTTACTGCCAACCTGATCTTTCTTCAGACGCTTCTTGACTCCTTCAATACGAGCGAGGAGACCCGACTGAAGGCCCGCACTCTAGCACAAATCCTGGGCTACGGAGAAACGGATCGGATCGCTGAACTCCGGTCAACAGTCACATCAGACTACAAAGGACTTCAGTGGTTATAGGTCGACCCGAAGGAGATCGCACCTGGGTGGTACCTGAAGGGAAGTGAAGCTTGCGGGAATGAGCTTCACCGCACGACATTCTTTCTTCTTGTATTTATCTTTCCGCAGGTTCAAGAGCTTTGGGCTCTTTTCCCCATCAGTCCCGTAGTCGCAATCAATAATCGTTTGGACCAGTAATTTTTCTGTTGCTCTATCGCGGATCTCGATGGTGTATCGTTCGTGATAGTAGGACCAGTAACCAACGAACACCGGGACAGAATTGTGGCGGGAAGCGCTCATCTTGGGAATGAGGCGTACATCCTCATTTTTTATCTGAAGCTGGTCTTTCAAGAAAAGAACGCCCTTCTCGTTTCCATAAACGCAGAGAGCTTCCTTGGCCGTGACCTCTAGAAATGACTCGACGTCTAGGTTCGTGATCGCCTTGAAGGCCTCATCCATGACATAGGCAGGATTATTCTTAAATCCGAAGCCGTAAGGATCACAGGCCATAACGCTCAAAGTGAGGATAAGTAGGCTTAGATTTTTCATAGGAGCTGTCTCCAGGGAAGTCGAACTTTTGCATTATGCGTGAATTTCACATCGTGGCCTAGGGGAGTTGAAAATATTACCTACACCACAGCGTTTACCTTAAGGAAAAATTTAAACAACAAAATTGGCCATGGACTGCTGCTAATGATTATGATCCGCGCGAGTTTGTATAACCTCTTATACCAAAGAATACTTATGAAGGTTCCCGCTGAATTGAAGGTCAAGTACTTGCTCCGCCGGCTTCAGGATATCGAGAAGCTGCACCTCAGTTTAGATGCTGAGGACTTCTCTTTCGCTCAAAAGATGGGTCACCAGATCAAAGGTAATGCCGTGACCTTCGACTTCCCACAGATCGCAGGCCTGGGTTTTGAAATGGAACGTGCTGCAGAGAAGCGAGACAAGGACCGGATTAAGCTTCTGATTCAGAAAATAGAGGGGGTTCTGAAGACGGCCCGAATGACGGTGTGCTGAATTCGACGATGGAAGAGCAGAGGGACGGAATGAAGAAGAAATCGAGGGAAAATAATGAGTTAAAGGTCGACAGACTCTTCCGGCGCTCCCTGCGCCGGCTCTTGGGGGAAGGACTCCTAAGGCAAGAAGTCCCTAGGGCAATCCTGCTCCGTGGCCAGGTTCTTCAAACCGCATTGAACGCGATGATGTTCGAGTCATAAAAGGTGCACATGTACGCCAATCAACAACTCCGTGTCCTAATCATCGAAGATCCGGTGACCTCGCCTGAGCCGCTCATCCGGGAGCTGGCCCGAGATGAACTCGCCGTGGAAGCCGAGGTTGTCTCCGGACTGGCCGAGTTTCGCACTCACCTTGCGGCCGGAAGCTGGTCCATGGTCATCCTCAACAGCGCCTTTACCACCGTATCTGTGCCTGACGTCCTGGGATTGCTCCGTAAAGAGGGGTCAGAGGCACCTCTCGTCCTCGTGACCGATGGTATCGGAGATGAGATTGTTGTCGACCTGATAAAGTCTGGAGTCGAGGATGTAGTCTTGCGCTCAAACCTCGAGCGGCTCACTAGTGTTGTTCGCCGTATCCGACGTGAAAACGAAACTCGGGAAAAGGAAGCACGCGCCCATCAGCTCGCCCATGAGGCCCTCGGGGCCAAGGAGCAGATGCTCGCGATCGTTTCCCACGACATTAAAAATCCTTTGAGCGCGATCCAACTAGAGGCCCAGATGCTTCTCCGAGCAGCGGACCGGGCCGGCAAATCCGTCCTCTCAGAAGAAGTGAAAATTCAGGCCAACCGCATTTTAAAAACAACTGATCGGATGAAGGTTTTGATTTCAGACCTCCTGGACAAGAACAAAACCGAAAATGGCCTCACTCAGCTCACAAGGCAAAACGTAAGTGTCGCTAAACTTGTTCAGGACGTGATCGACTCGCTTCGCCCCTTGGCGCAGGAGAAAGAGCTGATCCTTCTCACCGCGATTCCTCAGGGGGCCTTTTTCTCGGTGGATAGAAACAAAATGTTTCAAGTGATCTGCAATCTCATGAGTAATGCCGTTAAGTTCAGTCCCGCTGCTGGAACGATCTGCATCACACTCGAGGAGCACGAGCATGAGGTGACCGTTGCCGTCAATGATTCCGGATCGGGGCTGTCTCAAGTTGACCTGCATAAAGTCTTCGATAAGTACTGGACCGGTGGCGATGGTAAGATCTCGGGAACGGGACTTGGGTTATTCATTTGCAAGTCTGTCGTGGAGGCCCACGGAGGGCATATTGGCGCGGAAAATCTCCCTGAAGCAGGAGCTCGTTTTAGTTTTACTCTTCCGAAGGGGCCAGTGTCCGATATAAGGCGCGCCGATCGACGGACTGATCAGCGAAAACTCGTCTACATTGTCGACGACGACGATGATCTTCGGGAGGTCATGTGCTGGGCCCTACAAAAAGAGGGGATAGCGGTCCGTGCCTTTAGCTCGCCCTTAGAGGCGCTGGCGGTGTTACGAGAAGAGTCAGGCGCACCCCATCTCATCGTCGTGGACTATCATATGGACGACATGAAGGGCAGTGAGTTCGTTGTTCATAAAAGTCAAATCTCGCAGGTGAAGCAGTGTCCGGTCGTAATGATCTCTGCTTCACCTAAAGAAGTCGAACGGAACGTACCCTCTGGGCTTTATCAGCACATCATCACCAAGCCCATCGACCTTGAGGGCCTGGTCACAAATGTAAGACGCTACCTTCAGTGACCCCTCTGTGAGGTGATCATCGACCTTAGCATCCAAGCATATTTCTCGTGGATCTGCATCCGCTCGACCATCAGGTCGGCCGTCACATCATCCTCTGCCTCTCCGCAGAGGTTGATGATCTCTCTCGCCGAACTCACAACTGTTTCATGACCAACGACGAGGTTATGGACCATTTCCTCAGCGGTAGGGATGCCATTTTCTTCCTTGAGAGAGGTCACCTTCGAAAAGGCAGCGAAAGAGCCAGGTGCAAATTCCCCGAGGGCCCGAATTCGCTCAGCAATCTGGTCAATGGCCTCGGCGAGGTTTTTATACTGCTCTTCGAAGAGCGTATGCAGTGACTGAAACATCTTTCCCGTAACGTTCCAGTGATAGTTCTGCGTCTTAAGGTAGAGGAGATAGGAGTCAGCGAGAAGCCTCGAGAGACCTTTGCAGACCTGTTTGCGCGCCTGCTCGTCGATCCCGATGTTAATCGGTTGCTGGGTGAATTCCGCTTCGATCTTGTTGACCATATGGACCTCCATGTTTATTAGCTATCATTTTAGTTAATGAGCAAGGGGCAAGCCACACAATGACCGGCCGCTCGACCCGAAAGAGGAGAAGGTCTTGCACCTTCGGGGAGTTTTTCCCCGGTCAGGTTTGGAAGAATGGCTTTTTGCTCAAGCAGTAGTGGACATGAACTGCCCATGAAAGCTTGAGAGGGAGATGAAAATTTGAAGGGAATTATCAGAGAAGGTCTAGCATGAGAGCTTTCAGGTGCTACGCCCTATAAGGAGCGCAGGACCTGGCTAAGAGGCCGGACGCTACTGACTAAATCAGGCGGAGAGTTTCGCGAGCGATGTTCTGAATCTTTGTACGTACCGGTTCCTGGGCCCTCAGGCCAATTTCATTTAGAATAAGGCGACCCTTTGAGAAAAAATCCTTACCATAGATGTCGCCGGAAAACTCCTCTAAGAGAACATTGACCTCGATCTCAAGCTGGGAGTTTCCCAGTGACTTTAAATAGCGGGTGTAAGTTTCCTCGCAGCGCTGAAGTTCTTTAGTTTCCTTGTAGTCAGTTAAGCAAATCACGTTCATTCATGTTCCTCGTGGTAGCATCCGAACCTCGTGTTCAGATGGTCTGTCGTATGTGAATTACAAACGCGAGGCCAAACCTCAACAAACTCATTTAGTAATTCGAAGGGGGTCTTTTTATAGGCCCTAGAACCCTTTATGAAGGACAAACTCAGCTGGCCCTTGAGTTTTTGTAAAGATTACTGATGGCGCGGGGAGAAAAACCGGAACAATTTACACTTCTTACACCACCTGTCAGTGCTAAAGGTGGTGACTTTTCGCGTCTAACTAAAAAGGGGGGAGCAAAACGCTCCCCCCAAAAAGTCACTGAACGAAATGGTCAGGAACTATGCGTTCTTTTTGAACCAAGACTTTGAGCCCTGTGTATCTGGCTTCATGCTGTCTGCACCTTTCTTCCAATTGGCCGGGCAAACTTCTCCGGACTTGGCCGTGAACTGGTAGGCTTCTACGAGGCGCAGTGTTTCTTCAACGTTCCGACCTACTGAAAGATTGTTGATCGTTGAGTGCTGGATGACGTCATTATTGTCGATGATGAAAAGGCCGCGTAGAGCGACGGAGTCGTTGACCAGAACCTCATAATCCCGAGCGACCTTCTTGTCGAGGTCGGCCATGATCGGGAACCTTACTTCACCAAGACCGCCGTCGTTGCGGGGCTGTTTCGTCCATGCGAGGTGCGAGAAGAACGAGTCGACAGAACATGCGATGAGCTCGCAGTTGATGCCCTTAAACTTCTCAGCGGCGTCAGAGAAAGCGATGATCTCTGTTGGGCATACGAAGGTGAAGTCGAGAGGATAGAAGAAGAGCACTTTCCACTTGCCTTTGAAGTCGTCCAGAGAGACAGACTTGTTCTCGCCATTAACGAGGGCATCGGCCTTAAAGAAGGGCGCTTTGTTTCCAACTAAACGTGCCATGAGAGACTCCTTAAACAAAAAAAGTTATAACCAATTTCGGTATTGAAAAGTGGATTTGAAAAATCTAGTCTTAAGTGTCAAATATTTCAAGACTAACTGTTCCTTT
>JAIYDC010000065.1 GCA_027487685.1 Pseudomonadota bacterium | reverse complement strand
TAGACCGTGGAAAAAATAGACAACGACTTTAGTTGTCCCGTGAAGGTAGGTGCACTGGAGTCGCTCCGCTTCCTTCTCCAAAGTGATGCTCAAAGTCTCGCCTTCCTCCTGGACGCGAGGTGACGGGAGAAGGTGACCCCAAATGGTCTGGCCATGCCCAGAGGAGGCCCAGAAAGGGGGGATGCAGGGGCCGAGGGATTGGCGGGCCTCTTCGAGTCGGGATTTTAAATCGCTCATGTTTTAGTAGAACCCCAAACTATAAAATTTGTGAAAGACCGCGAACCCAGTAGATTAAGCATCCGGTCAAACTACTAAAAAACGCCCCTTGCATTGTAAAAAAAAAGCTAAACATGAGAGAATCTTTTAGGCTTTCTTCTTTTTGTGAGGCCAGATTAATTGACGCCAAAACGAAGTAGGTAAGTAAAGTGAGGGCCAGCATTTGTGTAAGCTCAATCACGGATTCAGCACCAAATGCAGGTAGGCAGAAACCGATAGATAAAACTATTGGTGTATACTCAAGCTTTGGTATGACTCGAAATCGATAAAGAGACATAACGAACAGAGCTATAGTGCATGAAACAATAAAGGGCCACATAGCACAAGTATTTAGACAAGAGTTCTGGCCGTCAAGAGAACATAAAACATTTCGTGACAATGGCGTGTGAGCAGACGCTTCTAAGACAGGATTTCAAAGTCGCCCCCCCGCTCCCGGGCGCGGCGGTAGGCCTCCCTTTCGTGAAGCCTCTTGAGGTAGATTTTGGTTTGAGGTCCTAAGAGATCTCCACGAACTCCCCCGGCCTCGATGGGAAAGCTCATTTGAATATCTGCGGCCGTGAAATCCGTGCCAGCGAGATAAGCGGAATGAGTGAGTTCGGCCTCAATAAAAGAGAAGTTATTCTTAAGGTTCGGTGTGACAAAGGAAGACATCACCTTGTCCGCTACGGCCTTAAGGATGGGTTTAACGAAAAAGGGGGCAGGGCCCGTTCGAATCTTGTGAAAGATGAGTGAGAGAAGGAGCGGTGGCATGGCCGAGCCCTCGGCGAAGTGGAGCCAGTAGGTGAAGCGCTGGCGTTCTGGTGTTCCTGCTGCCGGCCGGAGTCGGTTCTGTCCGTAAGTATCCAGGAGGTACTCAATGATCGCACCAGACTCTGCAACGACGATGCGGCCGTCAGTAATGACCGGGGACTTTCCCAGGGGATGGATGGCCTTTAGTTCTGGTGGGGCAAGCATGGTCTTTGGATCACGGTCGTAGCGCTTAATCTCATAGGTAAGACCGAGCTCCTCGAGAAGCCACAAAATACGCTGAGAGCGGGAGTTATTGAGGTGGTGGAGAGTGATCATAGTTAGGCCTCCTAAGGTAGTCAGAGTTTAATATGCCTTGTACAGATTGTCCCTATACCGGCTACGATATCAAGGATGAAGAATTTTAAGATAACAACATCGACGCATGGAACTGTTCTTTATCCAACCCCTGTCGATAAGGAGCGGACTTACCTTATCACCGCTGAAAATCTAAGGGAGGCAAGGCTATTAAAGCACCTCCTTGATCCGGGGTATCTTCGCGATCCCTGGGAGTGGCCTGAGGTCTATCGAGACGTGGGTGTTCACGCTGACAACCGGACGCCGCGCTATCAGCTCATGTGGGAAAAACTTCGGCTTGAGTATCTTCCGGAACGCGGACTTGATTTTACACGAGCGGAAATCCTCGAGGGAATCATGGCGCGGAAGATCGCGCGTCTTGTGAATCCTGCCGACACCAGTGCCATGGAGGACTTGTATTTTCGCCTTAACACTCAAAAGGCTTGCTCTGAGTGCGATAAGCTGGGGATAAATGCTCCAGTGCTTCAGGTGTGGTTTGATGGATTTAGGAATCTTTTTTAGTGGATCTCCTCGAAGCCCACTGATACCCCCGCAGGCTTCCGGAAGGACTTCTTAACCCGCCCATTTTCCAGCACTACAATGTTCGTCGCGAGCCGGAGCGTCTCTAGGCGGTGAGCGATGAAGAGGGTCGTGCGGCCCTGGAAAAGCTTCGCCACATGGCCCAGCCATTCTTCTTCGGTCAATTGGTCCAGGCTTGCTGTCGCCTCATCAAAAACAAGGAGTCTTGGGTCCTGGAGGAGAGCGCGGCAAAGAAGGAGGAGCTGCTTCTCTCCTTGAGATAGCGGAAGCGTCTCTGGCCTAATGACGTGGTCGAGCCCCCCGGGGAGGTGTTGGATTTTCTCTTGAAGACCCACGAGATTGAGCTGCTGCCAGATCTCATCGTCAGTGATGCTCTCGCGCCAGAGGCGCAGGTTCTCGCGGACTGTATCAGTGAAGACAAAGAGGTCCTGGGAAACGTGGCTTATCCACCGAGCGCGGCGGTCGACGGAGATCTCAGCGAGATCCTCATCACCCCAGATGATGCGTCCAACTTTTAACGGATAGAGAGCGAGGAGAAGATGGGCCAGGCTCGTTTTGCCTGAACCCGTTCGGCCTACGAGGGCGGTGACCTCTCCTTCCGGAAGCTCGAGGGAGAAGTGCCGGAAAAGTTCTGAATCTGGGCGGTAGGAGAAGGTGACGTTCTCAAACCGAATTGGCCCCTTCGGTGGTGCTAGATCAAGGGTCTGGGGGATCGACCTGCGCTCTGCGGGGACCGGAACGATGGTGCGGAGCCTTTTCACAGACCCGAGTGCGGTCACCAGGACGTTGAGCTTCTCTGAGATATCGAAAAATGGCCCGTAAATCAGACCTACGTAAGTGAAGCTTGCGATGAGTTTCCCAATGGTGATTTCACCATTCTTAAGCTGATAAACACCGAGAGTAATAATCGAAGCATAGGTTACGCCCATCACTAGGACGTGGAGTGACGAGAAACTTCCCCAAGTCAGGATGTTTCGAATGAGTACGGCCGAGTATTGGCGTTGCAGTTTCTCATGCCGGCGCGCCCATTTCCCGGCAAAGGGTTGCGAGTGGAGGACCGCCAGGTTATTCATCGTGTCTCCGGTATGGACGGAGAGGCGTGAGAGGATGTTCCTTGCGACGCGGCCCCAGCGCATCTGGGCCTGGGAGACGTTGAGCATATAGATTGCCATCGGAGTCAGTGTCAGAAGGACTAACAGGGCCGCTTTCCACGAGAGACTGAACATGAAGAGGACAGCACCGAGAATGAGGGTGATATCACTGATGACCGTAAAGAAGCTTGCCGTAAAAAATGAGGAGAGGTTTGAGATGTCGTTCACGCAGCGGGAGATGAGGCGGCCGGAGGAGTTCGTGTCGAAGAATGCCAGCGGAAACTCGCCCAGTTCAAAGAAGACGTCACTCCGAAGCCGGCGAATGATCCCCTGACCAATTTTTGTCACGATCCACTTATAGGTCAGGTCGGCGACGACTTTGAGAAGCATGAGACCCGCAAGGATGCCAAGCCATAGGTAGAACGAATGAGTTTTGGTCACGAGGACGTCATCGACGATCTTGGCGACGAGACGTGGAACGGCCACAGCGATCAGAGTCGCTACGGCGAAGAGAACGAGGGCAAGGCCCAAAATTGTGCGGTGAGGTTTAATCCAAGGCCAGAGCCAACGAGTGTCTGCCAGGGCCCCGTCCCATTCTGAGGCCTTTAAAAACTGAAAACTAAAGGGCCGCCAATGATATTTTCTATCTTCCTGCTCCTTGAGCTCGAGTGCCTTCATAAGGTCTCCCAGGCCAGCGCTTCTTTTTCATCTCGAAGAAGGCCCGCAAAGAGAGCATGATCGCTTTTAATTTCCTCAAAAGTCCCAGAGCGCACTACCTCGCCATGCTCAAGGACCACGATCCGGTCAAAGTGCTTAAGGGAACTCAACCGGTGGGTCGCGAGGATCAGGATGGCGCCGGGATCGAGCTGCCGCAAATTCTGGATGACCTTCCTCTCAGTGTTAGGATCCAGGGCACTGATCGCATCGTCCCAAAGAAAAAGCCTGGCATTCGAATGGAAAGAGCGAGCAATAAGTGTCCGCTGTTTCTGGCCTCCGGAAAGGTTGATGCCTTTCTCCCCAATGAGCGTCTGAAGCCCTTCCGGAAAAGTTCCAAGGTCAGCGATAAGGTCGGCCTTCTCTAAGGCCGCGACGAGGGACGGCCCGTGAAGGAGTCCCAGTGGTGAAACGTTGGCCGCCAGAGAGCGCCCAAAGATCTGCGGCGTCTGGGGAATAAATGAAAGCTGACGCCAGAGGGAGCGCCGGTCGAGGTCCTGGTAGGAGATGCCGCCTACCTTGAATTCGTCATAGGTGAGGTAGCTATTCTCCCAAAGCCCCGCGAGACTTTGAAGGAGCACTGTCTTTCCGCTTCCCACGGCGCCGACCAGGGCGATGTGCTCGCCTGAGCGAGCGTGAAAGTTAATTCCTTTGAGAATCGTTTCACCTGTTGGAGAGCTCACGCCGAAGTTCTTGAGCTGCAGTTCCCCAAGGGGCACGGTGAGTTCGGCGGTGCCTATTTCTTTGTGCGGTAGGGCCTCTATGGCCTGGAAGCGTCGGGCCCCGGTACGGGCCTGCTGGAAAAGATTCATGAGATAGCTGATGCTCATGAGAGGCCAGAGCAGTTTATCGAGGAGCTGGAGGGAAACCGTGAGGGCGCCGAGGTTGCCCGCCATCGCTCCTTCGCCCTTGAATGCAAGAGTGAGGACAACCAGGTAGCTGGTTTGGATCACCATCTGAAGGGTTCCATCGAGGCCCAGCTCCCAGCGGGAAATCTCGAGCTGCTTCCCAAAAAGTCCTCGCAGGAGGAGGTCATATTTTTTGCGCCGGAGTTCGAGTAATCCCTCGGAGCGGAAGAACCGTGCCCCTTGGGATTCTTCATGGACGTACTGAGAAACATCTCCCAAAGTGTCTGAGACCACTCCGAAGGCCTTCTCTAGGGGATTCTGCACAATGATCACCGCCGTCAGGAGTGCGAGGAAGGGAAGAAGCACCCAGAGGGCCCCAGGTCCGAGCACAGCAAAGAGAGTGCAGGGGATAAAAATGAGATAGGCACCAGAGTCGAAGAGCACGAGGATCCCGGGCCCCATGAACATGCGGATGTTGCTCAGGTCCTGAGAGAGTGTGCTCACCACGTCACCGGTCTTAAGACCTGAAGCCTTGGCGAAATCGGCGTGGAGGAGTTTCTCGTAGGCGTCCTTCCGGAGTTCCGCTTCAATCGCTCGGGAGGGGATCATGAGGCAAAAGCGCCAGCCCATACGAAGGATAGAGATCGTCAGGTAGCAGGCCCCGAGTGCTAGTGCCCAGTAGGTGACATCGACGGAGGCCGGGTCGGCCTGGACCCGGTTGGTGACTTCTTTGACGATCAACGCTGGAAGCATGTCGACGCCGTCTAGGACAATCACACAGAGAATTCCCCCGGCGTAGTGCCAGGGTCGCCTTAAGATAAGGCCCCAGACGAAGCGGAGGAAGGGGTAGTTTTTAGTCATAATTTGAGTGGGATTTGCCCAGGAGAACATAGACTAGAGGGTGGGTTTTGTCTAATTGTCGCAAGGGGACAACTCCTAGAGTTGTGCCGTGTCACCTAAACTGAGCAGATCATCAAGGGAGGTCGCAAATTTTGATTGTGGATTTCTTTTTTCCCTCTATGATTTCATCATGAGAAAGTTATTTCCTATCCTCTTGGGAGTCTTTCCCTTGGCCTTGGAGGCCTACGTCGTTCAACCGGGGGAGGTCCTGTCGACGATCGCCCAGCGACTTGTCGGAGAGCCCATCTATGGTAAACGTGGTTCCCTAAAACGCCTTATAGAGGCCAATCCACAGCTTTTAGATCCCAATTCCTTACTTCCGGGTCAGACTCTCACTATACCGCAGTCTTCGAACTCTACAGATTCTCCTGAACTCAATCAATCTTCTGAACCCCCGGAGTCCCCTGAACCACTCGAGTCCCCGAAAGAGCTAGGAGTCATCCAGGAAGATCCGATTGAGGAAGCCCACTCATGGACGCCTCGATTTTTGATGTGGGCCGGGGGCGGGATTGGATCGATGAGTTATTCGCAAAAGACTGACTCAGACTCCGAATCTGGAGATTTTTCAAACCAGGCGAAACTAGCTTACTCATTAGGCGGTGAGATGAGAATCAGTGATCGGTTTGATGTTCGGTTAGAATTTCAAAGGATCATGGCCAACATCGAGGCCCCGGCCGAGACAGAGTTGAACCAGAGCTCTACTTCGATCGATACTTTGAGCGCAGAATTTTTCACGAGGATCTATCAGCATCAGTCTTCCACATTTTCAGTTGGCATTGGTGTTCAGGAACTCTCAGGACCCTTCCTGGCCGATTCCGCTTCCGGTGGAGTCGATGTGTTAACGACCAAGCTCCGGACGGGAACACTTGGGGTTCGATATTTTAAAGAGAGTGGGGGCAGTTGGAAGTACGAAGCGGCCCTCCGCTACCATCACCTCTTGAGTGCTGAAACAGACAAGCATACTTACGAAGCCGAAGGTAAGGGCATTTACGACCTCGGGGCAGGAGTGTTTAGGAAAGTCTCAGAGGATCTTGTTCTTGGGGTTTATGGAAAGCTCCAACTCATTGATCTTTCTTATAAATTTTCAAGTGACTCTTTAGATCGTGAGGGCGAGCAGGGCCTAACATCCTCAAGTCTTCAATTTCGCGCTGGTTATACCTTCTAACTTATCCAGTCGGCCTTAAAGTTTTTCACAGAAAAAGCCGTTAAATCAACTATATGAAATTGGGATATCTCGTCCTCCTTGTCTTTGCCCTTGGCTGCCAAGATTCTCAGCTAAGTTGGAAATCCGGAGGTCAAACCACTTTAGGCGGAAAGCTGTTCTCGTCATCTTCGAGCTCATCGCTGATCGCAGCGCTTGGGACTGATTCTTGTACTGATCCAGAAGCGGTCCTCTACAAACTCACGGATGAAGGCGATAAATTAAGGCCAGCGATTAGTCGAGTGCCTTTGGCCTCTGATGGTTCATACATTTTTCAACTCCGGGGGACAGGGGTCACCTTTAAGCAAGAGGTGCCCTCAGTACCATTGATCGTCGTCATCGAAGGTTGCTCTAAGCAGTACTCAAGGCCCGTGACTGGAAATCGAGACCAGCACATGTCTGTGGCGACAACGGTCTTTAGTTACGGTCTCAATACCGCGAGTAAAGAGAGACTTTCTCTGGCCCTTCGAAATAATCTCAAAGCGGTGGACCAGATCTTTGGAAAGTTGATGACCGTGACAGCCAATGACGACGTGGCCGATGCTATCAATGGTCTACCTCAGCTTTCAACTGTCCTGGGTCTCGATCTCGCCCTCTTGTCCGACGCTGCTCCAAACATTACGACTCATGTCGTACCTACCTCGGCACCCGAGGCTTCATCAGTCACGTTTCGAGCAGTCGGTGAGCATTGGCTGCAGTCGTACCCGCTGGCCTATGAATGGCGTCTTAATGGGGCGACTGTTTCTCGCAACGCAACCTATGCCTGGACGCCCGGGAGAAATGCGCAAGGAACTTACGGCGTCACACTTCTTCTTGGTCGAAATGATGGGACCGGCGAAATCGACTTTGGAAAACCCCATAAGATTTTAACCACTGCTTTAGTCGTGCAAAATACCTTCCCTCCGACTCCGCCTGTGCTATCAGTGACGGCACCCGCAGGCCCAGGTCCATCTGCCCAAAGAAATTTAACTCTGGCCCTTGCAACCGGCGCGGGTCTAGTCAACTGCGCGAGTTTAACTGACCTCGCAATCACCGAAACGGGCGCGATTCCGCCCTCGAGTGCCTTTACGATCAGTTGTTATGTCGATGGTTCTCAGGCCCAGGCCTACAGTTTGACCTCGGCCGGTGATGGTTTGAAAGTGCTTCGCCTGTGGGCGCGGGATTCGTCGGGGACGGTGTCCTCTACGCCTGTGACCGTTCAAGTCACACTCGACACCACGGCACCTGTAGTCAGTATTTCTTCGATTACATCGCTCAGCACTTCGACTTCCCAGACGATCACATTTTCGGGCAGCGATGCATCGGATTTGAGCTATCAATGTAAGCTCGATGCCGGTGCCTATTCTTCTTGCTCGAGCCCAAAAACATACACCGGCCTTGCCGAAGGCAATCATACAGTATCGGTCATGGCGACGGACGCGGCCGGAAACGTTTCCTCCGTTGTGACCGCCAGCTGGAGCATCGATTCGACACTGCCAACGCTAGCTCTGACCACAACGCCTTCGGCGGTGACGAATGTGCTCGCCGGGAATTTCGTTTTCTCCGGAACGGATTCCAATGGTCTGACCTACCTGTGTCAGCTTGATGGTGGAGCTGCATTTGTTTGCACTTCTCCCTATGCGCCCGCCCTCTCGCCCGGGTCACACACGTTCTCCGTTCAGGCCCTCGACACGGCCGGTAATCTTTCTGCGGCCCAGTCTTATTCCTGGATCATTGACGTAACACCTCCCACTGCGAGCATTTCCAGTGGCCCTGCGAGTGTCACGCAAAGCACGTCTGCGACGTTCGTGCTGGCGGCAACTGATGCAGGCGGAGGAAGTGTGAGTGGGTTTCAGTGTCAGATCGACGGTGCCGCTTTTGGGAGCTGTTCGAGTCCGGTCACTTACACCGGGCTAACCCAAGGCACGCACCTCTTCTCCGTGCGTGCTATCGATTCTGCTGGAAACGTTTCTCCCAGCGTAAGCTTTAGCTGGGTTCTCGATCTGACCGCGCCCTCGATTACTTTGGTATCGACGCCAAACGCGGTTACAAACCAGACTTCGGCAAGCATTAGTTTCTCAGGTACCGATAGTGGGGGAGGCAGCGTTGCGAGCTTCAACTGCCGGCTTGATGGGGCCGCCTTTTCATCTTGTTCTTCCCCTGTCTCATTTACAGCTCTATCTGAAGGTTCGCATACAGTTCAAATTCAGGCCCTGGACAGTGTCGGTAACATAGGGACTCAAAGCTTCACCTGGCAAGTTGACCTAACGGCACCTCCGACCAGCGGTTTTGCTCTCAATCCAGGAAGCAGTGGCAACACCACTACTCCGAACATCTTGGGCAGCACTGAAGGTGGCTCAACGGTTACGATCCACTTAAACTCCGCGACCTGTGCCTCGGCCTCCGTAGCTTCTGGAACCGCTACCGGTGGTGGGGCGTTCTCTTTAACGACCTCCGCCCTCTCCGCTGATGGTGCCTATGCCTATTATGTCAAAGTCATAGACCCTGCCGGCAACCAGTCTTGCTCAAGTTCGCTCGCTTACGTCTTAGACAGGGTTCCTCCTTCGATCACTCTCTCAGCCTTGACCGGAGGCCAGCTCATAAGAGGTAGTCAAAATTCCAATATCACCTGGAGTGCAAGTGATGCCGTGGCCCTTGAGACGAACCCCATTCGTCTGGAGTACTCCCTGACCAGCGGAGGCTCCTGGACCGCGATCGTCGCCGCCACTTCAAACAACGGAACCTACTCTTGGTCAGTGCCGGGATTTAACTCCAGCACCGCTCGTGTCAGAGCGATCGTAACCGACCTTGCAGGCAACACCGCGACTTCCGCGTCGGTATCCAATTTTACCATCGATTCCTCGGTCCCCCTCCTGACCTTAACAAGCCTCACCGGAGGAGAAGTTCTGCGAGGTGGAGTCGCCTATGCACTAAACTGGACCGCTACCGATGCTAACGCTTCTGGAAACTGGATAGCTCTTTCTTACTCGAGTGACGGCGGTGGAACATGGACGGCGATAACGACGCTCACCAATACAGGAACCCATTCATGGACTGTACCCCTTATCAATTCCTCAGCGGTCAGGGTTCGAATAATTGCAACGGACTCCGTTGGCCAATCAACCACGGTTCAATCGACCTCAAACCTTATCATTGATTCTACTGCCCCCGCACTGACATTAACTTCTCTCACTGGAGGGCAGGCATTTGTTGGAAATTCCCCACAAAATATTACGTGGAGTGCGAGTGATACAAACTTAGGTGGATCTCCGGTTTCAATCGACCTCTCTAGCAACAGTGGAAGCACCTGGTCCGGAATTGCGTCGAATATTGCGAACTCTGGAAGCTTTAGCTGGGGCGTCGCCGTGGCCGACGGGAATAACTATAGGATTCGAGTCAGGGTCACAGATCTGGCAGGCAATAGCACGATCGCCGCGTCTTCATCGGATTTTGTCGTAGCTTCTTCCGCTCCCAATCTGACCCAGACGGGGAGTGTGACTCCGTTTTACTCGAATTCAGCGACGAGTGTTAGCTATGGAGGATCCTGCTCCGCGGGGTTCAACGTCACTGTATCCGGCGCGGAAAGTGCAACCGTAGCTTGCCCTGCAGGAACATGGACCTGGTCAACAGCAACGATATCGGGGGATGATGATAGGACCTATACGTTTACCCAGTTCAATGGTGTCTTGACCACTACTCGCACAGCGCGCTGGATCCGAGACACGACTACACCTTCGGTCACGGCAGTGGTGATTAATTCCGGCGACGCACTCACTCCAGTTCCCACGGTCTCTGTGAGCGTCACGACATCCGAAGCGAATGTTTACATTCGCCTTGCCAATGCTGCTTCTACGGGAGCAAGTTGCCAAGCAGAATATTCGAATACCAATTGGAACCTTCACTCAAGTACAACCGTGAGCTATAACCACGTTCTCTCATCAGGGGATGGCGCGAAGAAAATCTGCGCCTGGGTTGGTGATCTCGCCGGCAACATTTCTGTCATTACTCCGAGCGCCGGTAGCGCAGGGGTGGATATGGATACGATCAGTTTTGGTTCTGGGAACCCACCTCAGATCGCAAGCTTCGACGTCGCTAACGACCAAGCTGGGCCCTTTTATGGAACCACCCGCACCAACGTTAATGATCCTCTTCGCATAACATGGTCCGTATCCGATGTAGAGGGACTCTCGAATACACCCATTTTCCTGGATTATACAACCAATGGCTCCACCTGGATTCCGATCGAGGCAGGATATGGCTCGAATCTCAGCAGCAATCCTACCACTTACTCAGATACATACCTTGGTTTTTCGGCACCAGTTAACACTTTCTTCCGGGTCCGAATCCGCGTCAGGGACATGGCGGGAAATACGAGCTCGGAGCTTATCTCAAAATCCTTCAATACGACCCCATGGTCCGTCTTTGCTGGGAGCCGGGGGCGAGGCATTGGAGGCAGTGCTAAAAGTGTTTGGGCGATGAGACCTCAGCAGCAGTGGCCATTCTTTCACTCGAACCCAACGAACAGTGACATTTATTATATGGATGGTGGGAACGGCCTGGTCCGGGTGAGTGCGGCAACAGGTATCGCGACACTGGTCATCCCCCAGGGGACTAATAACATTCCAGTTGGGAGTGGCACCATCACTGCAAGTCACCGAGTCCACACTTACTTTGACAAAGTCATCTTTGATCGCAACGGCTTCATGTACCTATTCATCGCTCCCGGTGGAATTACTACTCTCACTAACACGAGCCGTGTCTTACGAATTAATCCTGCCACCTGGCAATACACCACATACCTTGCAGGTGGACTTCTAAACGACGCGACCGCCACTGCCTCTAACGTCTTTGTCCTCCAAACTGGGGCCCAGTCTTTTGATGAATCGAATACCCTCTATTTCTTAACTAGCTGTACGCCAGGAACAAATTACATCCGGAACGGTGGCTCTACGGTTCGGATGATGAAAGTAACTCAAAATTCAGATGGTACAGCAGGGACAGTAAGTGTCGTGGCAGGAAACTGCGTCCGAGCGACACCGACTTCTGGCTCTGTTGCCGCGACCAGTCCTATGACCAATGCCACCGACAATCCTTGGAGTATCTCGATTGCCGCCTGGGATAATGGCAATGTGATTTACTATTCCTCTGGTGGAGGGGTGATTGTGAAGATTATCAATGGTCTTAGCTATCCAGTTTCCGCGTTCACTATGGGTGACGGAACTCTGAATTGGAGCAGTATAGACCAAAGGCTCTATGTGATTTCCGATTCCGTGAGGGCGTTTATCCCAAACCTCTCGGGTGCAAACGGAGAAACCGAAGATACGAGCAAGCGAATCCTAGGTACGGCGACCGGGGCGACGTGCTTTAATGATGGTGTTCCTGCGGCGAGCGCTTGCGGTAGCTATGTCGGTGGCTTCCTAAATTCAACAGGCAGAGTCTTTTTCACCCAGCAAGTTGGTCTCTATAATCAGCTCCGCTACCTTGATGATACCGGCAACATTCAGACATTAATTGGGACTCCTGCTTTCACCGGTGACGGGATGAGACCCACTCTGGCCAAAGGAAACTTTGGCGGTATTTATTATAAGAAAGCTTCTGAACCGCTTGCGACCACTTTCCCTGAAGGACTTTATTTCCTCGAAAATCAGGGAGGAGTCTTTGGCTACTTTACTCCCACTACAACAGTGCGTATTTGGGGAAATCAATCTGGTAAAAATACACCTGCGGGGGGGGCAACTGTTTCCCCCCTCACGAGTATGGGACCACAGAACATGACCTGGGCGGGAGCGGGAACTTGCATGTCTTTTGATCCTACAGGCAGGCCTTGGTTTAAGTACAATTTCAATATCCCTATTAACCTGAGTTCGACCTTAACCATAGAGTCTCGAGTCACCACGACGACTTGGACTTGGTGGGAGCAAGCAACTGTGGGAGCTGACCCTCGAAACTCGCGGTGGGACCGATATGGTTGCTTTCAGAATATTACTATCAAAGGGTCGGCCAAGGCGTTTCTTATGGGGATTCATTTCGAACCCGCCTTCGGATTTACAGATACTAGGCCTGTGCTCCGAATGTTCGACTATGAGAACAATGTGATTCGTCACATTATGGGTGGCACTGGGACCACCTCAACTCCTGATCAAACGACCCCTGGAAGTCTTGAAACTGCATCCCTTGATGGAGCATGTATTAACCAGTTATGTAACCTTAACTATGTCACCTCGCAGGATCGGCTCTATTTTAGTGAAAACACCAAGCTCCGTTACATTACTGATCCGGAAAACCCGTCACAGCACACGCTGAGAACTGTTTTTACAACAACGGGTGCTTGGATCGAGGGATTCACGGTCAGCCCTAACAATAAGTACATTGTCTACACCATGGGGAGCCGCCTATATTGTCACGCGATTAACGTAGTCGACGAGTCTGCGATTTGCAAAAACAATCCCGCCAGTCACATTAATTTAGGCCCGCCTACTGGACTGACCACCATCTCTCGTGGTCCGAATCAGTTTACATGGAAAGACGATCTCACCTTGTACGTAAGTACATACCAAGGTGAGATCTACGAGTACGTGCTCTACCACTAAAGGAGAACTTATTTATTCGCCGCTTCGAGGGACTTGACCAGGCGTCCACGCTCTTCAGTGTACTGCTTCACCGATTGCTCACTACCAATCCTGATGAATACACCGGCCGGAGCAAGAGAGGGTTTTTCGATTTGAATCGAGTTATAAAACTTCAGCGTGAACACACCGTCGGCCGAACGGCTGACGCGTATATTGTTGTCGATTTTCTTGAAGTACCGGCCAACCCCTGAGAAATTAACCTCTTTTGACTGAGAGTCAGAGATCACGAGATCCCGGCCATCACTCGCGAGCTTTACGATCATGCGGATCGTGCCTTCTGGACGCTTGTAGACGAGGTCATAGCGCGTTCCTGGAACTTCTAGAGATGTATCGCTCACAGGCCCTTCGATCTTGCGCTGAACATTATCGAGAACAGTGTCATTGAAGAATTTCTCGATAAGTCGAACATCAGATCCTGTGATAGCGAGGCGGCATTCACTTTCGAGCTTACTGATGAAGCGGTTGTTTTCAATCTTTGGCTGTTCTTTAAACACAGGGGCCGAGCAGGTCGCTGCGAAAGACTGGGTCGAAACGACGGTCAAGATGGCACTAAGAGCTAACCATTTCATACAAATCCTTTACGTTAGGGTGATCCCACTTCTTAGCTGCTGTAAGTTCGCAAACGCAAGATAAAAACGATGGGCCTGAATTTTTGACAATGTTCTAAAGTCTTTTCTCTGTGCTATACGAAAATCCAAATACAAGGGATGACCATGATGAGTGGATACAAGCGACATATGGGCGCTAAGATTGATGACTTGCAAGCCTTTGCCTTGGCACAGAGATGGGGTAGTACCTATGGCCCAGACCTGATCCGACGTTTTTTTACGGAATTCATTTCCCATGACAAATTGGTTTTCGACCTTTGGGATTCTCAAGGCCGGGTGGCGCTTGCCCTTCTGTTAGACAAATTAAACAATCCTGCTAACGACGCCTGCTTTGAACTCCTCGCCTTAAGGAAGGGAGCTGACGAGCGTTCACTCATCATTGAGCTTTTGGCCCTCGCGGCCTTGGAACTGCCGGCCTCTAAGAGTGGATTCCAGATAGCATTTTCTGATCCTGCCCCCCTGTCAACTGATGAGCTTCAGCTGCATGGCCTCATTCCCTATTACGATACCTTCGAGATGAGCTGCGTGGTTCCAGAAAAGCCTTTTCATAAAGATCCCTCAATCATAATCGGCGAACTCAGCGATTGTGATCCGATTTACCTAGTTGCTGTCGAAGCATTTGCAGGTAACCCAGATACGAGTATGCCCGAGGAAAAGAGCTGGAAGGAGAACTTCCTCGCCTCGACAGACTCATCTTTTCTTCTGTGGAAACGGGATGGGGAACTTCTTGGGTATGTGAATCTAGTTATGGATCGAAGTCATCTCTCAGCGGAGATTCGGACTCTCGGTGTCGTTAAAACAGCGCGCAATCGTGGCGTGGGTTCTGCGCTCCTCCAGAGTGCTCTCGGCCTTGCAAGTGAGGAGGGAATGGACCGGTGTCATCTCACCGTAGCGGTTCAGAATAAATCAGCTCTAAGTCTCTATGAGCGACAAGGTTTTTCTGTTGATAAATCGTTCCGGTGTTACCGTAGAGTGAAGTGACTTTTTAGGCGGTACTATTATCTAGATGCCGCAGCCTTTTCCAGCATTCTCAGGCAGCTTGAAATTCTCGTGCCGGATTATCTTCCATGGAATTTTCCGTTTCTTCGGATCGAGCAGCTCAAGAAAATCTGAAGTCGGCGCTAGATTTGTTGTTGGATCGTGGAAGAAATGATTTCCTTCTTCTTTGCAGCGAAGTTCTATATCGTCATTATTTCTTTTACCAGTAAGGGTCTTTCTATTTAGGTGTCGAACTTTTCTCCAAAGTAGAATCACAGCGCTCTGGCCTGCAGGTCCGCTAAGAGTTCTTATCGTAAGCGGGATTGGTTTGCCGCGCTCCATTCTTATGAAAGGGCGAGCACTACACTCAAAGATGGTCGAAGTGACTCGATCGACGGAAACAATTCTCCTGCGACCTGAGAAGATTCGAATCCCATCGTCGGCGATTACTGATAGTTGGTATAGGCCTTCTTCGTCTTCTGGAGCAAGTTCAAGGTGGGTTTTGATGTGGAGAGAGAACTTATCCCTAAGCGGCAAGCCTTTGCTGTTAAGGATAGGGGCGCCATCCGTCCGGAGGTATCCAGGATGGACAAGACGAGAGAAGTTAAGATCCGGGATTATGAGAGCAGTATCAAGAAGGTTACCTCTGCGGATGATTTGGCTTGTGTGGACTACCCTTCTGATTTTCGATCCGTCAAAAATTCGTGCCAGGAGACCTCTCCCCGGAGTCAAGGTCTTGGTCGCATTGGAAAGGTTTGAGCAAACTGTCTCCGAGTGGGGAGGAAGCTCTATCATAGAGGGATGAACCCACGTGAGATTAGACTTAGGCGGTGGAATGATTGGAGCGACGAGCGTATTCTCTTTTGTAACAGGGATCTCAGGAGAGATGGGATCCGGGTATGCTATGGTAGGACCTGGATCTTCAAGTGCTACATTTTTATCTTCTGAGGCCGGGGCCCGATCTACCGCGTGGTTCGAAGATTCTGATCCTCGGTTTGCATCATTTGTTGGAGTCTTTGCTAGTAGGTCGCTTGTGGCGGGTGAGGGTCCATTAGCAACTGTTTGTGATTCAGTTGCCGACCCAGACCCTGTGACTTTTTGTTGAGGAGAATCAATGGTTGATGAAGAGTTAGGAGTCGTTGCCTCTATTGCCGCAACTGGTGATGCGACGGATGTTGGTGTCTGAGTCAATACTGCTGTTTCGGCCTTCGGAGTACTTTCGACATTCGTTGGCTTAGAATAAAAAGCAGGGTTTTCAAATGGAGATTGAATTGCAGTGGATTGCGAACCCGAACCACTGGCAGCGATCAAAGTGCCGGCGAGAGGATCGGTTGAAGTTGGTGATAAGGAACCACTAGTTGTCGGACTCTGAGTTCCATCTCTTAAATCGAATTGTGGCGCAGCTGATGAATCAGGAACTGATGCGACTGTCGTTGGCGCCTGGTTCACAGTTGCCGATCCATTTGAATGAGGGCTTACTCCAGATTCCGAAGATGTTGTCCCTGGATTCGACGGCGCTTGTTTTAGATCCCGAGATTCTGCGACATAGGAACTGCTGGGAAGCGATTCAGATGCCTTCGGTCCATTAGAAGATCCTCCTCCAACATCTACCGATGGGCCTTTGGCCGTCATTGTTTCGGTGACTGATGTTTCAGGAGTTATTGAGGATGTGGCAGTGGTTACATTTGGAGTTTTTTCTGTTGTTTCAACGTGATTTGGTGCCGAGTCCAAACTTCTGGCTGCGATGAGTGTGCCGGCAAGGGGATCTGTTGAGTTCTTTGATGATGATTCAGGAATTGATGGTACGCTAGTTGGTGCCTGGTTCACAGCTAGCGATCCATTCGAATGAGCGCCTATTTCAGCTTCCGGAGATGAACTTGGAGAAGATGAAGTGCTATTTCCGATTATTGTCCCAGTGTTCGACGAAGCTTGTGGCACTGCTACAGTGCTCCCGGCATTCATGCTATCAGCACTTGCTTCCGACTTCGAACCGCTGGCAGCGATGAAGGTGCCAGCGAGAGGATCGGGTGAATTCTGAGATGTTGACTCATGACTGATCAGATTTTGAGGACTATCTTTAAGATCGGACTGTGGGGCAGTTGATGATTCAGGAATTGATGCCACACCAGTTGATGGCCGGTTCACATCTGCCGAATGGTTTGATGTCGCGCTTACTCCAGTTTGCGACGATGTCGCCTGTGGATTCGTCAAGGCTTGTGCTACTGTTTCAGAGTCAGCATTCTTTTCTCTAACAATCTTTGATTCTGAAGACGACGGCGAAGTCATAGCCTCATTTTCTTCAGCTATTGATGGAGCGGTTGAAGCTATTGCCTCGGTTGGAGATGTTGTCGGAGATTCTGACGTTAGAGATGACTTGGGAAGCGAAGGAGTTTGGTTCACGGTATCTGATTCATTGGCCGCGATGAGTGTACCCTTCAGCGGATCAACTTCTTTAGAAGTAGTCACCGAAGTGCTTTCCTCTGAAGATGTCGAAGGGGAGAAGCTGGCGGTTTCTAATGGAGATTGAGGTTCTAACGCTTTGGGATTTGAAGCACTGGCGGAGATTAGCGTGCCCGCTAGAGGATCGGTTGATGGAGATATTGTAGCCTCATTAGTCGGCGTGGTAGGAGCTGGTGCCGGTGGCAGAGTTTGAGATGATGTGCTTGATTCCCCATTAAATGCACCCGAAGTGGTCTGGGCGACAGAGGGATTTGAGGGTAATACTCCCGGAGTTGACACCTGTGAATCAGGGATTGAGGACTCTAAGCCGCTATTCTCGCTTCCTATGGGGTCGGAGGAAGGGTTCTTGCTGCCTTCTGAGGTTACCGTGCCTGCTTCCTCATCTCGGGATGGTGTGGCCGTTGATGGCCTATTCGAGCTTGGGCCAAAATCGGTTTGGGGTTCCGTTGTTTCAGATAACGTGCTTGCTCCCTCCTTAGAACATGCACTAAGAATAACTGTGAGGATAAGTATACTTAGGCCCAATGGAGGTCTTATTGTCATGTTGACAGTATCGGTGAGTCTTTTGAGCACTTGACTGAATTTATTACGCCAATGTGTTTTCAGTACTTTACGGCTGTTGTTTTTAGGGATTGAGAAACCGATAGGCACATAATTTTGTCGGTTCTGGTATAATTAATGGCAACCCAATATCAGGAGACTATGCGTGAAGAATAATAACCGAAAGGTTTACCTCATTAATCCCGCATTCCAGCTACGTGCCATTGCCTGGATGATGGGGATCTCGCTTGCCCCAATAACGATCTTCTTCGCGGCCCATTATTATTTTTTTTGGAAGCTTCGAGTTCTCGGCCAGGAGATTCAGCTCGAACCCGGCCACATCTACTTCCGTTTTATCGAAGGTCAGAGCCAGCAGCTCCTTCTCATCTTTTTAGCATGCTCTTTCCTAGCGATGATTCTTGTTGCAATCCTCGGCCTTACTCTCTCACACAAAATTGCAGGACCGATTCATAGGTTAAAGATTTTTTTCATCCATCTGCGTGAGTCCGGTGGGAAGGGAAAACTCTCGTTCCGAAAGGGTGATTACTTCGTAGAACTTCCTGAGATTATCAACTCCTATTTGGAATCTCGTGAAAATTCGCCATGAAGATCCTGGTCATCATTCTCATTATCGCTCTAGGTTCGTTTAGTTTTTTGATTTACCAAGGATCTTCCGTCGAACCTCTTGAAGGACGGGAACTTCAACATGTCTTGGGAAAGCGTTCCGCGAAAAATATCCTCTTGCGCAGATCATTCGACAAGGTCCTCACTCGTCTTCAAAATGTCCCGACCCCTGTTGCTAAGCCGCAGCGAGCTCTTAATATGATCACCGCCGATGAAGCAGTGGATGAAGTTCTCCTCAAGGTCAGCAGTGACCGAGATAAGGGCCTTGAACACTTGCGCTTGTTGATGTTTAACCGGGAAGTACCTTTGGACGTGAAAGAGGATCTCCTTGAACGACTGTTTGAGAGCGATTTCGACCGTCAAGATCTTAAGTTTTTTACCCGTGAGATTTTAGGTCGGCCAGGACGAGCAACGCCGCAGCTTTTCCGGAGGGCCTTGGAAATTCATTCCGAACCGCTTGATCAGATGGAAAGGCAACGATTGCTGCGCGAACTTCTCGTGCGTACGGGAGACCAGGAACTGCGCGATATCATCCGCGATTTCTCCCAGGAACCCTAATCGCAATCACAGTCAATCTGCCACGCTCTTCTGTACCAACATGCGCAATACCTCTTCCTAATATGACCTGAATCAGGTTTAACTCATGATCCGTTAGCTACAATAGCTCCCATTCACTAGGAGCGATCAATGATTCTCGATTTTATGGAGCTCGCCAAGGCCAACACCTTCGTCGGTTCCAAGGCCTATGTTCTGGCCATGATGGCGCAGGAGAATCTACCGGTTCCTGCAGGTATGGTTCTCTCGCATTTTCCGGAGGCTGATCCCGACTGGGAAAAGATCCACCTTTGGTGGTCTCAGCAAAAACTCGCCCCTCTGGCCGTTCGTTCCTCAGCCTTTGGAGAAGACTCTGAAGATATGAGTTTTGCGGGCCAGAATCAAACCTTTCTCAATGTGGCCACACCTGAGGCCCTGCGCGAAGCCGTCAGCGCTTGCTTTCAATCGATTCACCGTGAGAATTCCCAGAGCTACCGGCAGTTCTTCCTTGGGGAGAAGACCGAAGTCCCGATGAACGTTGTGCTTCAGGTGATGGTGAAAGCGCGCTACGCTGGGGTTTACTTCTCTGTTAATCCGACACGGGCCGAGGCCGGTGCAGTCCTCGAGTACATCGAGGGGCTCGGTGAAGCTCTGGTCTCGGGCCAGGTCAATCCCTTTCGTGTTCATAAAAATGAGACCCAGGCGCTTGAGGGCCCTTTAAGCCGCGAGATTCTGGATTCGATCTTCGCTCTGGGCGAAGCGGTCGAGAAAAAGCTGGGACAGCAGATCGATATGGAGTGGGCTGTAGATGATGCAGGCCGAGTTTCTCTTCTCCAGGCCAGACCCATTACGGTGGCGCACTCCGAGCAAAAGCAGACCGCGATTCTCGAGGAAGAGCTTCGGCGCATCGAGGCTTCATTTGGCGAGGATACTTGGTGGGATGGTCAAACATTTGCTGAGTGGACAGGCCAGCCGAGCCGTCTGACGTTTGAAGTCTGGAAACGCGCCTTCGCTCCCGGGGGTGCCTTCGATGCTGCTCTCCATGAACTTGGTTACCTTGGATTCTCCGAGAAGGCATACTCGCCTCATGACACGATCATGGAGCGTCTCTTCGGTCGGGCCTTTATAAATATGTCCAAGATGGTGCCCCTCTACTTTGGGCCTATCCCTTACCGGATAGATCCTGAGCCAAGGCCGCACCTGAAATTCGAATGGCACAAAGTTTCTGCTACCGGAATCATCCACATTCCAACCAGCGTATCCCGGATGCTCCGTGTAGGGTGGAACATGTCCACGAACCGGCGCAGCTGGATTGAAAAATCCCGCAAAGAACTGGTGGACTTTAAGCATAAGCTCCAACGACCTGGGAACGGTTCAGTTTACCGCGAATGGGATCAGGCCGATCTCATCAACCAGTGGCAGAAAGAAGTCGCCAACTTCTCCCGCTTAAGTCTTAAGTGGCCATTGGTTTTGGTGGTTCTCATCGAGGCCACACACCAGAGTCTGCGGGCCGTTCTCAGCAGCGTGGTGGGTAAAGATGAGACTGACCCGTATCTTCAGCGCTGGATGGGCGCAGGCCTTCAGACTGCGACGTTTGAGATGGGTCGTTACTTCGGTCGCGCCCTTGAGGAACCTCTCAAGCGAGAGTTTTTCTTTTCGCGTTTTGGTCACCGGGGTCCAGGTGAGCTTGACCTTTCTCACCCGCGCTGGGAAGAGCTAGGGGACGCGGCCTTCGGAGGTGGTAGGGCGCGTACCTCGGGGCCGCACGCGACGATTGACGTTGAGGCCGAAATTCATACCTTGAAAACCTTTAAAGACTCTGTCCTGGTCGAAGAGTGGCGCTTACTGAAAGAACTCCTGGAGCTGCGGGAGCAGTGGAAAATGGAAATCCTGCGTCCCTATGCCCATATCCGCTACCTCTCCCTAGAGATCGGTAAGCGGCTAGGTTTAGGAAATGATATCTTCGCTCTCACGGTCGAGGAGATTGAGGCACTCTCCTTCAACATGAGTCTCTTTCCAGAGTTGAAGGTGAAGATCAGGCAGCGTAAAGCTGAGCTTGACGCCTACAAGGGAGTTTATCTCCCGGACGTTCTGAAGAAAAAAGAAATGGCCTCGTGCCTGAAGCAGAATGATCTCACCACCAGCACGCTCATGGGTGTTCCTCTAAGCCACGGGATCGTGAAAGGCACTGTCTATGTGGTGACCGATCCCTCTGAGGTCGATTTCTCTACCTGGCCTGAGGATGCGATCCTCGTAGCACCCTCCACCGATCCGGGCTGGACCGCCCTTTTCACTCGCTCCAAAGGCGTTATTGTCGAGCGGGGAGGGATCTTGAGTCACTGTGCGATCCTGGCACGGGAGCTAGGAGTTCCCAGCATCAACTTGCCACGGGCGACGCAGGTGCTTAAAACTGGCGATCGCATCTGGCTCGATGGCCACCACGGAGGAGTTAAAAATGTCACCGTCCCATGAACTCGTTCCCATGATTCTTCCCACCGTCATGATTCCTCTCACCATGGTGACGGTGGCCCTCTCGGTGGTCGCAAGCTTCATCGCCGCCCTCTTCGGGATCCAGCTTAAGCTCGAGGGACCGAGGAAGCTTCTCGAGGTTCTCTTAAAGCCTCGGGTCCTCGCAACTGCTCTTGCCCTGAACCTCATCATCATCGGCGGCGTCTGGGGTTGGAAGTGGTGGAAAAACTATCCTCGACTCCTATCTACCATCGAGCGAGAAAGTACCTTGCGTGCCACTCCCTCTGCCCTCAAATACCCCGACGTTCCAGTTGTCCCGACAAACTTCCAGTCGCTGCGCGATCGGAGCCTCGGCCTTCAGCGGATCGAGCAGGTCTGGCGGATCCATACCGGCAAAGGATCGTTTCGGTCCGCAGTGATCACTGCGGACCGAGTATTTTCAGGAAACGATCTTGGTGTCGTGAGCGAGCTTGAGCTCTCGAGCGGAAAGGTCCTTAGGACATTTTATATCGGAACTCCCGCTTCAACGGAGATCACTGTCTGGAACCAGTCCATCTACATTGGAGAAGGTCTCCACGATACGCATCACGCTCGCGTCTATCGGTTTGATCTGACTTCTGGTGCTTTCAAGGGAAGCCATCAGACCCTGGGCCATACGGAGGCCCAGGCAGTGATTGGTACCCATAACGGTGAGTCTACGCTCCTGGCGGTGGCAGGGATCGATGGGCTTCACGCCATCGACCCTATCAGCATGACTCCCAAGTGGCAGGTGAACATAGGTCACATGGACGCTGGTGTCGCAGTGGAAGACGGAGTGGTCTATATCGGTACAGGTCGGGAGAAGAATGACGATAAAAAGAATAAATGCTACGCCGCCGCTTTGGATTTTAAGACCGGAAAGATTCTCTGGCAAAGGGAGCTCGCGGCCTCGAGTTGGATGAGACCCGTGGTGGTAGCACAAGACGTGTGCTACATCGCTGGCGAAATCTACTTTCCAACCGAACGGGGACACGTCACGTGCTTTAATCGCAAAACAGGAGAACACACGATCGCGCACAATACAACGGATCCCCTCGCCGCAACTCCGAAAGTCCTGGATCGCTCCATACTCTACGCCTCAATTCACGGGAAGGTCTGCCGCTTCGACCTGGATACGAAATTAAACCGTTGGTGCTTTGACGCCGGGGAGAAAGATTTTTCCCTCGCTGGTGCAACTTACGATCCGCGGCTTCACGTCATCCTCTATCCAGCGATGACCAAGGGACTCTTCGTGCTCGATGCTAACGATGGGAGAGTCCTTTTCCACTGGAATCCCTCCGTGACCGAGGGCGCATGGAAAAAAACTTACGCAGACGTCGCTGTGGCGGGGGACTTCTGGATCCTTTCAGATGACGATGGCTCAATTCGTGCGCTTCGCCCCGAGCTTCTTCCGGAGAGCGTTGCTAAAAATGAGTAGCACTCCGCCTATGACGCCAGCGCCGTGGGCCAGGATTGTTAACTGATCCTGGCCCTGCCATAAACCGCTAAGCAAGATGCCTCCTGGGATAAGAAGATAAGCGAACTTCTTCTCTTCCAGCGCCCAAAATGTGTAGAGCCCGGCCAGCACTTGGCTGCTCCCGAGGAATAGCTTCCCTTCCAGAGGGATGCCCGCTCCTAAGGCGAGGAGGCATAAGAGGCCCGCGAGGTGTATACAGACCAAAATGATAACCAGCTGGGCCGGCGATCGCCGGCGCTCGATAATCAGGGCCAGAGGCACAAGAAAGATAAGGTTTGTGAAAAGGTGCCAGAGGTTGAGATGAACGAAGGGCGAGAGTAGGATCGATAAACCCCAAATCCGCCAGGGGTCAGTAGGGGAGAAGCTTAACCAGCTGAGTGGATCACCGTTGAATCCGTAGATCGACGTGTCGAGTGTCGGGATCATAAGCGTGACTAAAAGACAAAAAAGGATCAGTCCAATGGTCACTAGCGGTCGCTGTTTCATCCTATGAGCTTACACCTTATGTGGTCCTCATCACCACAAAACACTCACCCGCGATTGAAATTGCCTGTGGGATTTCCGGGTCTTGGCCCGTCTCTTCGCTGCAATCGTTACCCTCTTTGCTGCGTTGTGCATTCAGACTTACTCCTTAAGGTCATTTCAACGTTCCAAAAGGGTGGAAAATTGTCCATAATACCCATTCTGAAACATAAAGCTTTGAAGGATTTTTTAATGGACGATACGAACACGACCCCTGAAACGACGCCTAACTCGACGTCGACCGCGCCTGAATCGATGCCTGACACCATGTCAGAAGCCCCGGTAGAGGCAGCGCTTATTGCTGCCCCCATCGAGTGGACCGAGCTCGGCCTATCGCCAGAGATGCTCAAGCTTGTCCAAGAGGCCGGCTATAAGTTCCCGTCCCAAGTTCAGCACAAAACAATACCCGTCGCCCTTACCGGGAAAGACGTTCTCGTCTCTTCCCAGACCGGGAGTGGTAAAACCGCCAGCTTCGTGATTCCCAGTGTAGAGCGTTTCAAAGGTAAGAACGGAACCTTTATCCTGGCCCTTTCACCGACGCGGGAAATCGCGCTCCAGACCGGAGAGGTCTTCCGGAACTTTGCATCTCCTTTCGGGATGAAAGTCGCTGTCTGCATTGGCGGTGCGAATCTTGAGGCCGAGAAAGAGGCCCTGGCCCAGTCACCTCAGATCATTGTTGCAACTCCTGGTCGACTTTGTGACCACCTCGAGCGCGGAAATGTCTGGCTTGAGTTCATCCAGTGTCTTATCTTCGACGAGGCGGACCGGATGCTCGAGATGGGCTTTGCCAAACAAATCGATCTCATCACGGAGCAAATTCCTAAAGAGCGCCAGACCCTCATGCTCTCCGCAACTTTCGCGCCACAGGTGGAAAAACTTGCTCGGAAGGCGATGAATGCCCCTGAGGAAGTGGTGATCGAAAAGAGTGCTAAAACCACTCCCAAAATTGACCAGGAACTCCACTGGGTGCCTGAGGAGCGCAAGCTTCTTAAGCTGGTGCGTCTTCTTGAACGGGAAAAAGGAACCTTCTTTATTTTCGTGAACCGAAAAGAGACGACGTTCCAGCTCTCCCGGCTTCTCGCCAATAAAGGAATTCACGATGTGACCTATATCCACTCGGACCTCCAGCAGGAGCACCGGGAGGAAGCGGTGGCAACGTTCAAGTCTGGGAAGGCCCGGATTATTATCGCGACTGACGTTATGGGCCGCGGGATCGACGTTGATGACGTTGCTCACGTCGTTAACTACGATGTGCCTAAGGAGCCGGAAGACTATATCCACCGTATTGGTCGCACAGGCCGACGTGGATTAACAGGCTTTGCTACGACTTTTGCTATTCCTGGTAAGGACGATAAAGCGATCGAGGCCATCGCTCGCTTACGTGGAGTTCCGGCACCTGAGCGGCCTGAGAATCAGGGCGATGAAGGCCGCGAGCGAGGCCGAGGTCGTGGTGGCGACGGCAGAAATCGGGAGCAGACTCCGGGTGATCGTTCAGGACGCGAACGCAGACCTCGGGGAGATCGTCCGGAACAGGCCGCTAACGGTGACGGTGCCGAGCGTGGACCAAGATCCGAAAGAGGACCCCGTGGTGAACGCGGTCCGAGAAGCGATCAGCAGGGGCGTGGAGACCGCCGGCCGAGAGGAGAGGGTGGTGGCCGTGAGCGCTCTGAGCGCAGGCCTCATCAGGAAACTCGCAACGCCTCAAATGCCGCAACTCAGGGCAGGTCATCAACCGCTACTCCTTCAGTCCCAGCGCCAGCGGCACCGGCGAAGCCAGGCCTTATCAGAAAGTTTCTTAGTCGCCTGGGCTTTTAAGCTTCGGCACCACCTTAACAATTAACTTAGATTTGAACTTGGTAAGTAAACTTCGTCCCTCTAAAGGGGACGGAGTTTACTTTTTGACCGTTAGATTTCTCCGTTGCTTACAACACATTAAGGTTTGTTAATCCAGCCTATCAAAACGCATTATTTAATTGAGTCTCTGGCGAAAGTTCAGAATTTGACACCTCCCTGACAGATCCTCTGTAAACTATTACGATAAATATGATGCACCTAAAACGTTTTATAGAAGACCGCGCACTAACGTTCGAACTCGAGCGAAGCTTCCTTGTGCGCTCATGTAATGCAAACTTCGAACGCTACCTCACCCCCGGTAAAAGCTTCCATGATCTTCTCGCCTACGAGAATTCAACCGGTATGGTTGATGGCCTTAGGGCTGCGCTGGGCGCGAACCTTGAATGGTCCGGCGAGGTCGCATTCCCGACGAAGCTCGGGATTCTTTACGCGGAGATCTCGGTCTATCCTACAGATTCGGGGTACGCGGGCATTGGAATTGATGTGACCGAACAGGCCCTTGTCCGAAAGAAACTTCTTCAGCAGCTTGAGTTTCGAGATCAGCTCATCAAACAGTCACCCGTTGGGGTCTTTCTCGCCGACAAGCTTGGAAGCTGCTTCAGTGTGAATGATTGCTGGAAAGAGATGACGGGGCTCAAGCTCTACGAGGCCATCGGGGATGGATGGCTAAATGCTGTTCATCCGGAGGACCGGGAAAGTGTCACCCAAGACTGGAATAGTTTTAAACTTGGTGAGCTCTCATTTGAAAGGGAATATCGTTACCAGCGATCTTCCCAGTCCACGACCTATGTTTTCGCCAAGGCCGTGATGATGAACATCAGCGGAGTTCCTCAGATTTTCCGCTTGGAAAATGACCTGACACCCCTGATCTTGCGTGATCAGCAGATGGAGCATCAGCGGACCCAGATCGAGGCAAGTGCTAGGCTCGCGGCCCTCGGAGTGATGGCGTCCGGGATTTCACATGAAATTAATAATCCTTTGACCATCATTGACGGGATGGCCGAAGTCTTAGGGTATGAGTTAGTGGCATTTCCGAATGCTCGTCCCAAGCTCGAGGGGATTAAGCGGAACGTGGGCCGAATCTCTAGCATTATCCGCTCCATGAAGACCCTCGCGCGAGATGGCTCTTGTGATGAGCTCGAGTCTCATGACCTGCGCCGGATCTGCGATGAGGTTCTCTTAATCGCTGAACCAAAGTTTTGCGAGCACGGAGTTGCTCTTACCTTCCACTGCAACCTTGCTCTGGTACCTATCCGTTGTCGGGTGAGCGAGATCGAGCAAGTGCTTCTTAATCTCTTGAATAATGCCCTCGACGCAGTCCAAGAATCCGAAGAGAAATGGGTCAAACTTGAGATCGAAGTTCACCCTAAAAAGTTTTTGCTCAAGGTTAGCGACAGTGGGCCGGGCATTCCAGAGGCCATTCGAGTATCTATCTTTAACCCGTTCTTTACGACCAAAGCACCTGGTAAGGGATCGGGCCTTGGCCTTTCGATTTCTAAGACTCTGATCTCTGCCAATGGCGCCGAACTCTACCTTGGGCCATCTGGTTTAAGAACTACTTTCATTCTCGATTTTCCGCAAACTGAGGAGTCACCATGAACATCATCAAGCGAAATAACGTCAACCTCCTTGGATCCGGAGACGAGGTCTTGATGCTCTCCCATGGTTACGGTTGCAGTCAGGAGATGTGGCGTCTGGTCAGCCCCGAGCTGGAGAAGACTCACCGTCTGGTGCTCTTTGATCACATGGGCTCTGGTGCATCAGAGGCGGCCTATTACGATAAGGGAAAGTACGGCAGTCTTGCCGGCTATGCTGACGACGTGATTGAGGTTATTGAGGACCTTGGCATCGGTCCAGTGACTTTCGTCGGCCATTCGGTCAGTGCGATGATCGGTGTTAGCGCTGCGGTCAAACGTCCTGACCTCTTTAAGGCACTCATTCTTGTCACACCCTCTCCGTGCTATGTTAACTCCGGCGATTATGTGGGAGGATTCACGAGTGAGGCCATCGAAGGGTTGATCCGCTCCCTCGAGTCCAATTACGCTGGATGGGCAGAGGCCATTGCCCCCGTCCTCACCGGAAACGATCCCCAGCAGGGTAAGATGATCGCGACTAGCTTTTGTCAAATCCGTCCGGACATTGCTAAGCACTTCGCTCGCGTGACCTTCACATCCGATTCCCGAAGTGAACTTCCTAAGCTAGATCTTCCAACTCTTATCCTTCAGTGTAAAGACGATGTCATAGCCCCGGAAGTTGTAGGCGATTATGTCCATCGCCAGATTAAGGGAAGTCACTTTGTTAAATTGGCGTCCAACGGTCACTGCCCGCACCTTACGGCACCAACTGAGTTTGTCGAAGTCCTCCGGGCCCACCTGCCACTGAGAGCTTAAATTTCGGGAAGGAGCTTTGGAATCACCCCTTCGAGTCCTCGCAGGGTGTTGGGCTTCTCAAGGATAGCGACGGCACTCGGGAAGAGAGGTAATAAAGTTTCGGGTGCAGTTCCAGTACACAAAATGAAGCGGCTTTTGCTTTGGAGCTTTATCAGTTCCTCGTAGACGAAGTGACCATCGCCGTCAGGCATCGTGTGGTCAGTCACTACGATTGATGGATCACCGAGCTCTTCGACTCGGATCATGGCCTTGCGTCCGGAGGAGCAGAGTTCAATGCGGCCTTTGAAATAGCGCCTGATGACGGCTTCGTGGAGCTCGAGAATATCTTCTTCGTCGTCTATAAGAAGGATATAACTAAGGTCACTCAAGGTGTTTTCTCCGTTTAATGTTGATCAGCTTTTTTTGGCATTCGACTGAGCGAGGAGAACGGGAATAAGCTTTGCAAGTTCAGGCGCCGTCCGAGGCTTCTCGATGACCGTGACGCACTCTGAGTAAATGGCCTTGACCTCGGCACAAGGGGTAGCAGTGCAGAGGATGAAATGACCTCTACTCCCCTGAACTTTTAAAGATTCGAACAGAAAAAGACCATCACCGTTAGGCATCTTGTGGTCCGAAATAATGATCATCGGATCTCCGAGCATTTGAATCTTATCCAACGCTTCCTTGCCCGATTCTGCTGTAACAATTGTACCGGAGAAGAAAACTCGAACGACAATTTCGTGCAGAGCTATGATGTCAGCTTCGTCATCGACGATGAGAATGTAGTCGGAAGGGGGGAGGGCATTATTCATTGAATCCTATTCTGTCACATACAGGTTCATTAGGTAAAGACAAGCTTCTGCTGGTAGCACGACCTACTTCATTTCGAAGAGTTCTAGACCTTCGTCATTATATTCCCACAGTCTTGGAGTCACGGCCGTGGAAGTTATGCCTAAGTAGTAAGCGTAGTAGGCGAGTACCTCGCTATCGTCATTGGGCAAGATGTAGGTGTTGTAGTACCATTCTTCTCCGGCGTTACTTGCGGATAATGAGTCCTGGGGAAGAAGAACGCCGGCGGCCGCAACACCTGAAGAACCGACTGGGATATCATTCGTCCAGTAGAGAGAGACCTTTCCTGTTTTGGAGTCGGGGCAGTCTTCCGAAGGAATGCTAAATTTCTTTGCAATTGAGTCGAAGTTGATAACTTGCTGAATGAAGCGGATTCCGGAGTTTAATTCCGCGTCGACGACGAGGCGCTTAGCATTAGGGCTAAAACCGTTATAGGCCCCCCCTAAGCCGAGTGCACTGTCCCAGTTAGCGAAATCCGGTATCGAACTCCAGCTTGGAATCTCAAGCTCATTATCGTCTGCATTGGTACAAGTGAACGGCTGACGGTCTAAGAGTCTTATGCCGGATCTTCCGCCCTGCCGGAGGAGGACTCCGATTGTTCCCTCAGAGGCACCGTTGTCAGTTGGAAAAGTCGTAATGGCAGTCGTATAATTGGCGGGATTGCGGAAGATCGAGCCAAAATTTGTGAGGCGGTCGATTCTTCCCAAACCAGTAGTATTAGTCTTATAAAAGTAATAAGCATTGGTCCCGTGAATACTGTAGTAGGACTCATCCGAGACGGAGACGTCTTGGATGATCCCCTCGTTGTTGTAGACCAGCATCGAAACTTCGCTAGCTGTTTGTGTGGCGCTGTCGTGAAGCCGAGACTTGGAGTTCGAGCGAATGATTGTCCCTTGGTTCTTGACCACAAAGCCTGCGTAGATGGAGCCTGTCGCTGTGTTGCTTCGCATTTCTGTGGACGAGATTGAGCCTTCAATGAGGCCCTCGTTGAGGTAAGCGATTGGGGCGACGGAACCACCGGCGGCCAGTGCCCCCTGGACCTCGACGTTTCTTATCTTACCTAGGTTTACTGCATTTTTCCCAACGAGGAGACCAGCGTAGCTGTGGAAGTTTCCGTAGAGATCAGCGGTGATGTCTTCCAAATTTCCGTTATTGATAGCAACGAAGACGGCGCCTGGATTCGTCTCCGTTCCAGCGGTTGTATCGTTTCTGGTCAGCCCCAGGAGCCTGAGGTTTTTTAGAGTGCCGTTGTTCGTGCCGATGTGGCCTACGTCCTGTCCTATGCCACCAATAAGGGCGAAGTGATCGCCGTCTAGTTGTTTACTGAAGGTTGCGATTCTAGTCGCAGCGCTGGTGGGGTTCGGTAAACGGATGTTCGCGGCAAGTTTAAAGAAGGTTCCGGTGTCACTTTCCATAGCTAAGTATTCGTTGTCGTTACAGATACGTTTCGCCGTGAGTTGGGTCGCTACGCTAGTCTGCACGGAGCTTCCGGTGCAGACGTGGTTTTCGAAGTCCAGCCGCGGGTAGACGCTGGTTTTGTACTCCCAATCGTTGATGCCGGTGTTTGGGAAGTTTCCTCCAATGGAGGTGGCCGGAGCTTTAAATTGGTCGAGAGTGAGAACCATCTCTTGACTGCCGAACGTCCCCCCGGAGTTTTCTCCAGTCTCTGTTGCGCTTAACTTATAGAGTTTGCCGCTTGTCACAAGAGTCCAAGTCGCGGGATTTGTCATCCCAACTATCGCCCCTAGCTGGCAGCCAGTCATACAGGGAGACGACAGATAGGAGAGAGAGTACCCCGGGCCGACATTGGCCGTGCTATTCCAGAATCCGAAGAGGCCGCCGGTCTTGAGGTTACTGCCAGTACTAGAGTTTCTGATAAAGGCGATTGAATAGACATTCCTCGCCTGGGTACCAGTGTTGGCCACACCGATAATTCCGCCGATCATGTCCCCTGTGGCAGTGATTGACCCTTCAAATTTCGCGTTATCGATTGATGTCGAACTTGTCAGCCCAAAAATACCACCGATCTTTTGAACTCCCTGAAAATCCGCTCTGATTTCCATGTCAGCGGAGATATTTCTTACTGTCGAGTTTGTAGCGTCACCTGCAATCCCACCTACATATTTCCCATCGGCCTTAAGCCGAGAGCGATCAATCCAGATGTTGCCGACGGTAGCGTAGGCGATGGATCCTGCCAGGCCTCCAGCCTTCGAATTACCTGAGACCTGCCGGGCCCGTACCTCGCTGTTGATGATTTGAATGTTATCTACCTTAACAATAGCTGGCGGCGTGGACGTCCCTGCAATTGATCCCGCCAGACCCCCAACGAAGCTTTTACCTTCGAGTTCCAACGAGTCGAGTTTTAAGTTCTGGATGCGAGCGTTCCCGGCGATTTGTGAAAAGAGACCCACGTCGTTGGCCACGTCATTACGAAAGCGCAGTCCTTTAAGGGTAAAGCTACCGCCTTCTAGGAATCCGGTGAAGGGTGTTGAGGTGTTCCATACGAGATCGCTTTCGGGACCGGCGCAGCTGGCAATAGCGCCCAGAGGAACGAAGTTCGTGCCGAAGTCGAGGCAATGATAAAGCGGGTGACTTGTGGGCATCCCCATCCCTATCCCCTTAGAGAAAGGGTTGAAGTTCAAATTGGCCTGGAGCTTGTATGCCTTCGTCAGGTCGCTAATCGCATTCCACTGGGTGACGTTACAGATGGCGTAAGGTCGGTCAACGCTTCCGTCCCCAGCGGCGAAGGCTGCACCATCGGGAGAGGGATCCTCTCGCCCGGCGCAGACTGTCGTCGGTGGCACGGTGAGGTAGTGACGGTTTTCGGCCGCCGTGACGAAGTTCTTACTGTTGAATGTATTGTTGGCGATGCCATCCGGAAAAGCCTTAAGTATCGGTGCTCGGGCATTGATGCCAGCGGCATTACAGTCCCCATTTCCAGGAAACATTTCGATCTCTGTAAAAAAAGGCAGACCGGGGCCACCTGCAGGGAGATTTGGAACAGTCCTTTTGGATAGGCCGTAATAGGGATCTGCTTCAACTCCGCCATCGGCGTGGCCAAAAAAGGGCACACATTCACCCCTGAGTCCGTCGGGGCCTGGGACTCTCGGGCCTCCCGTCGTGAAAAAGTTTTTTAGGACGATCCGAAAGCTCCCTATGGGCGCTCGTTCGGCAACCTTTCTAGGCTCTCCGATCGTATCGGCGCAGACTTTCGTCGCGTCCGTGACGTTGGTAACGCTGTTGCAGAAAACAGGACGGAAGGGACGGAGAGTTCCGGGAGTAAAGGCCGCGGTCCCTTTGAAGGCTTGATCTCCGCAACCGACATCCGTCAGGGTAAGGTTGACCGTTGCTCTCTCGCCCTCGATCTGGGTCGGCGCACTTCTTCCGCAGCGGACGATGCCACCAAAGACGTCGCGGTCCCCTGGAGAGAGTGTCGTGTTGAAATAGTTTTTTGTTCCATCCCAGGCCATTGCGAAGAATGTCCAGCTTCCAGACTGTAACTGGAGATTGACCGCTGAGCCGTCACCGACGACTCGACCGAAGGCGGCCCCGGTCGAACTCGTTCCCCAGACCATTAGGCCGCCTTTCGCAAGCTCCGACGTCCCAGCGCTACCAAAAACAAAATTGTGGCTTACTTCTAGTCGGACATCTGAGGATTTCTTGCTACAAGCTACGGTCGCCAGTGCCAGAAACAGAAGAAGGAGGTTAGTGGTCTTTAACATACGAATCCTGGGTGAACGATTCAAAGTTTCTTATCGTCTTTTCCGCACGGATAATGACTCATGTTAAGCTGGAGTGTTTTACTCTGTCGGGAGTTCCTTATCCCGATAATGACGCCGCTATTTATGTTCTTAAGAATACGTCTCAGGGTGGAGCAGTGGCCTAAAACTGGGTGATGAGGTGCAAGTAGAGCGGCATACCAATGGTAATATTGAAGGGGAAAGTGATCCCCAGCGCCAATGGCACGTAAAGACCAGGATCGGCGTCAGGAACCGCGAGCTTCAAGGACGCTGGTACAGCGATGTAGGATGCACTTGCTGCTAGGATGGAGAACATAAAACGGTTCCCTGGATCCGAAGTGACGAACTGGCTCAAGAACGCTACGGCGCAACCGTTAACCATCGGAGCGAGGATACCGAAAATAAACGGTACGGCACCGTAGTGGAAGGCCCCGCGGATTCGTTTGGCCGTGAGCATGCCCATTTCTAAAAGAAAGATGGCCAGGAAGCCTTTGAAAATATCGGTGGTGAAAGGCTTGATGCCCTCGGCCTGCTTGGAGTCCGAGAGGATTCCGATCACGAGGCTTCCGAGAATCATGACGACGCTGCCATTGGTGAAAGCGTGCTTAATGATGCTTCCCATGGATTCGGGACGCTGGCGCTGTTTCTGAAAGAGCTTGATTAAGAGGACACCTACGACGATCGCGGGAACTTCCATCAGCGCCATCACAGCGACCATGTGGCCACCGAAAGTCACTCCCTGGGCCTCGAGGAAGCCAGCGGCGGCCACGAAGGTCACGGCACTGACCGAGCCGTAAGTTGCGGCGATGGCGCCGGCATTAACGACCCCAAGCTTCCTCTTCAGAAGAAAGAATGAGTAGAGTGGAATTGCCGCAGCAATCAGAAGCCCAAAAAAAAGCGAAAGATAAATCTCCGGAGTGAGCTCGCCGTGGACGAGTTCCTGGCCGCCTTTGAAGCCAATAGAGAAGAGAAGGTACAGGGAAATAAATTTTGCGGACGGTGCCGGAATCTCAAGATCACTTTTTATTGCTGTTGCTACAATCCCCAGAAGGAAGAAGAGGAGAGTCGGGTTTGTCAGAGTACTTAGAAGAAGTTCAACATTCATGATGTTCCCCAGACCTGGATGATGATTTGCCAGATCGCAGCAAAGAAAGAATCAGTGCTTGTGGTCTGGCGCTATGAAAAGGGGAAAACATACTTCTTTTTGGGGCAATTTCATACTGTTGAATGCGCGATCTCGCGACATTTTCATGTCTTCCCTGTTTCTGATCCTTTACAATAATCCCTATGAATAAGCCCTTTACACCTCCTACTACTGTCAAAGAAATCCTCGAACGCCTCCCGCGGCCAAAATCCGCCGTAGTGACAGCGGGCATGCCTTACGCCAATGGACCACTCCATCTAGGACATCTGGCCGGAGCGATGGTTCCGCCGGATATCCTCGCCCGTTACCTTCGGATGCTGATCGGAAATGAGAACGTTCTTTTCGTCAGCGGCAATGATGACCATGGCTCAACGTCAGAAGTGGCCGCACTCAAAAATAATCTTCCGGTGCGCGAGTTCATCGACCTCATCCATGAGCGGCAGAAGCAGACGATTAACCGCTACGGAATTTCCTTTGATGTCTTCTCCGGAACCTCCCGACCCGACCTTTATCCGATGCATGCAGAGCTCTGCCAGGACTTTCTTCGAAAGCTCTGGAAAAACGGAATGCTGGTCAAGAAATCCTCTAAGCAGTGGTTCGATCCAAAACTGGGTCGCTTCCTTCAAGACCGGAACGTCACAGGGAAGTGCCCGAATCCGCAATGCACGAACGAAAGTGCCTACAGCGACTCCTGTGAAGTTTGTGGCATCCAGTACGATCCGGCGCAACTGATCAATCCCAAGTCCAGCCTTTCTGATGCAACTCCAGAACTTCGGGATACGGTTCACTGGTGGCTTGATCTCTGGAAAGTCTCTGACCAGTTGACCGATTGGATTAAGACTAAGCAGAACAAGTGGCGCAAGGGTGTGTTTAACGAAGTTTTTGAAACCGTCCGACCTGCGTTTCAGTTCGACAATACGCATGAGCCTCTCTTTAAGGAAATCCGATCGACTCTGCCCGCCCATAAAAGTCGGTATGCACCCGGAAAAAAAGTCGTCGTTCAGTTCGAGACCAAAACCGACTTCGCGGTCGGGCTGAAGCTGCTTGAAGAGAAGGGTATCCCGTGCCAACTCTTGGACGGCTGGGCCCATCGGTCGATCACGCGGGACGTGACTTGGGGAATCCCTGTACCCCCGGAGATCGACCCCGAGCTATTGGGAAAGACTCTCTACGTCTGGCCTGATTCGCTCATTGCGCCGATCTCCTTCACCAAGCTTGCGCTCAAGCAAAAGGGCCGGGACCCACAAGAGTTTGAACGTTTCTGGAAAGACCCCGAAGCTCGTATCTACCAGTTCCTAGGTCAGGACAACGTCTACTTCTATGTCCTCATGCAAGGGGCGATGTGGTTCGGTACGCAGAGTGAGATCCACCGCATGCCGGTTGCTGGGGAGCTCGCGCTGACGGATGTCTTTAGCGTTTTCCACCTGATGGTCGACGGTGAGAAGATGAGTAAGTCACGTGGGAACTTCTACAGTGGAGACCAGCTGCTGGAAGAGTTTGGCCACGACCCGGATCAGATACGCTACTATCTTTCAACCCTAGGCCTCCCGGAGAAACAGTCGAACTTTGACTTCGAGACCTTAAAAGAGCGCAACAAGTTCCTCGCCGGACCCATGAATGCTGCCATCGAGAAGCCTATCGCTGCCGCCAATTCTAAGTTTGATGGCTTGGTGCCGGATGGGCAACTTCTCGAGAAGGTCGAGAAAGAGACCCTTAAAATCGTCCAGCTTTATGTGAAGAATATGGAGAAGGCCGAGTACCTCACCCTCCTAGGGCAAATCGAGAACTACGCTCGCCTCATCAATGGCCTCTTCGTGCAGCACAAGCCCCACGACGACCGCGCCGACCTTCAGGGCCGCAAGGATGGTCTCTATAGTTCTTTCTATGTTCTGAAAAATCTGATGATCATGCTTTATCCTTTCGCCCCTCAAACGATGGATCGCGTTCGGCAGAGCCTGAACCTTCCCGAGACAGTCTGGAACTTGAACGAACTCGGAACTGGTGTAGCAGTGCGGCACGCTATCGGTCAGAAACAGCGCTACTTCCCACCAGTGGATGGTGCGATTCAAGATGACCTCTAAGAGTATGGATTTTTCTCCCTACTCGTATTTTCTCTTCG
>JAIYDC010000077.1 GCA_027487685.1 Pseudomonadota bacterium | reverse complement strand
TAGACAATCGACGGACGACAGAAGAAGAATTTATTGGAGTAATTTATAAAACCGGTCGCTTGGATGCTGTTGACTTAAATTATGACCTCATCTGTGTCAGGGGTGCTCGGACAGCACACTCCCGGTCATCGATACTTACTAAGTTTTGACTATTCCCCTCGGAACTTTAACCTGACGTCTAATCAGATGCAGGTAGTGATAGATGGGCAGCTCGTAATACAGGTTCAATCTCCATTTGTTTATTGGGTCCAAAAGGAAGTCGAAGTCACCGCTCAAAGTTCCACAATGAGAGTAGAATTTATTGGCGCCGGGGAAAGTGATGGATATGGAGCACTCCTCGACAACGTGAAACTCGTTCCCTTAAACGATACCCTTGATTCGGAAAATCTGATTTCTAACCCTTCCTTTGAGCTTCATGACACCGCCTACAATACATTTAAACTTTTCTCCGAGCTTGGAGCCTGGAAGACCAAGCCCATGAATGAACCGGTCAGTTTCGAAATTCAGGGGAATATTTCTGGAATTATCAATGCCCAAAACGGTGTAAAAAAAGCTGAGTTGGATGGTGCCCAGAACTCGAGTCTCTATCAGGAAGTTTCAACCTCGGTCGGATCGAGTTATACCCTCAAAGTCCACTATACTCCTAGGGTTGCTGGAATCGGTACTTCAAACGAAGTACTAGTTTTTATTAATGAAGAACTCAAGGCCACTCTGTACAACACCACTGTTGGGTGGAGGGAATACACCGTAAGTTTTGACGCCAGCTCAACAAAGACCAAAATCGAACTCAAGGCTTCCGGTGCCAGTGACGGACTAGGGGGGCTAATTGATAATCTGTCCTTCAAGGAGAGCGGCGTAGACCAAAATCTGCTGGTCAATGGAAGCTTCGAGAACACTCCGCCCCTCTCCGGACAGAATTGGGGACTCTTTAAAGAAATTGAAGGCTGGAAGTCAGGAACCTATACCCAGACCTTAAAGCAGCTAGAAATTCAATACGGTAAGAACATCGGAGATTATGAGGCGAGGGATGGGGAGAGTAAGCTGGAGCTGGACTCTGATTCTAATGCTTCGGTTTATCATGACGTACCTACTCAAGATGGTCAGGCGTACGTTTTGAGCTTTAGCTATACGCCGAGAGTTCTGTCTAACAGTAGCACAAATCAAGTTCTGGTTAAGTGGAATGATGTTGATGTCATCATGCTTAATGGAACGCAAAGAGGATGGAAGGATTATGCCTTTTCAGTTCCGGGACGCAATGGGACATCCAGATTGGAGTTCATTGGGTCAGGGACTAGTGATGGTTACGGTGGTCTCATCGATTTAGTCACCCTTAAAGCTTTGATTCAGAGTCACCCTCCTGTCGCCGCACTTGGCTGCTCTATTCAGAACATGCTCGTTTCTTGCAACACTCAGGGAAGCTACGATGTCGACAACGACACCCTTTCTTACACATTTGATTTCGGAGATGGAGCGACGGAGACGAATTCGAGCGGAGTGGCCACTCATGCGTACCAAACTCCTGGCCTTTATCAGGTTGTGGTCACAGTAAGGGACTCGAGTAACCTCACGGGTCAGGCGACGACTAATGTTCAGGCAGTTCTAGCTCAAAATGTGCTACCAGTGGCGCAGTTAAACTGCACGTCGACGATAACAAATAAGCTTACATGTGATCCTGCGCTCTCAACAGATAGCGACGGATCGATTGTGACATTTCAGTATCTCTTTGATGACAATACATCAGAGACGAGAACTAACAATGCGCCTGTGACACATACTTTCTCAACTCCAGGCGATCATGCAGTTACTCTCTTGTTAACCGATAATGATGGCGGTCAATCCTCCGTGACCCGTACCTATTCGGTAAAGGCGAATGCCGCACCGATCGCTCAGTTTACCTGTCTATCTAATACTCTTTTTAATGTCCAGTGTAGCTCAAACTCTTCTGATCCAGATGCCCCCAATGATTTCATTCAGACCCTATCTTGGAATTTCGGTGACGGCACCATTGTTAGCGGACAGGAAGGGGTTAGTCATACTTATGTCGGTGGCACCACCGCAGAAGTTTCATTAACGGTGAGTGATTCTTTTGGCGCGACCTCGACATTCACGCAGTCCGTGAACTTAAAGCAAAATTCAAATCCCGTGGCACAGCTCAACTGCACAACCAATAATCTTCTCGTTCAGTGTAATGGACTTAGCTCCTATGATGCCGATCAGCAGAGCTTGAGCTATCACTTCGACTATGGTGATGGGTTTGCAGAAACGGTGACTGATGGGGTCTCCTCTCACGCTTTTGCTAATTCTGGCCTATCCATTGTCACGTTAACTGTCACGGACTCGATGGGTGGGTCCGATTCAATACAGACCACCGTCATGCCAGTGCGTCCGCCGAATGTTTTGCCAGTGGCCCAAATTACCTGCTCATCTTCCTCTCCACGGAAGCTCGTTTGTAGCCCCGTTAACTCATATGATCCCGACGGCACCATCCTGAGCTATAAGTATTTCTGGGACGCGGAAGGCCCGGAGACTTACGGCTCCGTAGAGAGTGTTTCCCATATTTTCCCGAGCGGTGGAGCCCATAGTGTCACTCTCGTGGTAACAGATAACGATGGAGGGGAGGGCTCAGTTACTACTTCTTACATCGTGAAGGAGAACACGACTCCGGTTGCTGCCATGTCATGTGAGCCAAATTATCTTCCTAACAAGATCCGCTGCCAATCTATCTCCACGGATAAGGATGAAGCGGATTTCATCACCACCTACCGATGGACTTTCTCTAATGGTGCTGTGGTGGAGGGAAGTGCATTTTCTGAGCAAACCTTCACGGCCGCAGGGCCCATTAGCGTGGGACTCGAGGTCACCGACACCTTCGGTGCCGTCTCGCAAGTGACTCGAAACTTCGTGATCCTCGACCAGGGGGCCCCTGAGCTTTCCTTTCAATTTCCTACAGGGCAGAATTTCGCGGCCGATGAGGGTATGACGTTCTGGGTTAAAATTGAGGATGATGAGCCGCTTGTTCCAGCGGCCTTAGTTCTAACTATCAATGGCGTAAGAGTAGGAAGCTCATACCTGACACTCGATACCACTTTAAAAAAGCTTACCGCGGTTATCCCGCCGTCCACCTACACAGTGATCGGTCAGAACACCGTCACGGCAACACTCACAAGCTCTACTGGCACGCTTACGACGGCCTCTGTCCTTTACAACGTCTCCGACACATCAGCCCCGACCTTCGCCGCAACTCCCTTAGACGGATTCCACTTTTCAACTCAGACCGGAAGTGCAGAGATCAGAATCACGGACCCGAGCGGGATAGACTGGTCTACATTGAGTGTGAAGCTCCAGGGCGAGGATCTAGCGGCCGAGCTTTACAGAGTGGAGGATGATAAGGTCATCCTCGACATCAATAGCGGAAATCTCATCTCTCCAGAAGACAATAACTTCACTTTCTCTGTTAAGGATATCAACGGTAATCAGGGAAATTTTGCCTTCACTTACTGGTACGATCGTTCTCCGCTTCGCTTTGACTTCATTCCAGGAAGTGACTCTGTCATCGACGATAATCCAGGGCAGGCGTCCGTTTTTGCTGTGCTCGATGAGCCAGGACCCATCAACTGGGCCTCTTTGAAGGTCTATTGGAATGGAGTGGAACAACCATCTACCTCCTACGTTGTGACAGAAGAGAAAGTTAGCCTCGACTTGGACTTTGGATCGGCGCGGCAGGGGACACTTAAGGTCTCTATTCTTGACGCGGATAATAAGCTCGTCACCGGCGAGGCGACCTACCGGCTCAAGGATCAAAATCCCCCAGTCCTAGCGTTCTCCGAACCTGAAGACTTCGTCTTTAGTAATACGCTCTCACCTGAAGTCATTATCACGGCGACAGACGATAGTGCTCTTAATTGGTCTTCGGCCCAGCTGATCCTTAACGGCCAAGCCCTGCCTTCGAATCAGTACACCGTAGACCGCACAGGAAATCGCATCTTGCTTCAGTTGTCTGATGATTTCTCTGTTTTCGTGGGACCAAACCAGCTCGAGGTTTCCCTTGCTGACGTCGAGGGTAATCTGGCGCAGGCCCAACATAACTTCTCAGTGGTCGACATCGAAGGTCCACGCCTGGCGTTTCTGCCGCAGATTGGTACTTCTTTCCTCAGCAACACCACAAATCTTGCCATCTCAGTTAAAGATTTAAGTAATATAAATTGGTCATCTCTGAGAATTGATCTCAATGGCGTGCCTGTCCCGATTATTTACCGGACGATATCAAAGAACACTATCCTCCTCCGGCTTAACCCGGACTTCTCAATGGAGCTTGGGGAAAACCACCTCGACATCACTCTTTCAGATGTCTGGGGGAACTTGACTTCGACCTCGGCCACTTATTATCTTCTCGATAAGCGCGCTCCGGACGTCGCCTTCTCCCCGGATTCGGGCACAAATTTTAATGCCTACGATCAAGCCATCTCTGTGCGCTTTAATTCGCCTGAGAAAGTTAATTTCTCGACAGTCGCATTCAATCTCAATGGCGTTCAAGTCGCTTCGAACGCACTTCCTGATGGCGTCTCTTATGAGGTAATCCTCTCGCAAGCTGCGGGAATGATCCAGGATCTCAACACTCTAACCGTTAGTTATAATGATCTCTCAGGAGTCAACTACAAGGAGCTGAGCTACTACACCCTGGCCGACCTCATGGGGCCTGTTCTCTCAGTGACTCCTGCTAATAACTTCCAGTTCTCATCTCAAGCTGGGATCGTCAACATCACGGCATCGGATGCTAGTGGTGTTGATTGGGACTCCCTCAAGCTAGTCTTAAACGGAGCAACCATAGGCAAAGACCGCGTTTCTATCCAGAGTAATACCGCGAATGTGAGCCTTAACTTGAGGCCTGGAACGAATTCGCTGAACGTGAGTGTTGCCGATAAGAAACGGCTTACAACGAGCCTCACGCGGACCTATACAGTGAAAGACACGCTAGGGCCTGTGATCGCTTTCAGTCCACGTTCGTGGTCGGTCTTTAGTAGTGGGCAAGCCGCCAGTATAGTGGCCAATATCTCTGATGGTACTGGAGTGAATCCTTCTTCCATCCAAGTTTGGTTTAATGGCGTTTCTGTTCCATTAGGCGTCTTTACTTGGAACGCTAGCGAAGGAAAGCTCTCCTTGCCGTTTACAGGATCGCAGCGGCTAACGGCAGGGGCGAATAGCGTACGCATCCGTGCCGCCGACACACTTGGACAGGTGGCCGAATCCGTCGCGGCTTACACACTTATAGACACGGCACCTTCTCAGATTGCATTTGTTCCGGCCGCTGGGCAGATTTTCATTAACAATAAGTCCCCCGCTATTCGACTAGAGTTTTTGGATGAGGGAGACATGAACTTCAGTAGTATCCAAGTGATGCTGAACGGAGTGCTGGTACCGGCCGTGGATCTCACCGTGGACCAGTTGGCGAACGCAGTTATAGTCCATCTAAGCTCGGTTAACTTGGTCCGCGGTAGCAATGAGCTAGCGGTGAGCATCGCTGATGCTGCCGGAAACCTCGCGACAGCTAACTCTCTTTACACGTTAATTGACTCAAACGAGCCCACTGTGGCCGCGCAGCCGGCCTCTGGAGAGACTTTCAATGGCCTTGATCAGACCATCGTCTTTACTTTCTCCGACCTGACAGAACTCAACTGGGGCACTCTAGAGTTTAAACTTGGAGATGAGGAGATCCCTGAGACTCATGTGGTCCGCTCAGGAAATTCTGTTGCCGTGAGCTTCGATGAAGAGGTGCGTCTTCAGCAGGGAGCGAATCAGGTTTCCTTGTCGGTGGAAGACACTAGTGGCAACTCCCTGGTGAGAGACTTTTCCTATAATCTCAGCGACATTTTTCCTGCGGACTTCGATTTTAGTCCGATTTCTGGGACGACTATCACGGCCAACGACCCTACGATCGGAATCAATGTTTCTGATCTTGGTACGCTTGACTGGACGACTTTAAGCCTTACATTGAACGGAAGAGTCCTACCTACTTCCCAATATACTCGGCAGGGTCAATCCGTGACTACGGCACTCTCGGGTAACAATAAGCTCAGAACTGGTCTTAACATTTTTGAGATCAGCCTCTCCGACGTAGCGGGCAACGTGGGTCAAGGGACCGCGGCCTACGTCTATAATCCTGCTAACACTGAAAGCATCAGACCGACCATCAGCTTCAGTCTGGCGAATGCTGAACTGGCGCAAACCCCTTCCTCTATCCTGGCAACCTTAACAGATGCCAGTGGCATCGACTTCGATCGGGTGCAGGTTTCTTTGAATGGAGCAGTTGTACCTGAGGAGAGAGTTACTAAGAACATCAGTGCCAGCACTATACTTATCAGCTTCGACTCAACATTTAAATTGCAGGAAGGACAAAACATCCTGACCGTCCTTGCGGCCGATAAGTTTGGAAACTTAGGTGGAAAAAGCGGCTTCTATAAGCTGAACACCAACTTGCCAGGTGATCTGACTCCACCAGTCGTCACCTTTAATCCTGCAGGCGGGCAGCTCGTTAACAATACTCCGACGATCCATGCCTTCTTTTCCGATGCGAGTGGAGTGGACTTCGGCTCCATAGTCGTGAACCTAAACGGCTCAACACTTCCCTCTAACATGGTTGCGATCGATCCTAATCAAAGAAAGCTCACGCTGGCCTTTACCTCCGGTTTCTCTCTACCAGACCAGCAATCCAATACCATCGCTGTCACAGTTGCCGACGTGAAAGGGAACTTTACTACGGCGAGGGTGGGCTTTGATCGTCAGAGTGATACCACTTTCAAAGTCGTCTCTTACGAAGGTACGGTCGACCTTACCGGTAGGACGGCCTGCACTGTCCTCGAAGGCGGAGTCCTGAGGTGCTGGGGAGGAAGTGCCTTCGGTGCCACCGGCCAGGGGTATACCGATGGCCAGGGGCCTCTAGGCGTAAACTATACCCCGAATCAAGTCTCTGCAGTTCAGCTCCCGGAGCCGGCCGTAAGTGTGGCGACTGGTTTCCACACATGCATGATCTCTACTACAGGAAAAGTAATGTGTTGGGGGTTGAATGCCTCTGGCCAGCTAGGTTACGGAAACACGAATAACATCGGCGATAACGAGCTTCCCATCACCCAAGGGTTCATGACCTTGGATGAGAAGGCGATTCAAGTCGCCGTTGGTAATGATCACACTTGTGTGATTTTAGAATCTGGAGCCGTACGCTGCTGGGGTTCGAACCAATTTGGGCAGATCGGCCAGGTAGGATCGAGTAATATCGGAGATAATGAGCTACCAACTTCTGTTGCCGTGCTTCCATTCACTAAAAAGGCAATCTCCATTGCTTGTTCTCAGTTTAATACCTGTGTCGCGTTCGAAGACGGAACCGTCAAATGTTTCGGTCAGGGGGCGCGAGGAGTGAACGGCTATTCGAGTACGGCCAATACCCTAGGGCAAAATGTCGCTAACCTCGCGAACGTTTCTCTGAGCGGATCTGTAAAATCGGTATCGGCCAACGCCGGGAGTAATCACGTTTGTGCGCTCCTCAACGATGGACGAATCAATTGCTGGGGTCTCGGAAGCTCAGGTCAGCTTGGCTACGGCAACGCTCAAACCGTAGGAGATAACGAATTACCGTCTAGCCGCGGAACCGTAAGCCTCGGCGGTACGGTTAAGAAAATCGCCCTTGGTCAGACCCACACATGCGCGATCATGTCTAACGGTGATCTCCGTTGCTGGGGTTCTGGGAACGTTGAGCAAAACGGCTACGCCTTTAACGTGGGCGATGACGAGCTTCCTTCTTCTGTTCAGCCCCTCAATTTTGGAACCGGCACTCTAGCCGACATTCAACTCGGCTCCAACCTCTCGTGCATCATTCTCACTAACGGGACATTGAAATGCTGGGGACAAAATGGCGGCGGAATTCTCGGTCAGGGTACAACCACCAACATCAGCTTCGCCTCGGTAGCGAATCTGCCAGCGGTCAATCTTGGGGGCAACATCCTCCTCGGGCAATCGATCTACGCGTACTTCACGGTTAATCCCTATTTCGGTCCCTCGCCATTACTGGTGGAGTTTGATGGCTCATCTTCACTGACTGCAAGTGGTTCCATAATAAACTACGCTTTCAATTTCGGCGATGGAAGCAGTGCGAACTCGAGCACGGGTCTCCTCACTCATATTTATGCGCAAGATGGAGTCTATCAGGCGACACTGACCGTAACTAATTCTGCAGGGGATAATTCTACCTTTACGCGTACTCTGACGGTGGGTGCCAACAATAACCCTCCGTTCGCTCAGTTCAACATTCTTCAGGACTTCGGAACTGCCCCGATGACAGCTCAGTTTGACGGGTCGACGTCTTTCGATGTGAATGGGACTCTAAGCTCATACACTTGGGACTATGGTGATAACTCCCAGGAGACCCTGACAAATGCTCAGGCAACCCATCTTTACCAGAACCCAGGCCAATACGTTGTTATGCTCACTGTTCAGGACAACCAGGGTGCAACGGCGAATTCGATTCCTCAAGTTGTGACCGTGAAGTCCTTCAACATGGAACCGTCACCGACGTTCACTTGCACTCGAAGTGGGAAAACCGTGACGTGTGATGCTCGGCTTGCGAGTGATCTAGACGGATATATCTCGAACTACTCTTGGGCCTTTGGGGACGGGGAAGTCCTGTCCGGCGCAAACATGTATATAGTATCCCATACTTATGTAGATGAAGGCGATCAGTCCGTCACCCTCACTGTCACGGACAATAGCGGTGCCACGGCAGAGCAGACGAAGAGTGTTTCTGTTGATTCTATATCTCCAATTATTTCTTCTACGACTGCTGATAATGTTCTTACCCGTGCCACGAATTTTTCGCTTAATGTCTCCGTGGATGAGCAGAATCTGGAAGAGACCAAACTCTATAGAGGAACGGAGCTTCTTTACACAACATCTCAGCCTTATTTTGACCGGACTGTCAGTCTCGTTCAGGGTCTGAATACCTTCGTCGTAGAGGCGAGGGATTTTGCTGGAAACGTAGCTCGGAAGACAATCCTTAAGAATGTTGTCTTGGATACAGTGGCACCTACGCTTATTTCTCAAATCCCTGCGGCCGGAAGTCATGTCACTTCCACGGGCATCGTAGTGAAAGGAACATTCTCTGAGCCGGTAGTAAGTGCGGAACTTGATGGGGAGCCGGTCGTTCTGGCCTCGGATGGACTCAGCTTTACTCAAAATTATTTTACATACACAGATGGTGAAAAGTCTCTGGGACTTGCTTTTACAGACAGAGCTGGAAACAACGGTACAGCTGATATTGAATTTAATGTGCTCTTCCCCGTCTTAAACAAAGAACTCGTAGCTGTTACTATCCATCCTGAAGGTAATCTTAGAGTATACGGAGCACCAGGGGCGGCGAAACCAAATGTCGAAATCGAGGTTTACGCCACAATTCTCAACAATGGGTCAACCACTTCAGCAAGTGATGGAAGTTTTGAACTCATTACTGGATACTTTACCGAAGCGTCTTTGACCGCAACCGATCAGGCCACCAATCGGACGGCCACAATGCCACTTGTGTTCAACGCTGATACCACTCTCTCGGGCACTGTTCAGGATACTGAGGGTAATCCTCTGCCCGGTGTCGTAGTGAGCATCAAAAATACAAATTCAAGTTCAGGTGTTACGAACTCCCAGGGTATCTTTGTCATCAGCAATCCTCCAGTGGGGGATCAGCAGCTCGTCATTGATGCACAAAGAGTACCTGCTAACGCGGTGGGCATGACTAAGAAGTTCTCGATTCTTGAGCTCCCGGTCACCATTGGAGCCAGAGAAAGAAATGTTCTCGAAAAAGTCATTCATCTGGCACCTCTGCTGATCGATGGCACTGAAACGGTGATCGAAAGTGGTGTGGCCTACACAGTGGAGAGTGCTAACGTTGAAGGTGCAAAAATTGAGATTCCTTCCGATGTGAACGTTACTTTCCCTGATGGAAGCCCAGTTAACGCGATAAACATGGTTGTGGTTGATAAAGATAGGACAACTGTACCTGTTCCTAGTGTTGCAGAGCCTGAAAGTGTTATCGCCTTAGAACCATCTGGCCTCACATTCTCTGATCCGGTAGAGCTTACTCTGTCTAACGAGAATGAATTCCCGTCAGGAATGCAGCTTGTAATCTATTCTAAAAATAGTGCCAATGGAAAATGGGAAATCGATGGCCTTGCAAAAGTTTCTGAAGATGGCGAGAAGATCGTCACTGAACCAGGCCAGGGGATCACGCACTTCTCCGAAGTCTATGCTGCTCCTATGGGATTGAAGTATTCAAGACTTAATTCTGAGGATAAGCCCGGAGTAGATACTGTCGGAGGAGCTGTTACTACTTCGATTGACTTTCCAGGTTACCGATCTCTAGGATCAGAAATCTCACCGAAGCTCCTTTATAAGAGCAATTGGGCATATCCGACTGCGATTGCGAATAACATATTTGAGATTCCAGAAAATGTCATATTCGTAAATAGTGATGGTGTCCGCAAGGTTCGGCCCGCGGAAAATGAACTTGGTTATGTGAAGACATGGATAGTTCCTGAAAGAGTTGATGTGAGTTACATCGCAGGGGATTACCAGTCACCAGTAATGTCTCTCACAGGAAGTCTTGATAAGGCGGTTGTTTCCCTTGGAGTTGACCTATCGTCTCAGCCTTCTGGTATAGTCCCGTTCGCTGGAAATTATGAGATTCATCTTAAACGCATGATCGTACGGACAAAAGTGGTTCCTCGAGGCGGGCTGTTTAATCAGCGGCTCGTCGTGAAAGAAGGTCCTCCACAGGCAGAAGGAACAGAGGTCATACCGTCTGAACTTCGCAGCCAGATGTACGTGCAAAACAAGTCTCAATCTCCGGTTGGTCATGGCTGGATGATCGGCGGCGTTCAGCGGATCGTGAACCCCGTTGGGGCGCGGCTCATGATCGAAGAAGAGGATGGCTCCGTATCGACCTATGTGGTGAACGATAAGATTCAAACCCTAGCAAATTTTAGCGAGGGTATTAGCGGTTTTGCGGCCTTAGGTAATGATCGATTCTCAGTGGCATCTTCTTCTGATCAGGTCTTTGAAGTCGATGTGACAGATACTCAGGCGTCTAGTCTCCTGACTGCTCCTACTTATAGCGGAGTTTATCGTTCCAGTAATGTGATCTCCCGACGTGAGTGCACAGCGTGGACTAAAAACGGGTTTGGTGGAAAAATTTGCGTTACAATGGGGAATCGGCCTTATTGCCAACAAAAATCCGCAAACTACCAGCTGAGGCCAACTCGCAAGTATGTCATCAAATCTCCGTCGAGCAATGGGTACCTGGTAGCTTCTGAGTCCGGAGTTATCACGCTACACCAGGATGGGAGCTTTACTCGGGTGGCCGGTCGAACTAAATCTTCACCGACCTCGGATAATAACGCTTTGTTTTGTGCCGGAGAGGCAGCTTGTTCAGGGAGGCGAACAGTAAATGATTTCCGATCCAATAGTTGCCCTACAAATCCGGTAGGGGCAGGTGCCGTACCCCTGCAAGGAGCAAGTGATGGTGTTGCAACTTCAGCAACGTTCAATACAATCAAGTCCATCGCGGCCTCACCAGTTGCAAATCAAGTTGCAATTGCTGATTTCGGGAATAACAAAATTCGTTTATTGAACCTCACTACCAATCAAGTTTCCACCATTGCGGGGAATGGCCAAACCAATCCGACCATTTCCGGAAGTAATGCTTTGGAAACTTCTCTTCTTCACCCGCAAGGAGTTGCCTACGATTACGATGGTAATTTGTATGTCTTGTGCTGTCCGAGCACCCCTGACACAGATGAGGTCATAATTTAAGTCAACAGCATCAAAGCGACAGATTTTATAAATTACTCAAATAAATT
>JAIYDC010000122.1 GCA_027487685.1 Pseudomonadota bacterium | reverse complement strand
TTTCATGAGGACCGTGCCAAGGACAGTCTCCTCACCATTGAGGGTCGCACTCCCGAGTCTGGGAGCGGCATCAAAGGAAACAGTTGCAAAGTCCCGCAGGAGGATCGGAGACCCATTAAAACGAAGACCAAGAGAGATGCCCCCAATATCTTCCGGTGCTGCAAGGTTTGTGCTGGCCTTAAGGATCAGCGCCTCGGATCCAATCGTGACACTTCCGCCGCCGTAGCTCTCGCCGAGTCCGGTGAGTTTCCGCTCAACCTGATCAAGAGTGAGGCCCAAGGCGATGAGTTTTCGGGGATCCACGTTGATGTGAAGCTCTTTTTTGTACCCGCCGTTCGAGTCTACATCCGCTACATCTTTAATTCGACGAAGTAAGGGCCGGACCTCGAAATCCTGAATCTCTCTTAAGAAAAGGAGTGCAGCCTCTTTGTCGGGGAAAGACTTTGTCCTGTCCTTAAGTGAGAGAGCATACATGTAAACCTCGCCAAGACCTGTAGAGATTGGCGCCAGTTCGGGGGTCACTCCGTCAGGGAGCTGACCCAGGACTGATTGCAACTTCTCCGAGACCTGCTGCCTGGCCCAGTAAATGTCAGTCGCGTCCTCGAAGATTAGAATGATCTGGGAGAGGCCAAACTTCGAAATGGAGCGCATGTCATGGAGCTTTCCGAGTCCCATCATCTCGTACTCGATGGGCTGCGTGACGGTGAGTTCAACTTTCTCGGGGTCCAGGCCTTGGGTCTTAGAATTAATGACCACTTGAACGTTAGTGATATCCGGGACAGCGTCGATGGAGAGTTCATTGACCTTGGTGACGGTGAAGATCAGGAAGAGTCCCGTCAAGGTAAAGACCCAGAACTTATTTGAGAGGGCCCACCAAAGGCAAGCATCAAGAAGGGATTTTTTTTCTACTTCAGCTGCCACGACAGATCCTCTTTCCTTGTAAGTTGGTAATCACTCAGAATCTCAAGGTACTTAACCCAGGCCAGAAAAACCTCGTCAATGACTTCATGAAATTGAGTTTCCGCCTGAAGAAATACGTTCGCATCAATAAGCCCTTGCCGGAATCCGGCCTCGGCCTCTTTAAGCGAGCGTTCAGTTTTCGGAATCAGTGCTGGTGAGAAGCGCTTAATGCGAGTTTGCGCCAGCGTAAGTTCCTCACTCAATTTAAGGTATTTCAGGGCAGCTGTCCGCTCGGCTTGCCTGAGTTCGTGCTCCCCCATTCGGCGTCTGACGTTGGCGGCCTCAAGTCGACCGCTTCCTGTATCCCAGATGGGGACAGTGAGCCCAAGAATGGCATAGCTAAAGTAGTTACGAGGGGCCACTGCTTCGAGCCGGTGACCGGCGCCCAATAAGAGGTCAGGTCTGCGCTCCTTTTGAGCGATTTCGGCCTCGATGGTGGCGCCTCGGAGATCACCCTTGGCGAGCATGACTTCAAGGGACTCCTGTCCTCCAAGGGGGGAGGAAGTGGGGAACAGCACCTCTCGCGGAAGATCAAACGCGAGGTCCTGCGCACTGAAACTTCTCCCTGTCCAGAACTCAAGGTCGGCCAAGGCACGCTTAAGTTCGCTCGCCTTCTCTTCCTGATACCCCTCAATCCTGAGGAGTGCTGTGCCAATAAGAGCGAGTTCAACGCGTTGACGTGGAGAGACTCGAGGTCTTGATTCAATGTTCGCTTTAATAAGGCCCAGCCTCCGTGAGCGCTCAACTCTGTGGCCATAAAGTGCTTGCGCCACAACGACCCTCCAGCCGGCCAGCACTGCCTGGTGCCGGACCCAGAGACGGAAGAAATCAGTCCGGGTCTTCAGTTGAGAGACGGCCAGCTCGCCCAGCTCCCGGCGAAGACCGTAACGATCAGAGAGAGGGATCGGCTGAGTCACACTCACCTCAGTTGTGGCACCTTGAGAGCTCCCGGAGCGAAGTGTTCCGAACTGACCTGAGACGAGAGGATTTTGCCAGCGGCCTGCCGTGACGGCGTCGGCCTCGAGCGCCCGGGCCTCGAGCTCTCGTGCTTCAAGTGAAAGGGAGCGCTCCGTTGCCAGGGCCTTGAGTTCATCAAAGGTCACGGCCGACGAATCGTGGATAAACAAAAGAGAAAGAATGAACAGAAGCATAAGGAAAGTCTCCTAGAGGGAGACTAACAATAAAGATTAAATATTTCCCGAAAAATCATTCAGAAATCCCTTACGTCATCTCTCGACATCTTGAGAGCAACTTGGGTAGAGTTTTAGCACCCAAACAGGAGTTACTCGTGACACGACTTTGCGCTTTCTTCACCTTGCTTTTTTCTCTCAACGCCTTGCCTCTAGACGAGCTCGTCAAGAAAGAGGAGTTCAAGCTCGGAAGTTTTACCACCGTCACCGGGAAAACGATCCCCGATGTCCGCATCGGTTACGAAGCTTATGGAAAACTTAATACTGAAAAATCCAACGCCATTTTGATCGCCCATTACTTCACCGGCAACTCCCATGCGGCCGGGAAGTACTCCGCCAACGACGCCGCACCCGGTTACTGGGACGCAATCATAGGTCCAGGAAAAGCTCTGGATACGGACAAGTACTTTATCCTTGCGGTCGATAGCCTCGTGAACCTGACCCCGGGTGAAGCTACGACTATGACGACAGGTCCCGCAAGCCTCAACCCTAAAACCAAAAAACCTTACGCCATGAGCTTCCCCTTGGTGGGAGTGAGAGACTTCGTGAAGGTGCAAAAGGGCCTTGTCGATTCTCTTGGCATCAAGAAGCTCGTGGCCGTCGCTGGGGCATCCGGTGGAGCGGCCCAGGCGATGGAGTACGCCGTGGCCTTTCCCAAAGAAGTCAGCAAAGTCATTGCTGTTATAGGCCCCGGGCTCTCTTTACCCCCCTACACTATAGCCCTCCTCGACCTATGGTCGGCCCCCATCCTCCTTGATCCGAAATGGAACAAGGGGAACTATTACGGAAAGACGCCGCCCCACGCAGGGGTCACTGAGTCGTTAAAGCTTATTACTCATTCATCAGTATCCTTTGACTGGGCCCAACAGATCGGAGGCGGTTTTGAGTCTGACGCCCGAGCACCACTCGCTGCGTATGAGCACCGCTACGCCGTCGAGGCCCTGCTCCAAACCCGCGGCGAGTCCCGGGCAGCGAAGATTGACGCCAACTCCCTGCTCTATATGGCCAAAGCGATCCAATCCTTCAACGTCCAGAAGGAATCAGCTGTCCTCGAAGCTGAAGTCCTCTTCATTCCAGTGAAATCAGATTTAATCTTTCCCCCTGAACTCTCCTTAGCAGCTGCCAAATCTTTGTGCGGCAGCGGAAAGAAAGCTAGTGTTTCTGTCCTCGAGACGACCGGAGGCCACCTGGACGGAATCCTGAAGATCTCCGAAGCGAACCAGGTCATGACACAATTTCTCGACGGTAAGTTGAAGAGCTGTCTTTAGAATCAATCTATGGGACTCTACTTCATCAATACGCTTCTCCTGTCTCTCAGTTGTATCTGCTGCCTCACTTTGAGAAGCGAGCTGGAGCTTGGAGCAGTTACGGCGGCGGCCCTGACTGGACTCCTCGGCTCTTTCCTCCAGCTGCCCGGTCATATTATTGATCGGGACCAGCTCCATGCGGTGGTCTACACCGGTGCCTTCGTCGGTATGGGAACACCAGCAGTCCTTTCAGGTCCAGCTGATGCCGTGGGTATTTCTCTCCTCGGTGCTGGAATTTTCCTACTCTTCCGTCCTCTAGGAGTTGGAGTGGGTGGGAAGATGGGTACGATTGCCTTTATCTCTTCACTCATTTTTATTGTTTTTCGGCGTACCCTTTGACCACGGCCCTGGTCCTTCTGGTGAGTGTCGCGAGTTCCCAATTAACACGTTTTCTAGCGGTTCGTTTTTCTGTTGGCGTCGTCCGTGCCTCAGCGGGATCGACACTCGCCTTTCTCGCCCTGACCTCACTCATCCCGTATCAGGATAAGGATCTTCTTGGAGCTGCTTTCCTGGGTGCGTCCTTTCTAGGCATGAGCAGTGTGAGCTTCTTGTCGGCGTGGAATCTCTTTTTTGCTGCCTGGATTTTCGCGGCATTCTTTCTCTATGCTATCCCGTACAACATCGGTCTAGGCGGTGCTCTTGGTGTCGCCGCCTTTTCTTCATGCCTGCTCGTTCGTAGTGGTTTGAGAAAGAAACCACGGCCTAGGCCAGCGGCAAGATAACCTTGAACGTCGCTCCGCTCCCAGGCGTGTTTTCAAGAGCAAGAAAACCATGATGCTCTTCAATAATGGTGCGAGAAATAAAAAGGCCAATCCCAAGACCCCGGATACTAGGTGTGTGTGCCCCGCGCTCGAAGAGCTTAAAGATGCTCTCCTGCTTATCTCCGGGAACACCCGGGCCGTGATCAATGACAGAAAATACCGCGGAACCGTCTACTTTCGTCAGGTGAATCTCAACCCTACATCCGGGAGAGTATTTCATCGCGTTCGTGTAGAGATTATGTAAAACCTGCTCGATGCGGTAACGGTCGCAGCTCACATACGTTTCTGCCGAGACATCAACACTGAGTTCGCACTGGGCCTCTCGAAAAAGTGATTCATAGGAGCGCAAGTGAGTGAGTATGAGCTGACCCAGATCTTCGCGCTGTCGGTCAATATCAAGCTTTCCAGTGCGGATGCGGGTAACACTCAAAAGATCATCAATCAGCCGTTGGAGAGCATTCACTTGATCCAGAAGATTATCAATATTCTGGTGCTTGGCACCTGTGCCCCCTGTGGGAACATCGCTTGATCGAAGGAGCATCTGGAGCTGAAGTTTAATACTGGTGAGTGGAGTTTTCAGTTCATGGGATGTAATAGAGATAAAGTCGTCACGCAGTTTAAGTGCCTGGTTCAGAGAATCTTCTAGTTCCTTTTGCTGGCCAATCTCCCGGGAGATGACAACCAGGGATCGCACCAGGGGATTCTTCAAGAGATTGACTGCCGTTGCTTCCATCCACGAATAGGTTTGATCTTTATTCCGGTAACGATACCGGACTCGGGCCAATGAATCGTCGGAGGCCAGAAGCCTACTCATCACCGCCTCAACGTCAGGTCGTTCATCCGGATGAATTAAATCAAAGGCGTTTTTCCCGATGATCTTCTCCGGATCATAGCCGTGAATACGCTCCCCTGCCCGGGAGTTAAACGTCAAATTCCCCTCAGTGGAGATGAGGCTGATAATATCCGGTGAGAGGTCCGCGACAGCTGAAAAGAGAACTTTTCCTTGGCGCTCGGAGCTTACATCTCGAAAGCTCCAAATACGGCCCTGCCAAGACCCATCAATCAGGAGAGGTTTTGAGGAGCGCTCAAAAAAGCGGCCATCTTTGAAAGCAATTTCGTCAAAGCTCTCGGAGATAGGGTCTTGATAAAGTTCATTGACTCGCGCGATGAAGGCCTCAGGGTACAGCAGCTGATCAGAGATAAAGCCCAGCAGGAGACGGTCATCATCAGAACTGACGACTTCCGCGGGAATCCTCCACAGTTCGCCAAAACGCCTATTGCTAAAGATGACCCGGTCTTCGCGGTCTACGAGAAGAATACCATCGCTGATCGTGTCAAAAACCGCATGCAAGAGCGCCATTTCATCCATTTTCATGAAACCGAATTTACAGTCACCTTAGCGGCGTGAAAAGTTAATTTCATCAATCTCGTTATGCTACTATAAAGCATGGAAACTTCTTTCCTAAGCATTGACGATGGATCATTTGAACGAATCTGGAATAGTATCGCAACCGACGCTAACCCGGACTCATTTCCAAAAACGTTGGAAGAAACCCCGGAAACTGAATGGCGGCCACTCCGTGAGAGGTGGGCCCTTGTGATGCGGGAGATCCACCTGAGGGGTACTCCGGTGGGGTATATATTCATTTCTCCCAAAAAGGACGGATCGGCCCATCTAGGCTACGGTCTCTATGCTGAATACCGTAAAAAAGGCCTCATGCCCAAACTTGCTCGGATCTTCCTGCAATCGGAGTTACCACTCTTGCCGCCTGAGATCTCAGTCATTCTCGCAAGTGTGCTCCCTGAAAACACAGCAAGTCAGAGGACTCTTCGCTCGCTAGGCTTTTCGCTCATTGGAGAGATCATACAAGAGAAACATACCTACCTCAGGTACTCTCGTCCTAGAGAAACTTTATCAAGTCTCTGAGTTCTGAAGTTCCCAGGCGCTGCACCTTAAGCATCAATTGATACGGATCACCGAGGAGTTTCAATGCCTGACAGAAGGCCGGTTCAGTCTTACTCCCCTCTCCACGAATCCTCATGACACTTTCACGAAGCGTCACGCCCCCGAATTTTAATAGCCGTTCCTCGGCGAGATAATGCCGAAAGGCCTCCTGATGAACTGGGGCACGACTCTGGCCGAAGAGTTCGAAAGGAATTCCCTCAAGAGTAAACCGACAAATCACCGAAGGCTCGCCTCCCACAGAATATGTTTCGAGTGAGTATCCTGTTAGTGACCCGTAACGCATCTCTAACTCTTGGGCGAGGGTCGAGAGATCATCAGCGAAGATCAGGATGTCGAGGTCTGAGTTTTTCATCTCGATCCCTAGGGGAAAAGTACCGACGATGAGCGGATCTCTTAGGTGAAGATCCCGCAGAACTCCGGAACGGCGAAGCGCCTGGAATACGTCCTGGTTTTGTTCGAGAGTAATAATCGACTCCAGCGACGCGTGATGAAACTTTACATTCCGCGTCCCCAGGCAGAGTTCGAGTTCCCGATTAAGATCTTTCTCCAGACCTTTACGATCGAAAGTTAAATCTAAGTAGCGCGCCTCAAGCTCATGAAAAGGAACATCACAAACCACCTCAATGTGCTCGAATCCAGTGGGTGTAAGCTTTCCGGATTTAGGCGCCGGCAGTTCGATGAGATCAATCCTGTAACCACGGAAGTTGATGGCCTCATGGAGCTTAAAAGTCGCAATGGCCCTGCCATTCACCTCACTCTCGATTAACTGATCACCCAGCTTACCGAAGATGCCTTTACGGGTTTCATATTCATTTTCGGTCGATGTCCGGTAGCAAAGGTGGTCGATATCCCAGTGAGCGTCTAGTGACACTCCCCATCGATCAAGATCTTGGAAGAGTAACTCAAGGAACTGCTCGGCATGACGCCCGAGTTCAGATCGATTCATAAAGTATCCTGGATGGTGTATGCAAGAAGGAAACTTCGCTCTTGCACCTTCGAATGTCAACGATCCATCAGTACACAAACTCTAATTCTAGTGCCGCAAGGTTTCTTTTATAGCTAAAGCGCTCGTCATCCTTGGAGCGGTTATCAGAATGCTCGAACCGCAGCGTCAGACCTAGACCCTGGCCAAGCTTACGGGAGAGGCGCAGAGATGGGTTTATGAGGGTCTCCATTCCCCTATTCTTTCGATCATTCATCGGATCAGTCATCGTGAAAGATAGACCCGGAGAAAGTGAAAACTTACGCCACACGTCCGGCATGATCCAATCCGCGCGGTAGTTCTGGACATTGGTATTAAAGGCCTCGTTATTGACCCGAATCTCCTCGTATCCTGCGGTGAGAAGGATCACACTCTTGGCGAGTGGAAGCGTTTGCTCCAGCGTGACACCCCTAGCAGCAGAGCTTGATTGGGGGAGGTAACTCTGAAAGTTCCTACGCCGAACTCGGATCACTGTATCGCCTGCGGCAAAAAGACGGAACCTCTCCCCGATCCCAAAGATGTGGGCCCGGGAGCTGAAGTCAAATTTCTCCTCTCCGTTAACATCACGATCCGAGTAATTAAAATCGTACTCGAAAAGAAAGGCCGCTGGCCGGGAGAAGAGGCTATGTTCGTGTGTTCCCCGGAGGGCCGGAGCGATAAGATAATTGTCGTTCCGGTAAATCTCAGGTGTCCGGTTAAAGTAGTGGGTCAAGTTGCTTCGAAATTCCGGTGAGAGGGAGATGAAATCCTTAAGGTAGAACGTGTAGCGCCCAAAGACTTCGGTCTTTGAGAAGGCCGATCCCTGCCGTGCCTCCGAAATGGTGGTTTCTTGAGGTGTGAAGGTGACATTCGTATCAAACCCTCCCTCCTGAGCACCACGAAGGAAATACCTCGGAAGCAGTGTGGGTCTTCCATTCCTTAGCTGGAAGAGGACCAGATTATACTTCTTCTGCAACGCCAGGATTTTCTTCTGGGCCTCGCCGGCAAGAGGCGAGCTCGGATTCATTTCGGCCACGGCCTCGTATCCGGGTATCACTTTTTGTTCAATCTTACGGAAAACATCACTCCCCTCCTCAGCGACTTCTAGCTCGAGGTCCGAGAGCTGAAGTGCCGATGCCTGATGGGTTTCCTTAGCATCGTTGTCGGAGATGGTTTTCGCTGCTTCCCAGGCAAGGCGGGCGTCGTCTCGGAGTTCTAGTTCACGAGAGATATGACCAATGTAATAAAGGCTGGTTGAGACCTTATATTTCTGTCGGACCGATTCCATGAATTGGACCTTCGCCTCCGGGAGCTTTGAGGCCCCGTAATAGGCCTGGCCTAGTTCGTAGGGTAGATCATTGGAACGATAGGCATGAGACAAGGCCTGCTGGAAGCTATCCACCGCCAGGTTAAAATCCTGGAGGCGCGAAGCTGAAACACCCTTCCAGTAATAAAGAAAACCTTTGCGAGTAAGCGGCACCTCCGCCCGAGCAAGCGCCCCGTTGAGTTTATCTAGGGCGGCCTGATACTTACCACTAAAGAAAAGCCCACGGGCCTCCTCTTCAATCGGAGTAACGGCCACCACAGGGGCGACCCAAAGGAAAAAAAGGATGAGAAATCTGTGATTCATAAGACTATTCTTTCATAGAAACATTAAGTCGTACTTCAGTCTTTTGGAAAATTGAGGTGGTTTGATCGATCCCTCCTGATAAGGGAGGCAGCGGCCGTGAAATGCTAGACAGATCCAGGGTGGGGGGGGGGGATATTGAACTGTGCCCGGTTTGGGTTTGCGAGGCG
>JAIYDC010000102.1 GCA_027487685.1 Pseudomonadota bacterium | reverse complement strand
CATAAAGATATCTAAGTGATCCTGGAGTCTTCTAGGATCATTAGTCGTACACCAAGTTTTCCTTATCAATCGATTGATATTAGCCCTAAGTGTTGCACAGGTGTGATTGACGATGAAAAGCGGGTCAAAGCGCACTTTCTTAAGCTCTCCCTGACCCGCAACACAGGCACGCTCACTCAGAAAAGTTTGGTGCTTCGCTCGGTGAAGAAACTTCGAGATGTAGTACAGGTATCGACTGTGCTCATCAGATTTAACTAGGACCTCGGTCGCAACAATCGGTGCGATCTTCTGAAAGAGCCTCGTCAGTCCCTGATCATGCTCATCTTTTCTGAATCCGTATTTTCTAACTGCCAGATGCGCTAAGTGCCCGAAGGCAGGGATCTGTGACACTTCGAGACCAAGAATTGTCCGGCGTTTTTCATCCACAGCAATTGTTACTGTAAGGGGTTTAAGCTTTGAATTCTCTTTCGTAATGAGGTCATCGATCTGAATGTTATGAACATCACCCGCCATTTTTTTAAGGTAGCGATCATTGAGTTTTCGACATCTCTTGCCTAGAAATGGAATTCGCCGCTCAATGGTAGCTCGCCCCACTCCTAGGAATATCGCGGCTCGCCGCTGGGATACGTTGGATGAGAGAAGCTTCATTAGAGTAAAATTAATCCGTCGGCGCTTCTGCCAATAGGTATCGGAAAAGGTCGCGGACGAAAATCTCTCTCCGCAGGTTTTGCAGCGGTAGCGTTGGATGAGTTTTGAGTCCTCTTTTCGACGGAAGAATCCGTCTCGGTTAAAGTTTTGGGGAGATGCGCAGGATTTATTGGGGCAGGTAATTCTCATTCCCTCAGCCCTGCAAAACCTCATCCCACGAGGGGAAAGCTAAGTCGTCGTTTATGAACGAGATCGACACTGGTGGTTAAAATTTTTGATCGAAAAAAAATCCTGGAATTGAATTGATTGTCACCAATTCATGATGGCAGTTAGAATGACTTTGAAAGAATCAGAGATCTTTGAAATGGTGCGCGGTGAGATACGTAAGCCGCACACGCTTTTCGAGCGACTCGTCGAGCATGAGGAGAAGTTCTTCGAGTTCGAAGGTGAGGCCAAGATCAGCAACGAATTTATCCGCTGCAACCTCCGCCATGACTGACTCACCTGTGACACCATCGAGTTCAAGGAGTAGGAAAGCGATTTCGTGGGCAAGGTACGCCACAGCTGCTTTTTTATCGGAACTCAGGAGCGCCTGAAATTCTGGGAATACGACGATCGCATTTGAGACGACGCCGAGGTTCCGTTGCTCGCGAATCTGAGAGCTAGGCACGAAGACCACATGGGACGATGTCATGAGGTCTAGCAGGAGGTTTGCAGGTAGATGGGAGAAGAGCTTGTCAAAGTGAGCCCTATTACAATTCTCGGTGATCCATTGGTGCTCTGGGAGTGCGAAGAAATTAGTGCGAAAGTTCTTCCGGATCTGAGACTTATTGCTACGGTCCTTACTTAGGAATCGCTGGATCAGGTTCATCATAACGCCACCTCTTACCTAGCTTTTCGGCAGGGGGTGGCGCTGCTTAAGGAATATTATTGATAGGAGAGATCATCCGCTGCGTCGGCGGGAACTATCCCCTGGTATTCTTCACCTATAATGCTCAGGAGTTCCTTGGGAATTCGGGACGAACGGTACTTCTTCCCATTGGTGGTTCGAATCCAAAAGCCATTGATGAGCCGGTCAGTTCGGGAGATGCGGATCGGCTTGATCGAGACAATATGGTCGAGATTAAAGAGCACCTCAACTTCTTCGGCCTCGTGAGTGGTAGCCTTTGGATTCAACACTGTGAACTTATGAAACTTCATAGAGACTCCTTAATATAATGGAGTTATTTTATAGGCTTCCGAGGGGCTTGTGGTTTTAAGGATAAGAGTTTGAAAATTTTACCGGAAACGACAGAGGCCACGTGGCGCTTCAGCTCGTACGCTGAACTAAGCGGAGTGATGCGGAGGGCCCCGGCCCCGACCGAGATTATCCTCCTGCTCCATGGCCTCGGTGAACGAGGAAAGCGGATCTACCGTAAGCTTCTTCCTGCACTCCCTCCGACGGCCCTGGTGATCGCCCCGAACGCTCCGTTTCCTATCGAGCGGCCTAAAGAGGGTCGGATGGATTACGGACACTCCTGGTACTTCTATGATAAACTTCAGAAAAGCTACTTCACGACTCAGGACCTCGCCAAATACTGGCTCAGGGATCTTCTACAGCTTGAGAACATGGCCAGGCTCCCCGTAACAATTATCGGTTTCTCCCAAGGTGGCTACCTGGCCCCCTTAGTTGGCCTGGAGATCCCTGAGACGCGGCTTGTTGTTGGTCTGGCCTGTGAGTTCAGGTCAAACCTTCTCACATCACAACCGCGGTTTCCGCTTGTGGCGATTCATGGTGACGAAGATGTGGTCGTCGGCCCAGAGGCCTCACGGCAAGAGATCGCTCTCCTCAAGGCCAGGGGTCTAGATGCCACTTTTCACCAAGTTCCTGGGACCGGTCATGACATAAGTTCGGCCATGGCCCGAACCGTAAAAGAAATTCTGGAGGTATATGCAACGAGAAGCTTATAAAGGCAGCATCATTCGAGTCACCGAGGAAGAGATCGGGGGCATAACCTGGGAGCGCGGGTTTCTTCCCAACGGAGTCATCGTTTTTCCCATTAACGCTCGGGGAAGGATTCTTCTGGTCAAAGAGAAAAGGCCTCATGAGAGTCCTGAAGTGCGCATTAAACCCGTCTCAGGAATCCTCGAGTCCGACAAGGGTTCCCCTGCGGATAATGCTCAGCGTGAACTTCAAGAGGAAATCGGTTTCCGCGCCGGAAAACTCGAACTACTTTGGACTCTCCGCAGCTCAGGGACCATTAACAATGAGCAGCATTTCTTT
>JAIYDC010000085.1 GCA_027487685.1 Pseudomonadota bacterium | reverse complement strand
TAGCACTCTCATTTTGTGGCTACAATCCACTGAAGACGATAAAGTCGCATTCCCCGTTATAGAACCAAAGATTTTCAAGCCTGATTATATTGCTAAACTTCTACCGGCAGATCTCAATGGACTCGAGCTTGAATCGTTACAAGCGGCTAAGCTTTACTCGATCTTAACCATTCCCGCCACAGTGACTGAAATGTCAGCAAACCTCAAAGCGCCAGTCGTCATCAACTCACTGAAGAAAGTTGGGAAGCAGATCGTACTTCAGGACTCTAAGCTTTCTGTTAAGCACGAAATGTACAAAGAGCTTAAATCATTCATAGTTAACTTCTCTTCTGATGATGCACGCCGGACTTCATACGAGCCAAGTATTGCCATTGAAAGTGGCGATCTTAAAAGCCAAACTCCTGTTAGTGGAGGCACTCGTTCTTTGGAAGCTTAAATCTTCGATGCCAAACATCTCTCACAAATTAAAAAGGCTCCGTTAAGGAGCCTTTTTAATTTGGATCAAGAGAGATCATTAGATATTAACAGTTGTTTCCGTAGCGCTACGAGAGAGCTGAATATACATCAGGGCCTCAGGGTGCCCAGGCTCCCTAGAAAGGACATTTTGCCATTCCGCCTGAGCTTCGATGATATTTCCATTTCCGTAGAAGAGAAGACCCATGGCAATACGTGCAGGCATATAGCCAGGCTGCTCGTTTTTTAAGCGCTTGAGCTCGTCAAATGCCTTAGAAGTGAATCCCTTCTTAGTGTAGGTCTTAGCGATCTTTATACGAATTTCGAGATTATCCGGATCCAGGGTTGCGGCCTTATTGTACTCAAAAAGAGCTTCATCCGCGCGACCATAGGAGACATACATCTCTGCGATTTCGTAATGCTTTAGTGAAAATTTGCGGTTTAAATGTGGGTCAGAAATTCCTTGCTGCTGGTTATTTTTGACCTGAGTATTAGCGCGTTCAAAAATGGCTTTCGCTTCTTCGTACTTTCCAATGTCATTGTAAATGACAGAAAGAGATATCGCAGCATCTGTATGAAAAGGATCGAGTTCTAGGACCCTCTGAAACGCCTTTATTGCCTTACCAAGTTCTCCACGGATATGGAAAACGTTCGCGAGATAAAAGAAAGCCTCGGTGGCCTGGGGATTCAGCTCAATGACCTCGTTGAGAAGTAAGCTTGCGGTCTTAAGGTCGTTCTTTTGAAAGGCTTCTTTTGCTTTCTTGAGGAGGTCACTTAGCTTAACGTTTTCCAAAGTTTGCTCCAGCTTAAAGTTTCTTCTTGCAGTTGTCTTGAACTGATCTTATTTCCTTCTGGGCCTGTTTATCAACAAGTTGGTAAAACTTTTCAACGTACTCTATACAGGGTTGCCACTCTTTGAGGCCAGCGGTGGTAAGAATCGTCCGCAGCATCGCATGACTGCGAGTCTTGCCCTCCCGGTGATGCTCAAGGATATCAAGGTACCAGTACCGAGCGGCAGAGTACTCTTTTGTTTTAAAATAGAAGTCAGCTATATAAAGATCTTTCTGCCGCAGCATCATATTGGCCTTCTTCATCTTTTTCTCAGCTGCATCCTTGTAACTCGAGTCCGAATACTTCTGGATGACCTCATCAAAGTACTTAAGAGCTTCGACGGCGGGTTCAAGGTCACGGTCAATCGTATCTGGAATTTGTTTATAATAAGATTCGGCTATACGATACACCACGTACGGGATCTTCTCATGGCGAGGATGAAAGTCCCGAAAAAGGAGATAGGCAGCTGCAGATTCGATGTAATTTTCCTGTAAATAAAGAACGTCCGCCTGGAGTAGTTCAGCCGGGGTTGCGTAGAAGGAATAAGGGTGCTGGGTCTTAATTTGATTGAGCTTCTCTGTGGCCAGGATAAAGCGCTCAGACTCAATGAGTTCCTCGGCCTCTTTAAAAAGACTTTCCGCTTCAGTTTTACCTTCTGGCTTGTCAGAGGCACAAGCATTGAAAAAGAGCACGATGAGGACAAGGATGAGATGTTTCATAGTTGGACCGATAAATCCTTATAGATCTCTTTAAACAGAAGCTTGAAAAACGCCACAAACGGAATAACAACTATCATCCCGACAACCCCAGCGAGCTGAGAGCCAACAATGATACTTACTATTACCACGATCGGATGGAGGTTTACAATTTTCGAAACCAATAGCGGAAAAACCAAAATCATGTCAATTAAGTTAGCTAAGGCGAAAACCACCAACATGCCAACCATTGAAACTGACGGGTCCTTCGCCAGGAAAGCAACTACAAGTGCTGGAATAATCCCCAAGACAGGACCAATGTAGGGAAGAATATTGGTAACCCCAGCGATGAAACCGAGCAGGAATGCGTAGGGAAACCCGATCAGAACGAGGCCTAGGGTTACGATGGTGCCCAGGAGTGTCGCTTCTATGAACTTCGCTATGATGTACTCGCCAAATTTTGTATTGAACTGGGAGAAAAGGACGTAGCTCTTTTCAAAAATAGGATTTGGGATTGCTTCAAGCAGCCTGCGACTGAATTGACGGCTTTCCATGAAAAAGAAGTAGAGGAATATTGGGACAAGAATGACCCATTCCAGAAGTAGCGAAAGATAGTTCGGAAAACTACTCAGGAGATCAGTGCCGTGGGTTTCTATTTTGCTCATAACAAAACTTACTGGATCAACATTAAGCCGAAACCCAGTGCGCTGGAAGACCATAACTTTAAAAGCAAAGAACTTTTCTTGAAGCGAGCGCTGGGCATCGGGAAGCTGATCCGTGAGTGAGCTGAAGTCAGCACTATACATGGTAGCAATCACCGGAAAAAATAGGAAACCGGCCCCGAGAAGAACCAGAAAGAAGTAGCCAAGTCGCTGCCTACGACTGCCAGTTGTAAGTCGTAATGTAAGGGGCTTAGTCATGAGAAACATTATGTAAGCAAAACCAAAGGGCAAGGTTAATCTTGGGAACAGAATGGCAAAGAAAGCCGCGGCAGTCAGTAGGAAGAGGAATAGGTAGAGCTTTATTTTCTGATTTCTTGTCATGCTTTTTGATCCATCTCGTGGACACGCTTCTTGAGTGTCACGATCTCCCTGGTAAGTTGGCCCATCCGGTTTGCCATGATGAGCGCAGTTTCCCGCAGGAACTTTGCGCCGAGCACGGGATACTGCTCCAGCATCCGCTCCAAGTCAGGTTTAAAAATCCCGAGGAGGATTGTGTTTTCAGCGGCTATTGAAGTCGCACTTCGGCGGTTAAACTCCTCGAGAAGACCCATCTCCCCGAAGTACTGACGCTTCTCAAGCTTAATCACAAACTCACCCGGCTCAAAACCAACACCCGTTTGATTTGCATAGACGTTCACCGCCCCGCTGAAAATAAAATAGAACCCATACCCAGAGTCACCTTGCTTAAAAATCACCTCATTCATCTGAAACTCTCGGAGATGAAGGAATTTTGTAAAGAGGCGAACCTCGTTATCAGAGAATGAACTCAAGACCGTTATCTTCTTAAAAAAATCGTGGTAGCTCTCGCGGGTAGTGATAAAAGATAAAGGGCTCGCATCCCAGAGGTACCGTAAGAGTGGGATATCAAGTCGATCGTTAACCGATTCACCGCGCTCAAGTTTTTCGATCATCTCTTTTTCGTAGCTCATTTGATTTCCTTAATGCCTGTAGACTTAACCCACCCCACAAATCGTGACGGGTAGATGATTTTAAGCCAATCATCTTCCGGTTTCGTGACCAGGAAAACACCCGCGGGAACCTCGCCACGGCTTGCAAAAATCGTTGATGGCCCCTCAAAAATTGTCTGCGGATCGATGACTACAAACCGGTTCCAGTGTTCGATCCATAGATTAAGTCCTAGTGAGAATACAGTCACTATCAGACACAGGCCAAAGGCTCGAATATTGCGCTTGCGCCACAACACCAAGAGACCACCTATCAGAAAAAGAAGACTCATCAGCGTCAAAATCCCCTCAGATGCTAACATCCCGGCCCGAACGAGATAATCGGTTGTTCCAAGAGGCTGCTCTAGTTTTTGGACCCCGATCTTTTCTTCAATAAAAGTCTTGTTTTTTGTGAGTTTAGACGAGACCAAACCCCGGGCTTCCGACGTCAGCAAGTGGTAGCGGGCCAAAGGCCAGTTACCGAGCTTCCCATAGGTCGTACCCATGTTAAAATGCCAAATATCATCTGGAATTGAAGATTGGTTTTGCTGCAGCTTAAGTAAGGCGGCTTCGTAATTCTTCTGAGCGTACAAGGCTTCCACTGTTTTCAACACGGCTTCGATAGTAGTATCCTCCAAAATATCAAGATATTATCCTCTGCCCAGAGTATATAAATCAAGGATTAGATCTGCATGACACCTAGATCCGTAGAGAGTGATTTTTTGTCGCTAATTCAGAAGCAATCTGGAGAAGGTAACCCGCTAGATCTAACGTTAGATGGCCCTTCCATAGGCCCGGTGCATCCCAAAATCTTAATGGCCAGACTTTCCCTAGCGGTTAACCCAGAGCAAGAACTAACTACAGTCTCTGTGCCAGGCTGGAGCTTCCAATGCTTTGATAAAATGAGGGCAGCACAATTATCACATCCAACAGTAGTACTATGTTTCGAAGGCCGGCCTTGGACGGTCGCCAAATTTATTCATAGCAGCCACTCTGAGGCGATTGTAGACTTCAAGGAATTAGGCGCGGTCTATCTCTTTAAAGGCCTTCGATCGCTTCCCAGTGAACCTGGGCAACAACAGTACCTCCTTTCGCTTTGGCTGGCCTATGCGCTAAGTGCCGAACTTTGGGGCCCTATGGGGAAATGGACTCGATTTCACGATCGCCTTTATTCACTGTTCCATCGCCGAAATCTTCTCGAAGGTGAAGCCTCTCCCGGCCACTATCCTCTCAAACCTAATGCTGAAATCCTAGAGAGGGCAGGCTTCCTAGGCTCAAGGCTCGATAAATCGTACCTTCTCGTGCTACCATGGACCTTCTCTCTAACGGCGCTGCAAAGGCTGGAAGAATTCATTTCGCAGGAGTACCCATGTTTGTCCTGAGATCGGTTCAACCCAAAGACTTGAAAGACCTGCTTAAACTGAGCACGATCATGAACTTCATCAACCTTCCGAGTGATGAGGAGCTTATTTCCTCCAAGATCGAAAGTTCAATGAAGAGCTTTAAGCAACCGAGTACTAACCTATCAAGAAACTATTACATTTTTGTCCTTGAAGACTTCAACGCCGGTGAGATTCTGGGTGTTTCGATGATCCATGCTCAGCACGGCACGGATAATGAACCCCATTTCTATCTCACTGTCGGCCAGGAGGCGAAATTCTCGCAGACCATCAACACGGGCTTTGTTCATGGCACGCTTAAGTTAGGCCTTGATACCAATGGACCTACCGAGATCGGCGGATTGATACTGAATCCAGCCTTTAGGGGGCATACAGAGAAGCTTGGTAAGCAGCTCTCTTTCGTTCGATTCCTCTTTATGGGGATCCACCCAGACCGATTCAAGCCGATGATTCACTCCGAGCTCATGCCGCCCTTTGACAAGCATGGCAACTCTCCCCTTTGGGAGGCGATTGGCCGGCGGTTTATAAACATGAATTACCAAGAGGCAGACGTCCTTTCCCGGAATAACAAGGAATTTATCCTAAGCTTATTTCCGTCAGAGAATATTTACCAGACGTTGCTTCCTATGGAGGCTCGGGAGGCCATCGGTAAGGTAGGAAAGGAAACAGAACCTGTTCGAAAGATGCTCGAGTCGATCGGCTTCAGGTACACCTACGAAGTCGATCCGTTTGACGGGGGCCCTCACTACCGTTGTCCCCTGAGAGATATTAAGCCGATCAGGGAAAAGGTCACGGGATTGTTGGTAACCAACAAGAGCTTTGACCCCAACCATGCTAGAGAAGTACTTCTCTCAGTCCAGCATCCAGAGCACGACTTTTTAGCTTTTAGAACACTCCTCCAGGTTCACGGAGACGGTCAACTATCCATAGACCCTAACCTGGTCCAACAGCTGAATCTGACGCTCCCCCAGAAGGTAACAGCGACACCGTTCAATTAAGCTTGTTTTTTATTGACCAGGACGCCATTGGTGGAGACTACCCGGTTCTTAGGCTTGCCCTCAGCGCCAGTATCTTTAGCGACAAACATTTCTGTGGCCTTGCTATAACCGTTGAAGGCATCACGCTTATGTTGTCTTTCTCCAGTCTGTCGCCCTAGCTCTCGCTGCCACATGACGAGTTCACTGGGCATGAGGGCATAAGTTTCTTCTCCCTGTTCAGAATCCGAGGGACTAATCTGAGCCGGGGTATGAGGAAGCTGAGTGGCCACTTTAGGAAAATCAAGAATTTTAGCATCTTGATCGGGAGCCTTCAGATTCAAGGGTTTCGTATGAACCGTATCTTCGGTCTCCTCCCAAACAATTAACTCTTCCCCGGCCGCTTTTTTGCGGACGATCTGCTTAACATGCAGAATTTCAGAAAGGTTTAGTATGTCTTCTAAGCCTAAAAGATTGAGGGCCCGAAGAACAAAGGAGGTTTTGGCCAAGAGTTTTACCCTTTTTGACTATATCGGTCAGATATAGGAAAAACTTGAGCTTAATACTCGCCAACTTTGCCGCTGTATCTCGCCAAAAAGACTAGACATCCATGAGGTCACAGATTATAAATTACTGATCTTTTGACAATAAGTTGGGAAGTGGCGCAGTTGGTTAGCGCAGCAGACTGTTAATCTGTTGGTCGAGGGTTCGAATCCCTCCTTCCCAGCCATCTTTTTTGGCTCGAAATCAATTAACCATCGCCATTACTGTTTTATCAAACATTTCATAGAATGCGATTTTTGAGATCTATAAGAAAAGAGCGATCAATGAAGCTAAAAATTCATTGAGGCATGTAGTCCAGATTTTATGAAAATTGATTTTTCACTTTGATTGTAGCTTCTGTTGTTAATCTCTTCGGAAGAAATTCTAGCTCCAATCATCCACCTTCTGGTAAGAAAATTATACACCCCCACCCCTAATGTTTTAGAATCCCCAGAGAATTCTGAGACACTATTTAAATCTTCCGCTGAAACTTGCCGTGAGAAGAAGAAGGCTTCTGTTTTCCAAAATTCATTTAAATCGTAGGTTGCTGACAACTTCATGAATTTGAATTTTCCCTCCCATTCTTCTGTTGAGGCATCCTTTATCTCCATATCCCCAGTTATTGAAGTGTTGAAATTTAAGGCAAGCTTAGATGTACGCCATGCAAGGCCTAACCTAAAAAGATCGGCCGTGAATTTAGTAAAATTCTCATTCTGTTTAAAAGCACCAAAGAGATGGGAGTTCAGGAAAAATGTAACTGAAAAAGGGCCACGGTCAAAGCCTAAAGATAGATAGGATGACTCAACCGTTCGTTCATCCAAACCGCTTAAATCATCTTCTTGCCATTGGTAATTTGCTCCAGCAAGTATTAACGAAGGATCAATAAAACCAGCAAAATGCACGTAACTTGATTTAAACCCATAATAAAGCATCGTTTGGCTTTCTTCATGAATTGATTCAGGAATTGGGCCAGCTCCCGTGAGACTAAGATGCTGAAAGCTAAACGGCCCTTGCGAGTACTCATTTCTAATAAGTGGTGCAAGTCCAGCAACTCTTCCAGATGAACTCCCATACCTGTTTCCTAATGGGGCCCAATAACCAATCGAGGTGAAGTTCTTATAAACTTGCGGAATAGCATAAAAACTTTGTGCTTCTGCGTAATCCTGAACTTTCTTAAAAGCTCCAATTTGAGAATCAAAACGCCTCTTGATCGATACCGGATCAGAAATTAATTCCGAAGGATATACGACAACAGCATTGTCATTTGACTCGAGGCACTGACCTCGCTGAGGGTGCGAAAAATGATATTTCTTATGATAAGATTTCGGTGCACTGAGTGTATTGGCCACCCTCAGTATGTCAATTCGCCAGATGCTCTCACTTGAAATATAGACCTCATGGCCTTGTAGAGTCAGTAATTGAAACCCTGACTGATTATATCCCAATACAAAGCCCTGGCCGAGCTGAACCAATTCACCCTTTCTTAAAGTCCATAATCTCACCTGTGGTATCTCTTCTGGGATTTTCAGGTCTTGAAGCAAGGGGAAATGATCCAAAGGGTATGATGCAGCGGAAAGAATTTGATACCGGGGTATTTTTTTTAAATGACCTTCAGTATTCAAAAAATATGAAAACCTTTTATCCACATAGAGCGTAATTCCTACATGTCGCTGGCAGAGAGAAGTATAGAGGGCCTCAACCTGCACTGCGAAAGCTTGAGAGATAAAAAAGGAGAAGATAAGGAGAACTTTAAAACAAGAAATCAAAAGTTCCTCCAAAGTTCAGATTGGTTTCGTCACGAGTAAATTCATCTGAATTGTATTTACCTTTCTCCTCTGGCTTCAACCAAAGGAGAAATAATCCAAGAGAAACGTATTGGCTGAAGTTTTTTCGAATTGATCCGATGATGGAAGTCTGCACAGACTCAAAGCTTAGTGAATTGCCTGCAAGTCTTTCCCTGTAGTCCCACTTTGTCCAAACAATGTCAGAACTTAGCTTTGTATCATTATTATAATCCCATTCTACCCCCGTTCTAAGATATTTAAAATTCATCTTAAATGAGTCAGCGGAAGAAACCGTGTCAGCATCTCCAAAAATGACCGTAGATTTTTTTGTTACATCGCTTGTGGCATTTAGTGAACCAGTTGCCCCTGAGATTCTAAATTTTAGCATCTCACCAGTCCAAGTTAACCGCAAAACCGGTACAGACTTTTGAGGCATCGCCTCCCTCGACTCCTTTCCGGCTTGAACATAAAAGGTTGGAAACATCGGACCGAAGCTTAACCCCCAGTTTGACCAATCAAAACCGATCAGTGCCAAATGGTTGAAGATGACATCCCCACGTGCTTCTGTTGGATGTCTTTCCGAATACTCATAGAACTTACGTTCCTTCTCGTAGAAGGAAGACCCTACTCCCATCGCAGTAATATTGCCTTCAAAGCTTGCATGTAAGAAATGAAACTTGAGATCTGTTGCTAAAATGTTCATTGGAAGAGCACGTGGCCCAATCGTATCAAATCCCCCACCAAAAGAAGTTTGTCCTTGAAATCGAAAATCATGACCATTACTAAAGCTATATCTCACAGGGATGAGATTAACTTCGGGGTCATCACCTCGAAAAAAAAAGAAGCCAAAGCGATCATTCGGGTCAAAAAGAAAAGGGCGAGGATAAAATGCAGACCTCTCGGCCAGATCGTTGAGATCCCTAAAGCCTTTCTCCCAGCTGTTAACCGTTTCCAAGACTTGAATTTTGTCTGCAAGAAATCTTACAGGAAGTTGTCCACCTGTGCTTTCTTTGCATTCGGAAACTCCTGAGGGGAGAGAAAACTTCGGAATATTTTTTGCTGGGCCTTTTATACTTCCTTCTAACCTTGCTGTGTTAACTCTTCCGAGCTCATCTTGACCTACAACTCTTCTAGCACCTCTTAAATCTAAAATAAAAATTGTTCCGTCAATGAACTGGTACGGGAACCCTTTTATAGATAGGTCTGTATCCTCCACTTCAAATTTTTTCATGAATGCTAAAGATTCTGGAGATACATTTGATAAATCAAATACACTCTCAGGTAAGACATAGTGAGCAATGCCTGTTAATTGATCTGACGGAAAAGACTCTGTCTTGCCATTTGGGAGCATAATCGATAGTTGGCCATCCGTATGATCTATGGGTACTCCCAATTTTAGATCGCACGGGGATAGAAGAAACCCAAAAAGATCATTTCCAAGTACCTGTGTTGGTAAGCTCAGGAGGATGCAGAAAAATATAATTTGAAACATTTGGTAATTATGCAAACCCAGGATCAAATTTACAAAATATATTATGGAGATTTTAGGAATATCCTCTTAGTCAGCTTCGAATTGATTAGTCAGCACTCTTAACTATTATTGGATCTCATCCACCTTGGCTGATTATTCTTATTCCCTAACTGTAGACGTAAGATAATCTTTTATTGATTCTATCTCTGGTTCAAATTCTTGCTGGGAAATTTGATTTTGAAGGATGATGTCCTCAAGATTACCATCTGCCACAACTTGTTCTTGTTCCAGCACAAGCTCCCAAACGCTTTTTGAATGATCTTCCATGTCAGAAAAAATCATCCCTTGGAGATGATTATAGAGATACAATCCTCCAATCGCCCCTGTTCTATAGGCAACGTTATTATTGCTATCGTTTTTTAATAATTCAATCTTTTCACTTAATGAAAACAGTCCTGCAGTAACCACGGACTGTGCAGATGAAAACTCTGCAAAACCTTCTTTGTACTCGTAATCCCAGATAAAATTCCACGCATTCGGGAACTCGACCTTCAAAGCCTTAATAATGGTTGCTAATTGTGCTAATAAATATTTTGAATCTCCCCGAGCGGGGAGATGATCACCCAGTTTAAACACTAGCCTGGCATAAACCGAAATCAGCATCCTCAGCCTAGAATCATCTAACTGAGGCTTCAATCTCTTTCTGTCTACGTTGATAGTTCTTGCCTTGGCCAACCCTAGAGTTTGATCAATTCCTTCTTTGACATGGAACATCTCATGAATCGTCGTGCCTAGCATGACCTTCCTAAATCCACCGGTAGCATTAATCGCTCTCCTAAAATAGCTTTGGGCTTCAGCAGACTCTCCGGCCTGAGAAAAAAATAAATCCTCGCTCGGAGATAACAGAACTAGCGTCTCTGTATTTAATGTCTTTCTCAGTGGATGATTACGTTCCATGTATTCTCTATGGGGCTTCCAATTGGCCATTTCCTCACTCACCCTTGAGCCTGGGAAGTTAATTCTTAAAGACTCAGCGAAATAATTTGCTCCGAGTAGATAAGAGAAGTTGCTCAACTTATCGCCATTAAATCCCTGAGAAGATATTGACTTCGAATCAACATTTTTAAGTATATAAATGGGTTTCCCATATAGCTCAGTTAGTTTTGGATCTTCCTTCAGGTCGTCAAATACGTCGAGATCCCAGTTGAAAAGAACAATATCTACGACCGTTTTGCGGACATTGGTTAAAAAACCAAACTTCATCTTATCGATTTGGAATTTATGAATAGATGGGCCCTTCCCCCCCATGAGTGGATCATTTCCCTTCTTATGATCTTCTAAAATAATCATGAAGGTTCTGAAGTAGGCCTGCTCATCTACCTTTGTTGGATAAAGCAAACTGCCCAGAGTTGAATAGTCTTGGGCAGGAGCTGAGCACGACAAGGTGATCAATAGGAAAAGGGTTAGTATTTTCATATGCCCAGATTATGGGTGAAGCATGGTTGAAAAAAAACGAGCTTTGAATTTATTACATTACTCCAAGATCAAGTACCAGCAATCGCTTGACCATCCATTAAGTGAATCAAGTCCCCCTATTGCCTTCTGCCCTTAAAACCAATAAAATCAATGAGGAAGACTGGTAGAGTGAAATGCTCGGATGACCGACGGCCCAACCAGCCACTTTTTATGAATTTTTCTCCCTCCAAGTATTCGACTCTCAAATCTAAACTGCGGAAGCGTTTTCAGCACAATACCACCAAAATGTTTATTGATCTCAAATCGAACCCAGAATCAGCAATCTCAATTTGGCTCCACCAAAACGCAAAGGAGCTAAGAGAGTATTCGAGTATAAAGTGGTACTTTATTTCTCAAGTTCGCCAATTTAATTTTTTCGCTCTCAAGTCTGCTTCGCTAAAAAATGACATCTTCGGCCCCCTAGAAGAACAGGTCTTTGAGCGCTGGAACAACAGTGAGTTTGCAGATCATTTCCTCAAAGCCTTGAACCGAGGCCTGCCACTGAGTAAAGCGTCTCAAACAGCGATGGCGATTTACGATGAGCACCTCGTCACTTTGGGAAATCGTCAGCTTTTGCGGCAGGATGTGACTAGCAAGGGTTATCGAGAACAGAGCTCGCTTGGTGAATGGAAGAGGGGCAAAAAGCTTGGCCGCCTTCTTCAGACGACACTTCACATCGAAGGTAAGGATCTCGGACTACTGACAAAGAACCTTAAGGAGATGAAAACTTTTTCTCACAGGATAGAAAATGCACTCAGTGTGATCCGAAGGTTTTCACCGAGCTCTTGGCAACGATTCGTTGCATTCACTGAGGTCATTGTCCCCATTGCTCAGGAAGAATTCGTTAGTTACTCGCACCAAGATCTTCCAGGCTACTCAATGATCAATCTTTATCATCGCGACTTCGTTGACCTGCTCGATGATCTGCTCCATGAAAATGGCCATCATCACCTTAATTTCTATCTCAATTTGGGCAAGCTAATCGAGGAACCCTTAGATAATATTTATTACAGCCCGTGGCGACGGACACTGCGGCCTCTTCGTGGAATCTTTCATGCCTATTTTACCTTTTTCTGGGCCTTCAAACTCTTTTCCGATCTCGTGAAAGCAAAAGACGTCGACTCTATCTTTTATCTGTTTAGCGAAGCAGAGAAAGAAAAGATCACCTTCCGCGCGATCGAGGAATACTACATGCTAAACTACTGTTACGAGGACCTTCGATGGGCGAGAAAGCGTGGACTTATTGCAGATCAGGGATGGGAGTTGATTCGTGAGCAAAGAAAAGAGCTTTTAAAGTTTAAAGGTCTTTTACCCAGGGTGGAGAAGACCCTTCGAAATCATCGGAGTGAGCTCAAGGAACTAAAAGCAACCCTCAGGAAGGCGAAGCTTACATACGCTAGAAATTAAGTTCCTGCTGCATTTGATTTGCAGGCATGAGATCTCCCCTTGCCGCGGACACCTTGATTCCTTCGCGCCAAACCTCCTTGGCCTCATCTATGAGACCTAGACCTTTGAGGGCCTTCCCTAAGGCGAGGTATGCAACAGAATACTTTGGGTCTGTCTTTAAGACACATTCAAGATGAGTTCGAGCTGATTTCCAATCTCCACGTTCGACTCCGATAGCACCAAGTCCATAGTTTGCGAGTGTATCCTCAGGGTCAATCTCTAGCACTTGCCGGAACATAGATTCCCGCTGCGACCACTCCTTCTCCTGTTGCTGTATACGGGATAACTCAGCTTCTTTCTGCTTAGCTTCGTTACCAAAGCTCTGAAAGGATTTCACTGTGGCCAAAGACTTCTGCTCCTCGGCCTCGGGAATCTTTCCAAGCCTCATCAGATAGAGGGACATATTCGTGTGCGCCAGGACAGATTTTGAATCTACTTCACTCAGTTTCTGCATGAGGTCTATCGCCTCTTGGAAGCGACTCTGGCGTCCTAACATGACTCCAAGGCTTTCGTAAACGTCACCAAAGGTCGGATCAAGAGAAATTGCCTTGCGGAACAAGTGCTCTGCTTCTGAATCACGCCCTTCCTTAAACCGGTCGGTTGCTTCGTAGTAAAGGTCTCTGGCCTTCTCTTCCCGTTTACCTGAGAAAAGGGGGAAATATCGAACTATAGCTTCGTAGTCTCCGCCATTTAAAGAAAATCCTATCTTTAGACGTTCCACGCGAAAATCCCGCAGTAAAGATGCCGAAATAAAAAATCGATCTTTCCACTGATAGCACGCCGTAGCCACCCCAATTTTCTTTCCAAAGCTCTGAAGTTCTCCGGGAGAGACAGGACAATCGCTTTCTAAAAGGACGGGACCATAGGCGGCGCCCCGACGGGTCGCGATCTTCGCCACTGTCTCTTGTCCTGGGTAACAGCCTTTATTCGCAACAAGGGAGAGATCGTACAGCCGGAGATTATTTAAAAGTTCGTACGAATAATCAGAGCCATCAAAGGTGGGCCAGCCCGTCAGTCCACGCCAACTCTCAACGTCGTCTTCAGGGATAACGGGCAGATGAGGAATGGGAGCGCGTACGAGCCACGTTTCCTCACCAAAGAGCGTACCAGAGAGTGCTTCCTGCGGAGGAGGATCTACCAATCCAAGAAGGAAGGTCACATTAACCTCTGTCGGGTTGGAAATAGTAACGTCCTCGGAAATGAGGAACTTGTTCATCCGAATGATCGCTCGCTCGGCCAAAAGCAAAGGGACAAGATAAGAGAATGAGTCCTCTTGACGAACAAGCCAGCCGTAGCACTCGATCCGCCCTTGAGGGTCAAGAAAGCTCGCAAGATGAAAGCTCCCGGAACCTAGACAGGATACATCGAAGGTCGATTGGGCCTGGAAAAAATTCTCTACATCAGAACCCGCAAAAAGGAATTCAACCAGTCGAACAGTAAATTGACCTTGTGCAAAGCGGTAATCATCAATCATGGCTAAAGAGAGAAAGACTCGCCACAGCCACAGGTGTTCTTAGCGTTAGGGTTATCGAAGACAAAACCCTTGCCGTTAAGACCATCTTTGAAATCTAAAACAATACCCTTTAAGTAGATCACAGACTTCGGATCGATGAGCACCTTAACACCGTCAAAGCTTAAAATATTGTCACGATCCTTTGGATCACTGAATTCGATTTTATAAGAAAGACCCGAACAGCCACCGCCAGTGACGGCCAGCCGAAGACCCTTAAGGCCATCGGGGTTTTCTTCTTTAGAGATCGAGCGTATTTGCTCGATCGCCTTATCTGTAATACTGATTATTGAATCCATAGTCTTACTCCAACTTATGAGGACACGTCATACAGTGACTTTTCCTATTTTACAACAAGTCGAACGACTTGTGAGATAACATTTTATTGTGATTTCAGACAGTTAGTTTATAATCATTCCTACAGGTGATTTATGGAACTAAAGCTCTATCATTACGTACATTGTCCGTTCTGCGTCAGGGTTAGGATGGCGCTCGGCTATCTCGAACTCCCCTACGTATCTGAAGTTCTGCCCTATAATGACGAAACTACTCCGGTTAAGCTTTGCGGAACCAAGATGCTTCCTATCCTTAGCGTCGATGGTAAACCAATAAACGAAAGCCTGGATATCATCACCGCCATAGATAGCAACAACAAACTCCGGTCTCGGGACCTGACCTCCACGAAGGAATTTCGTCACCTTGAGAGACTCCTGACAGAATTGGGTGCAAACGTCCATGGCCTGGCCATGCCATATTGGATCTATACGGCAGAGTTTGATACTGAATCGCGGAGCTATTTCAGGAATAAAAAAGAGATTAAGCGGGGACCTTTCGCAAAATTGGTAGAAGACCGTCATGAATTTGAGGTGACCCTCATGGAGGATCTCACTACTCTTCAAATATCATTGAAGCCTTTTTATAAATCGGATGAATTTTCATTATATGATATCCTACTGGCGTCACATCTCTGGGGTCTGTACATTGTCCCGGAGTTTCAATTCCCACCGGGGGTTCATATGTACTTGCAGACGGTTAAGAAACAGTGCAAATTTATCTATCATCAGGATTTTTGGAAGTAGATGAAAGTTATCCTCAAACTCCGCTACCAGAACAAAGTTCAGGAACAAGTGCTCAAGCGCGGTGCCACTCTTATTCTTGGTCGGAGCTCAAAGTGTGACTGGCGAACCGATGACGAAAAGATAAGTTCCCGACACTGCCGATTTAACCTGAAAAATGATACCTTGGAGATATTAGATCTTGATTCAAAAAACGGAACCTATCTCAATGGAATACGGATCGAACAGTCCGAGCTTTTCCTGGGCGATGAACTTAAACTTGGGGATACCCTAGTCACTCTAGAGGAAAAGGGAGCTGACCGGGAAGCTTTCGAAGCCCTGACCTTTCCAGGCCCCATGAAGGATCGACTGGCCTATGAACTGAAGGCCGATTTCACGGGTGCGCGTGGGCAGAATCAAAAATCTGGTGGACGCCGCAGGGGGTCCGCCACTAAAGAAGAGGACGATACAAGGAAACTTGAGATCGAACTTAGGAAGAAAATTAAGAGCAAAATTAAACTTTCGAAAGAAGAAATCCGAGCACGATACCGAATGACGGCCATTCTCGCGTCGCTGGTTGATGTTGCTTCTCTTTTGGGTGTCCTGGCGGCCCCTTTATTTCTCATCAACTTCTTTGCACCTGCAGCCAAGGGTGAAGAACGACTGACAATCATCCTTACTCTTGAGGGTCTTTTCATGGCCACTTTTATACTTGGGAACTTTAAACTCTCTAAGTTCACTCTTGGTGAAAAAATAACGGGCATCAGTAAAATCTGTTCGCAGCAGTAGGCCCGATTACTACTTTCGTGAGCGCCAAGGGATCTCATCCACCTTTTTGATTTTATTCACAAATCGAGCAAGGACGAAAAGGTAGTCTGAGAGCCGGTTAAGGAAGCGAATACTATTAAGTGGAAGCTCCTCTCGAGAAAGATCATGATAATGAATGAGTTTCCGCTCTACAGTCCTGGCGTTGGTCCTGCAAAGATGGACGGATGCTGCAAGACTGGTTCCCCCAGGCAGGATAAAGTTTTTTAAAGGATCAAGGTCCGCATCAAGTTTATCTATCTCGAGTTCGATGTCTCCTACGAATTCGTCTGAGATTTGTGGAAGTTTATAGGTTGCCCTGTGCTCTACCTCACAAGCAAGATTTGATCCGAGGTCAAAGATCGCCGATTGGATGTGATGCAGAAAATCGACTACCGGTTGAAACTCGAGTTCGCTGGCCAGAAGGGAGGCAGAAAAGCCCAGGCGAGAATTTAGTTCGTCGAGCTCACCATATAGGTCTATGCGGAGATCGGATTTTAAGGTTCGGTTACCACTTACAAGTCCTGTTTCTCCCAGGTCTCCCGTCCGTGTATAAATCTTAGACTTTTTCACTACATATTCCTTCTGTATCGTCCGCCGACCTCGTACAGAATGGAGGTGATCTGCCCCAGGCTGCAGTAACGAACCGTCGTCAAAAGTTCCTCAAAGATATTTCCACCGGTGAGGGCCGTGTCGCGAAGGCGACGTAAGCAGGCAGCGCTCTTAGCTGAGTGACAGTGTTTAAAATCGTTGAGGCGGGCAATCTGATCGTTCTTTTCGGCTTCGGAAGCGCGTGAGAGTTCAATCGGTTTCCAATCAGCATGCTTCTCGGGTAAAAAAGTATTAACACCAATGATAGGGAACTCTCCGGAGTCCTTGAGAGTCTCATAATACAACGACTCTTCTTGAATCTTGCCTCGTTGATACATAGATTCCATAGCACCTAGCACGCCACCCTTATCAGAAATTCGCTCGAACTCGGCCAGGACCGCAGACTCGACGATTTCTGAAAGCTCGTCGACGATGAATGATCCTTGGAGAGGGTTGTCAGTTTTATTCAGCCCATACTCACGGTTAATGATCAACTGGATCGCCATAGCTCTTCGCACTGACTCTTCAGTGGGAGTCGTTATCGCCTCATCGTAAGCATTCGTGTGAAGAGAATTACAGTTATCGGAAAGTGCCAGAAACGCCTGGAGTGTGGTCCTGATGTCGTTGAAATCTATTTCTTGAGCATGAAGTGAGCGTCCGGAAGTCTGGATATGGTATTTAAGCTTCTGAGACTTCTCCGAAGCACCATACTTTTCCTTCATCGCCACGGCCCACAACTTTCTCGCAACACGACCCAAAACCGTGTATTCCGGGTCAAGACCATTGGAGAAGAAGAACGAGAGATTCTCGCAGAAATCGTCGATATTCATTCCTCGGCTAAGGTAGTACTCAACGAAAGTGAAACCATTCGATAAGGTGAGTGCTAACTGGGTAATCGGGTTGGCCCCGGCCTCAGCAATATGGTATCCAGAAATCGATACTGTGTAGTAGTTCTTAATTTTATGCTTGCAGAAAAACTCCTGAACGTCGCCCATCATTTTAAGCGCAAACTCAAGTGAGAAAATACAGGTGTTCTGGGCCTGGTCTTCCTTGAGAATGTCGGCCTGAACAGTTCCACGCACCTGACGCATGACTTCGACAGTCTTCTCTCGGATCTCACGCTCATTTTCCGGGAGTGTACGATTAATAGCTGTGTTCATGAACATGGCGAGAATGATCGGGGCCGGACCATTGATCGTCATGGAAACCGACGTCGACGGAGACGTTAAATCGAAGCCATCATAGAGATCCATCATGTCATCAAGGGTGCAGATAGAAACACCGGACTCACCCACTTTTCCGTATATATCAGGGCGAGTGTCCGGATCTTCCCCGTAAAGCGTCACCGAATCGAAGGCAGTTGATAGGCGTTTTGCCGTATCATTCTTTGAAAGGTAGTGAAAACGTGAATTAGTGCGCTTAGGTCCACCTTCCCCGGCGAACTGGCGCTTAGGATCCTCGTCCGCTCGCTTAAACGGAAAAACTCCTGCTGCGTACGGGTAAAATCCTGGAAGATTCTGTGTCCGGATAAAATGTAGTTTGTCCGAGGCATAGTGAAACCGAGGAAACCCGACTTTGGAAATTAGTTGCTGCGAGAGCGAAGTATACTTCGTCGTCGTTTTGATGTCTTTCCCGCGGACGACGTACGTGTACTCGCCTCGGGTATACTGGTCGATGATATCATCGAACTGCTGGACCTCAGCCAGTTCAGCGGTTAGCTCACTTTTTAAGACACCCGTCATCTCTACGACTTCACGAGCGTCAGACACAAGGGACGACGCCGCCTTAAGCACTTCAAACCTGCGGAGTTTTTCAACTGCCTCTTGGGCGCTGCTGTTGTACCGTTTAACTGTGTCCGAGATGTCTCGAAGGTAGTTGATCCGTGAAGCAGGTATAACAGAGGGCTTTTTCTCAGGTGCCCGATCGGCCGCTATCTTACCGAGATCTAAGTTTTCCGGGAAGCCCACGGCCTTAATGAGGTCATTAAATAGTGCATTAACCCCGACGTCGTTGAACTTCGATGCCATTGTCCCATAGATCGGAAGCTCAACATCGGACGGAGATCCCGGATGGTTTGCAAAAAGGTTTCGATTCCGGCGGTACTGCTTGCGGACATCTCTAAGGGCATCCTCAGAACGTGGCTTCTCAAATTTGTTCACGGCAATGAAATCCGCGACCTCAAGCATCTCAATCTTCTCAAGTTGGGTCGAGGCACCGTACTCAGGAGTCATCACATAGAGAGTTTTATTGGCGACCTTCGTAATTTCATCCGATGCCTGGCCGATGCCCGATGTCTCGACCAGAACCAAGTCGAAATCTTGGGCCTTGAGGAACTCTACGACCTTCCTAATTTCCGGCGAAAGCTCGTTGGCCGAGTCACGGGTGGCAAGAGATCGCACATAAAAACTAGGATAAACAGCTGCGCCCAGACGGATCCGGTCACCAAGAAGAGCGCCCTGGTTTTTCTTTTTGGTCGGGTCAACAGAAACGAGAGCAACTCGCTTTTGAGGATAATAGCGATGGAAGCGCAGAAGGAGTTCATCTATCAGCGATGACTTCCCGGCGCCCCCGGTCCCTGTAATCCCAAGCACAGGAACTGCTTTCCCGACTATTGGGAAAGGAAACTCACGACGATTTTCAATGAACGTAATCACCTTTGCCATTTCATAAGCTGTAAGGGACTTCTGCGCAGCCAGCTTTTTAAAGTCGACCTCATCTATAGTTGAAAAATCACATCGGTTGATCATGTCATCGATGATCCCATTTAGACCCAGGGACATTCCATCATTGGGATGATAGATCCGCGTAATTCCGCGCTGATGCAGCACCTCTATCTCTGGAGGGGTGATAACACCACCCCCACCGCCGAAAATGCGAACTGAATGTCCGCCGCTCTTATTAAGGAGCTCACGGACGTAGGTGAAATACTCCATATGTCCACCTTGGTACGAACTCAAGGCGATGGCATGAGCATCTTCGGCGAGCGCGGCCTCAACAACCTCAAGAGCTGAGCGGTTATGGCCAAGATGAATAACCTCGACGCCCTTAGACTGAAGCAGTCGGCGCATAATATTGATCGAAGCATCGTGACCGTCAAACAAGCTGGCGGCAGTTACAAATCTAAGCTTTCTGGTGGTCATTGACGTGGTCCCCGTATAAACATAATGTATTTAATTTTATGAGTTATCGACCCAGTATAGCTAGCCGAATTCTATAAGGAAATGCTTTATAGCTTATGGCCCG
>JAIYDC010000014.1 GCA_027487685.1 Pseudomonadota bacterium | reverse complement strand
GAAGATGCCTGCACCAGTTTCTTTCGCTACATCAGGAAGTACCGGGACGAGCTGTCGACTCTGTTGACGGATGAGTTTCAAGTCCTCGGCACTTGAAAACTAAACTGCGTTCAGTTTAGCTATAATCATCCACACTAAAAACAAACGATTATCCAAAGCAACCTCTTACCGGTCACAAAAATTCAGACCTCGCAACAGGCTACGACATCTCTTTGGAGAAAAGCTTAAGGATATACGTCTCTCTCCGGGAGCGGATCTATAGCTTGAGAGAGTATCACCACGTGATCAAGTCTTGTTACACCTAATGGTTGTTCTGCAGTTCATGCGGGGGTTGCCACCGCCGAATCTCATCCAGGCATCTTTATCATAGACTCTGCATTCATCATTCGCAAACCCATTCGTTTCTGCATCCCGAAAGGCCAATGCTTTAGCCTCTCTAAAATCTGCTCTTCGGCAGCGTAAAAGGTGATGTTCTGAGGTAGTTTTGACATTACCTGAAAACTCCATAAACATTCCAAAAGCTGGAAGGGCTATAACAAATGCACAGAGAGAGATGAATGTAGACTTCATAAGGGCTTCCTTGGTGATACTGAGTTAAATATAGGATACGATGCTATCGTCATACACGGTGTTTGAACTTTTTATGGTTATCCAAGAGGAATTGACCAAATTTTATTCAACATCCTCCTGATCCATCAGTCTGTTAAACTGATGAATCACTAGATCTAAATGTCAGCGTACCCGAAACTGTTGGTACATTCGCACTCAGTGTAAACAAATTAAACGGTTCTTCGAGATGTGGTAAAAAGATTCACTCCCCGATGATCAGTTCGGCACTGTCGTCTATCATAAGCTCAGTATCAACTTAAATCTCCGAGGAGAACCGCTCCATGAAATCTGTTATTTTTGGACTCCTGACTCTCACCATGAGCTTGTCATCCTACGCCATTACTCTTCAATTCAACGGATTCGCTGATTCGACAGCGAAGCACAATAGGCTCCACTGCCTGAATGCGGATTTCCGAATTGCCAAAGCGGATGCACTCCGAAAAGCCGCCGCCAACGCTGTTCTTCCCGAGGACTGCCGAGTTCATGACCGAGACTCCAGCCTGAACTTCAACGGAAACAACCTCCACCGAGTCTGCGAGGTGACTCTCCGTTGCGAGACCGAAATCATCGATGACTAGACACGCGCACGAGCAGCTCGAAGATTGAGTATCTTTTAGTCAGTTGGACAAAAGAACGGGACCACGGGGCTTTGGACCGATTGTAAATCCACAAAAAAAGGATGCTTACCTAAACTTGCATTGGCCCGAATTTTGAAAATCCTAAAAATAAATATACTCGATTCAACGAAGGAAGCATCTATGACAACGACTCTTCGAAACTCACCCCTGGCGCTTGCTCTCTCCCTTACTACCCTACTCTCCACAACCATCGCTACCGCCAGCAGCACCACGCCCGCCCCGGGGCAAACAAGCTGGGAGGCGCAAGCACACTACTTTGAGGTTCCGATCGGTACCGAGTACCGAGTGCGGAAAGAAATCGTCGTATACCACGAGCGCAGTCCTCTCTTTAATCGCGAATCTCAAAATAACTGTTACGTTACTAGCCTGAGACCACTGCCCTATTTCGGTGACTACGTCATCAAGAAGGGAGAAACGCTTCAAGTATTCTCTGCGAACATGACCTACGACGAAGTGACCGACTATAGAGATCTTCCCCATCACCTGGTCCTGAGGAGCAGCTCAGGGCTTAGGATTAAGCTCCGGTGCCTCTTTGAGGCAGTGCGCAACACTAGACCAAGGGTTTACTACTATGCGCCCAAGGTCCAGGAAATGGAAATCTCCATTAGCGAACAACTGCGCAGAGTCGGTAGTTTCCCCGGCAGAGAATAAGTAGCTCAGTCCTACTCGATTAACGTCAAGACTCCGCTCCGGGTCTGGGTCGTACGATCAACCCAGATCCTGAAAAACTCTATGAGTCTACCAGTTACGACCAGAAGGTCGGCGAGGCCGGGCTCCCTAAATGTGATATTGAAAACTCCAGCGCCTCAGCTCTTTAGTGAAGGCTCCTACCCTTAAAGACTCCAGGCCCTCAGTGAACGGCCATAGACTTCACAGAATGATGACCCTCCGGCGTCAGGTTTGGACCGCCGGATACAATGCTGAACAACGCCTAGCCAAACCGGCGTCGATGTTCTGGTCATGCCAATGTACTCGTCTATTTGAGTGCTATATTTTCGGATTGATCCATCAAAGATACTATAAATCTGCAATTTCTTCTGACCGTTCCGAAGATCACGGGTAGCAACGACAAAATCATCACCGAGAGAGAGATGAGACACAGCGTAGTCTTTCTCTTCAATACTGAACACGACCTCACCTGTGCTAAGTTTGGCACAAACATACCTTGGATAATCATTATTGCTGTCAACATCGAGGAAATAACAGACACGATCGATTCCTGCGTCTACTCGAAGCACTCTTCTGGAACCGACATTTTCTGGCCGCTTCCACAGTACTTCACCGCTCATCAAGTTAACATAACGTACCTCAGACTCAAGATTTCCTTCCCCTATTAACACAACATTATTTTTATCATCAATCCTGCTCACATACATGAATGAATTCCGCTCTCCACGTGGGTAGTCCTCATCAGCTGATAAGGGAAGGAACAAAAATTTCTGAGATTCAGTATTATCAATCAGGTTGATGAAAGAATAATAAAAGCCGCTGTTGTTCTGCGTCTTCCGGATTACGTAATTGTCTAAGATGGCCTGAAATCCGATGGTCTCGAGGGATTCCGCGATAAATTCACGAGCAACCTCGCCCTTACGCGCATTAATCATCATATGCTTGAGGAACTGAGGATTTTCACTCAAAGGATTGGATGGATAGACGGCATCAAAGTGCACGAAATCTGTGCTCATGAAAACACCTTTACCGTGGCCCCAGAGCGGATGGCGAAACTTTACGGTATCTTTGAGCTTCATCGTTCGAGCATCAATGACTCGGAGGTCATACCCTCCTTCTATTTCAGAAGGCGTGTCCTCAGTATCGCTTTCGACTAAATTATACAGCAGTAGTTCTTGCCGGGCCTCATCGACACGCAGAAATTGGCGGGTGCGGTACGCCTCGAGTTTCACTGTATATCTTTTTTTGTGATCGAAAGTACGGAGGATGACAATTTTCTCATCGTCATTGAAGAAAGTGCTCATGATGTACTCACCGGCCGTTGTGTACTCCACCTCAGAGTTCACAATCTCATCAGAGAGAACCTTGCCCGTGACCAAGTCAAGAAGAATAAGCCGACGATCAATCTGATCCATGTGGCTACGATCAACTTTCACCCATAAGAGGTTTTCTTTAGCTGATGAGAACATACCTTCTATCGATTCATTTTCTTTGAGATCAAGCAGCTTGACGCTATCTTGAAGACCCGCGAGGGCTTTTAGGGAACAGAAAATGAACATGAAGAAAATGATGATTTTCATGAAGATTCCTCGGTAAATAGTAGAAAAAATTCTTTATCTGCAGATCTTGATAAAGTCAGGCCAAACTGTAAAAGATATAGAACCCTAGTGTTTCTTAAACCTTCACTGATAGTGAAAAGTCCCCACTTCGGGCCTGCTCCGTTCGGCGGACCCAGATTCGAAAGAAATCGAGAAGCCGCTGAGTGACTTCAGGACTCTCGAGGACGCCCAAGGCATGGGCCATTGCCTCATAAGTTGAGACCCATTCAGGGTGAAGGGACTTCCGAAGTCCATACTCTGCAGTAATCCCAGGAGGGAGCTTGACCGCTGGAAGGGCCGCGAAGCCTGGCTCCCGCTGCCGCACTTTGCGCGCCTGCTGCCAATTCCCATCAGGAACGATGAGATGGTAGGGCCCGGGGTTGGCGGCTCGAAACTCGGCGTTGAGCTCGACCGCGTCGTCGTGGGGATAAAGAAATAACGCCCGTCCAGGCCTTGACAGAACGGGGGCCGCATCGAAGACTTCGTTAACGCGTCCGCGGATAATCACTTCCGCGTTTTCAGGCAGAAGCTTTTGAGCAAACTGCGCCGTGTTGCTCGTGAGCTTAAGTTCTCTTACGTGAACTACGAGGGAGACCCGGGTCTCGATCTGGAAGGGCTTAATAAATTCACAGACACAGAAGTAATTATTCACCCGGCACTTCAGACAACGGTTGACATGCCCCGCGCGGCGCTGGCTCATATGGTCCTACTCGTATATAGTGGATGGGTCTTCATTATCCACGCATCCTAAAGGAAGGAGTCAGAAATGGCAAAATCTGTTTACGACTTTACAGTCAAAGACATCGACGGGAAAGACGTCGAACTGGGTCAGTACCGAGGCAAGTTTCTCTTAGTGGTGAACGTCGCCAGTAAATGCGGATTCACCTCCCAATACAAAGGCCTTGAAGCGCTCTACGAAGAGCTCAAAGAGCACGTCGAAGTGCTCGGCTTTCCTTGTAACCAGTTCGGTGCTCAGGAGCCCGGGGATGCAGAGGAGATCAAGAGCTTTTGTTCTCTAAACTACTCTGTGAAGTTTCCCCTCTTTCAAAAGATTGATGTGAACGGAGCCGGCGCTGCTCCGCTCTACCAATTTCTTAAAGAAGAACGGCCGGGAATCCTTGGCACCGAAGCCATCAAATGGAACTTCACCAAGTTTCTGGTGGACCGACAGGGCCAGGTCATCAAGCGCTACGCTCCGAATGATAAACCTGAGGACATCAAAAAAGACCTATCCAAAATGCTCTAGTATTCTCTTTTAGGAAAATCTCCTTTCAAGCGGTAGAATAGGCCAATAATTGAAAGGAGATTCCTATGCTTTACAGTGGTTCGGCGTTCCGCCTCGAGGCCCTCCCTGACGGGATCTTAAAAGTCGTCTTCGACCTTAAAGATCAATCTGCTAACGTGTTCAATGCTCTTGCCTTAAAAGAGCTCGGCGAAGTTTTAGAAGTCGCTCGTGCCCAGACCAAAGCTTCGGGACTTCTCTTCACCTCAGGAAAACCAAGCGGCTTCGTCTTCGGCGCTGACGTGACTGAGTTCCTTGATCATTTTAAAAAGTCTGAAGAAGAGATGCGCACCTGGCTCGCCCAGATCAATCGGGTCTTTTCTGGTTTTGAGGACCTACCGTTTCCAACCGTGGCGCTCGTTAATGGCTTTGCCCTCGGTGGAGGCTGTGAAATTGCTCTTGCCATGACCTACCGTCTCGCAGTTCCCAAGGCGGCGATGGGTCTTCCAGAAACCAAGCTCGGCATTATTCCTGGCTGGGGTGGGACAGTCAGACTCCCGCGGCTCATGGGCCCTGACCACGCTATAGAATGGATCACGGGTGCTAAGCACTACAAGGCAGAAGAGGCGATGAAGTTCGGCGCCATTGATGGCATCATCGAGGACGCTCGGCTCGAGGAAGCGGGTCTAAAGCTTCTCGCCCGCTGCGTGAGTGGTGAGATTGACTGGAAAGCGCGAGTCGCCCAAAAGAAGGCCCCGCTTCGTTATGATAAGGTTGAATCGGCCATGAGCTTCGAGGGCTCCAAGGCCTTCGTCGCCGGAATGGCAGGCCCACACTACCCTGCTCCCGTAAGAGCAGTGGAAGTGATGCAAAAAGCTTCGCGGCTCTCCCGCGATGAGGCCCTTGCGATCGAAGGTGAGGCCTTCGCTGCGTGTGCCAAGACTCGCACTGCCGAGTGCCTGGTGCAGGTTTTCCTTGGGGATCAGTACTTAAAGAAAGTCGCTAAATCCGTCACCAAAGCTGCGGCACCCACCAAACACGGCGCAGTCCTCGGCGCCGGCATCATGGGCGGAGGAATCGCGTTCCAGTCGGCCTCCCAGGGTGTACCAGTTCTCATGAAAGACATTAAGACCGAGCAGCTTGACCTCGGCATGGGCGAGGCCTCGAAGCTTCTGAATAAAGACGTTGAGAGAAAGAAAATTAACCCCGAGAAGATGGCCCGGATCATTGCGGCCATCACTCCTACCCTCTCTTACGCTGACTTCGCCACAACTGACTTCGTGGTTGAAGCGGTGGTGGAGAACGAGAAGGTGAAAAAGGCCGTGCTTGCGGATGTTGAAAAGGTCACTGGCCCAGACACGGTCCTCGCGTCTAACACGTCAACGATCTCGATCACCAAGCTCGCAGAGGGCCTTGCTCGACCAGAACAATTCTGTGGGATGCACTTCTTTAATCCAGTCCATCGGATGCCCCTCGTAGAAATCATCCGAGGAGCTAAGACCTCTGAAGCAACCATCGCTCGTGCGGTGAACTACGCCACTCAAATGGGAAAGACACCTATTGTGGTCAACGACTGCGCTGGCTTCTTGGTGAACAGGATTCTCTTTCCTTACTTTAAGGGCTTCGTTCACTTACTCGAAGACGGCGCGGACTTTCAGCGCATCGATAAGGTGATGGAGAAGTTCGGATGGCCTATGGGCCCTGCCTACCTCCTCGACGTGGTAGGAATCGATACAGGAGTGCACGCCACAAAGATCATGTCCGACGCCTTTCCGGAACGCATGGCCTATGACAAGAAGACGATTCTTGAAGTCATGTATGAGAACAAGCGCTTTGGACAGAAAAATGGTCTGGGATTCTACGAGTACGAAATCGATAAAAAAGGGAAGCCTGTCAAGAAGGTGAACCCGGCCGTGTACGAGCTGATCAAGCCTCTCGCCACCAAATCTGTGGAAGTAACTGATGATGAAATCATCATGCGGATGATGATCCCAATGATCACTGAAGCCTCACGCTGCCTGGAGGACAAGATTGTGGCGACACCGGTAGAGGTGGACATGGGTCTTCTCCTAGGTCTAGGATTTCCACCGTTCCGTGCTGGGGCGCTCAAGTACGCCGACGCTATCGGACTCGGGAAACTGGCAGAAGAATCCAAGAAGTACCTAGCGATAGGCAAAGTGTATGAGCTCACACCCTACATGAAGTCCCTCGCGGCCGAGAATAAAACATACTACTAAGAGGTCATCCTATGAAAAATGCAGTTATAGTCGACGCCGTTAGAACGCCCATGGCCCGCTCCAAAGCAGGCAACTACCGCAACGTCCGGGCCGAGGAACTCTCCGCCCATCTCATGCGCGAGATTTTAAAGCGCAACCCTAAGGTTAACCCGGCCGAGATTGAAGACATCATCTGGGGCTGCGTCCAGCAGACCCTTGAGCAGTGCTACAACATCGGCCGAAACGCGCAGCTTCTGACAGACATCCCGAAGACCGTCTCCGCGCAGACCGTGAACCGCCTCTGCGGCTCCTCCATGACGGCGATCCACATGGCCGCTCAGGGAATCTGGTCAGGCCAGGGCGACGTCTACCTTTGCGGAGGTGTGGAGCATATGGGACACGTTCCGATGCTTCATGGTGTAGACTTTAATCCGGGTCTTAACAAGACAACGTCAAAGGGTGCTGGCTCCATGGGCCTCACCGCTGAACTCTTGGGCCGCATGCACGGAGTCTCCCGCCAGCAGCAGGATGAATTCGCTGCGCGCTCTCACCGGAAGGCCCACGAGGCGACACTCCAGGGTCGCTTTAAGGATGAGCTCGTAGCAACACCTGGTCACGACGACCTAGGTGTTCCGGCCCTGATCAATGTGGACGAGGTCATCCGCCCTGAAACAACCGTCGATACCCTCGGGAAACTCTCCGCCGTTTTTGATCCGAAGAACGGCACAGTCACCGCCGGAAACTCCTCCGCCCTGTCAGATGGAGCTTCCTGCGTGATCATCATGTCTGAAGACCGGGCGAAGGCGCTGGGACTCAAACCATTGGCGAGAATTGTTTCTATCGCCGCCACCGGGTGCGAGCCTTCAATCATGGGCTATGGCCCCGTCGCCTCTTCGCGCCGGGCCCTCGAACGCGCCAAGCTCTCCATGGATCAAATGGACATCATCGAGTTAAATGAGGCCTTTGCTGCTCAATCCATTCCCGTCTTGAAGGATCTTGGCCTTCTCGATGTCATGGACAAAAAAGTGAACTTGAACGGCGGTGCTATTGCTCTTGGTCACCCGCTCGGCTGCTCAGGTGCTCGGATTACTGGAACGCTGGCGCACCAACTGCGGCAGAACAATAAGCGCTACGGGCTGGCCACGATGTGTATCGGATTGGGTCAGGGTGTGGCGACTGTCATTGAGAACTTGAACTGATTGAGAACCTGATCAGCACCGGGGGCCTTGTCTCCAGTGCTGATCATGACTGCTAGTTAGGCAACCTGGAAGACTTTATGCATAATGGTTAATTTTTACCTATATCGGTATTAGAATACCTTCAATCAAGGCCTTGCTAGTCTATTACGTTAAAGAAACAATCCTAGATCGGTATATTCTTGAGCTTTCAATCCACGATGTGGGTAAGTCGAAGCAATATCCCGACGGAATAAAATCCGGCCTCAATTGCCTTGATACAAAAACAAAAAAAAGAAGGTCTTAATGGATAATCATCATCCCAAGGGGCCTCATATCCACATCGATGATGATGAGCGGGATTATGAGTATCGCAATGACGAGAAACTAATTGATGATTTTAACAAATTAGTTTTATTGCACTTAGGAGTCAAAATATGAAAAAACTTATCGTATCAGTTAAAACTCCGACTCAGGTAAGGTCTGATTTTAAGAAGGCCTTAAAAGTCGCTCGCCAAGGGCGCTTAAAGGGAACTCACTTTGAGATCGCATTCGACAATCAAAAAGATTTTGAGCGTTTTGCAAAAAACCTCGGAGTTCTTGTAGCGATTCTAAACCACAAGCCGAAATCAATTTATGAATTGGCCAAGATCCTTAATAAGGATGTTTCAAATCTCAATAAGCTCATTACTTTTTTCGAAGGTATTGGAGCTATAACGATAAAAACGTCTCAAGAGTCAGGCCGTGCAGTGAAAAGACCAGTTGTGGAATATGACCAAATTGAATTTGATTTAAAGGCCGCTTAGAACAAAGAAGGGGATTCGGTTTTGATGCCGAGTCCCCATGAGGTATCCAACATTACCTATTGGGTCTCAGCAATAAAAGATTCGTCCGAGAATAGTTGTGAAGAAACTTGGTGAATGAAGTATCAAAAATCATTTCAAGGCCCTCTCTCGCCTTAGATCCAGCGATAATCAAGTCCGCCCCATTGCGATCAGCATAAGCCAGGAAGTCCTGCTTAGGGTTGGATGAAACAAAGCACTTCATCACGAGATTCGTAGACGAAGTCAGTCCAAGTTCTTCAGCAAGTGTTTGGAGCTTGCTCTCTCCCCAGCGCTCAATCGTCGCAAAATCCTCTTTGGTTAAGCGAAGCGCTGGCAAGAAATCAAAATTCATGGTGTGAAGCTCAAAGGCGTGAACGAGGTGGATCTCGGCCCTCTCTGGGAATTTAAATTCCCTCACTTGTTTGAGGATATCACACTCTTCATCATTGAGGTTAGTAGCGATCACTATCTTACGGAAGTTCATAGGTGCTCCTTATTGATTCCATCACATCATAATTCTTAAACACAAATAATGACGATAATCATAATTTCCCATGATGCGCTTACCATGCAGGCTTGACGGGTAAGTCATATGCTTTTCTGACCAGGAGGTTTTCCATGAAAATATCAGAAGTCACAGTCGAAGAATTTACGAGTCCAGCACCTATCACCGCTGAGGTTGAGGCTTCCTTAGATACCGCCCTCGCTTTGATGCAAAAGCACCGTATCCGCCACCTTCCCGCGATGAAAGACAACAAAGTCGTTGGTGTGGTCTCAGAGCGAGACCTCTTAATGCACATAGGCCGCAACTGGGCCCGCACGCTAATAGTCGAAGACATCATGAACACCTCGCTCTTAACGGTCTACGTTAACGATAACCTAGGCGAAGTCGCCTTCCAGCTGTCGCAAGAAAAGAAAGGCTCTGCTTTGGTCCTAGACCTCGAGGGTGACCTCTACGGAATCTTTACCACCACTGATGCGCTCAATGCCCTGGTTGAAATCGTCTATCCTGAGTCTCGTTCAAGCTGGGATTGGGACCGGGCCTAGAGCTCGCAGTGTTTACGGATGATCGCCCGGTTTTCAACCACGGTGAACTTCCGGATGAGGTGCATTCCCTGATCGACGTACCCACTCCACATCCAGGCACCCGCCAGGCCTTCACCCTCGCTAATCCTCCTCATCTCAACCTCTCCCTCTGACGTTTGAAGGACTAGTGTGTCTGCCTGCACGACGTAACGGTATTTCTCTCCTGCACGGACCGAGATATTGCAATTGATCCGGCGACCCGAGTTGTTGGATACGCGGTTGGCGAGAAAAGTGACCTCCGACCCCGTCACTGTTACCGGGACATCGACCACGGCCTCGAGGAGATCAATGCCCTCACCGTCCGCTCCCTCGATGGACGTGCAGTCAACGGCACGGCCATCCAGATCACAGAGCTCCTGTTGCGTAACTGAGGATGAATTCGCCCCACCTCCCTCCCGGCCGCAGGAAATGAGATTAAGCAAGACAAAGAGCAGGGCCGAAATTCTCAAAAGGTTCTCCTTGGTGGGATTTCAAATCCAATCGAAGCTATCAGGAAATCAAAGTAAAACAGATTTAAGAAAACCTTGGGTCTTTCAGGGATGCGGCCCAGCGAAGTCTAGACGAATACTTGTTTGCGGTAGACAAACGTACAAAGTTACTGTTTCATATACCGAACAAAAATTTCACTACCCTAAATCAGGACAGTCACTATGCAGCATATTCTCTTCTTTCTTCTGTTAATCTCGGCAACCCAGGTGAGCGCCCAGGAGACACTGGAAGAAATTCGAGTCACAAAGGAAACGAACGGCACCTTTTCCGAGTATTGGGAAGAAAACAAGGGGACCCAGATTTTCTCAGGGAAAAAGAACACAGTGACCGACCTGAAGCAGATCCCCAAACTTCAAACCAATAACTACCGGCAGGCGACGTCCCAGACTCCGGGTCTATTGATCTCCGAAATCCCCAATGAATCTCTCGCTGCAATGACCTACCGTGGCCTAGGTGATCCCCATGAGTCTTACAACATTCTCCTCCTTCAAGATGGTCTCCCGGTAGCGGCCGACATGTATGGCTATCCTGCGCACTACTACTCTCCCGCTCTTCCAATGATGGAGAAGTTCCAGTTCATCCGCGGCGGCGCGGGACTCCTTTACGGGCCGCAACCCGGTGGCGTCGTGAACTACCTCTCTGCTCCGCTTTATCAAGGTCAGGCCCAAAGAGGTCAGGTGGGTCTTACCGCCGGATCCTACAATCTCCTTTCAACCAACAACGCTGTCTTCGGATCAAGCGGCGACCATGCCTATGGCGTCGAGTACTTCCGCCGCCAGGGGAATGGGCCCCAGAGTGTGAACTCGGACTTCACCGCCGACTACGTCCAACTCAGAAACCACACCTTTAAGGGAAAGAACAAGTATAAGCTCTCTTTCAACGGGTACAACTCAGACCATGGCGAGCCCGGTGCTTTCGCCAAGACTTCGGGGGCGAACGCTAACGTTTATGGAGCAGACCTCAAGCGCGCAACGAAACGCCATGACCGCCTTAAGGTCACCCGTGCCCAACTCGCTGCTGGCATTGAGCGCCGGATTGATAAGGACTCCGAGCTCCACGTGAACCTCTGGGGCCAGGCCTACGAGCGCTTCTCCAAGCGTCAACGGGGCGGTGGCTTCGGCACGTTTCCGAGCGGTGCGGATGCAGCAACAAACACCATCAATACCCAACGCTACTATGGTCTGGCGGGAGAAGTCCGCTACCGCAGAAACTACCGCGCCCTTGGGAATGAGCACTCCTTCTCAGGCGGAGTCTTGACCTACAACATTGACTCTCCCCTCGTTGAAGAGCGTGGCGCCCGCGCAGATGCGAACTCGGGAGTGACCCGGCGGCGGATGGAGCGGAAGACTCGAACAAACTCTTTTTTTGCTGAGAACCGCTTTGCCTTTGGAAAACTTATGGTGACACCGGGTATCCGAGTTGAAAGCATCCGCCAGACCATCGACGAAAGGAAAAACGCTGGTACTGGAACGACCCGTGCTGATGACCGCACCGACAATCAACCCCTCTTTGGCCTGGGACTTGCCTACCACACTTCCGACGACTCTCAGCTTTATGCTAATGCCTCCGAGTCTTATAAGCCCATCACCTACCAGGAGTCGGTACCACTCGACGCCTCAACCGAAGTCTCTGAGGACATAGCCCCGAGTAAGGTTGTGACTTACGAGCTTGGCCACCGGGGGCAAACGGCGGCCCTGAACTGGGATCTCTCAGCGTTCTTCATCCGCTACGAGAATAAATTTGGTCAGGTCGGTACAGCCTCTGGAGTGGAGTTTAGAAACACTGGTGCGGGAACCCACCAGGGGATAGACGCTGCTACCGAGCTTAAACTCGCCAACTTCGTGGACACTCTTAAGCCCTTTGGAAACTTCAACCTCTACGCCAACATCTCCATCCTTGACGCTCGCTACACTCGTGGAAGCCTTAAGGATAAGACTCCGATGTACGCACCGAAGACCATCTCCAGAGTGGGTCTGATCCATAGTCGTGAGGAACGCTACAAGGTCGCCCTCATGGGGGTCATCCTGGGACAACACTTTGGCACCGACGATAACGCCGACGAACGAGCGATCGGGGCCTACACAGTCTTTGATCTTACGGCCGATGTGAACCTCACCAAAGCTTGGCTCGTTTCGGCCGGGATCAACAACCTCTTTGACCGCGAGTACTATTCTCGCGTCCGGAACGACGGACTCGTGTGGGCCCTCGATCGGAATTTCTACGCCGGCGTCACCTACCAGTTCTAGCTGACAAAGTCGTCATCGTTATCGAAGTCGAGTCTGTCATCGACGTCGAGAAACTCTTTATCCTCGGGGGTGTCTTCTTCGAAAGCGTAGCTGTCATCCTGAAGTGAGGCGTCCTCGTTTTCCCGCACCTCTGCTTCGGGATCGACGGTGGTGCCTGGTGCAAGTTTGTGTTGCCCTCCGGAATCAAGTTTTTTGTTGGTTTGTGTCTGATCTTGTTGGTTTGGATTACCCATAATGCCTCCCTTGGCCTCTACTCACTCAGCTTGGTAAGCAGGTTTGGTGCCGGCCCTGGGAATTAGGGTTCTTCAAACTTCTTTCCGAGTTCTTCGATAATGTACCCAAGAGCATAAGGCACCGAGGCTTCCCTACCTGGGACGGCGGATGAGGCGTGATCGAAGCCAAGCTTATGGGTCCACTCATGAAAGACATTCCCTGCAACCTGAGAGGGGGTGTACGGATCAAAGAACTTCGTGTTCATATAAATCCGAAGTTCTCCCGGGGTCGTGTACCCCACGACATTCCTCCAGGAGTAATACAGCTCCAGTTCAAGATCCATTTCGTTATCCACCTCTGGTAGCAAATCCTCACGACCCGCGAGCAAAATGTTGTAAATCTGTTGGTTGGAGAGGCCTTTGTTATCCACAAAACGCCGCTTTCCCTGGTAGGTAAAACTCAGTACCCGCGTCCTAAACTCGCGACTAGCAATAACTGACTTAATAATATCGATCGCCTTCTCGAGTTTATCCTTATCATCTTGCTCAAAGTCGATGAGAACGTAGTTCGCATTAAAAGTAAGCGCCTCCGTTGGAACATCAGCGTCCGGATCCGGAATAGGATCAGGGACAGGTTCAGGGTCTGGAGTGGGTTCCGGGCATGACGCCTGGGTGCCTGCGGACTGTTGACCTTGCAGCTTAGTTCCACCTGACTGAGTCGGACAGTTTTCCTGGCAGGATACAAGGAGGAGAGCAAGCATGGGGAGCACGAAAAGTTTAGTCATCGGCACCTTCCCTGGTGAGACGGTATACCCTCTTCTTGAAGGTCTATTGTCCTATTCTGCCCCTACACGAGGAAAGCGAGCAAGAAGGCAAAAAGAGCGGGTGTTGCAGCGCGAGGCGCAAATGTGTTAGAGGGCCTTCCGCGGCTTCACTAAAATATTCCCGAAGAAAACCCCCACCACTAATGCCATGGCCAGAGTCACCATGGTGAATGCCGTATCAAGACCACCCAGAACGTCGCGCTCAAAGAGCGAACTCATCCCGCGGTAACCGACGGAGCCCGGGACCAGAAGGATGATCCCAGGCCACTGGAAAATGGAAGAAGGTTTATCCAGCATGCGAGCGAAGGTATTACTCATTGCCCCTACGCAGGTACCCCCAAGGAACATACCAAACTCCGGGCCCAGGTGCTGGGTTCCGAACTTGGCACAAAGGTAGCCGTAAATACCGGCCAAGGTCACCCACTTCCAGTCCGAGGGGTTGGCCTTAAAATTCACCACCGACAGAAATGATGTCACTGGAAGCGCTAGAAAGATCACCCACTCAGGAAGGACACCAAGATCAAGCGGGAGCGGTGTGAAGTGAAACCAGCTCGCGAGTTTACTTCCAATGAAGACACCGAAGGTGAGCTTTAAAAGAATCATCACCCCACCCACGAGTCGAGCGGTTCCGGAGACAAGGTTATTGGTGGCGATCTCAGCGATGGCAATAGTGATGAAGAGCCCGGGCATGAAGATAATGAGGCCCGAAATAATAACGACCGGCGTTTTAAGACCAGGGAAAAACTTGGCCAGAAGAAATGTGACGAAGGCGGCGACCACAG
>JAIYDC010000089.1 GCA_027487685.1 Pseudomonadota bacterium | reverse complement strand
TTATGCGTTCTGGACTGGAACAGCGATGACAACGTATCTTCTGATTACTGAAGATACAATTTCTGATGTGGCCTCGTCTAAAACTGCTCAACGAAAACCACTTGGCGATGCATCCAAACTGGGCGATCTTTATGGTCAAGTGTACCCGAATATGATTTATTTCGCCGGAATGGGTCTTAGCGGACTCTTTACCAGCAACAGAAAATCATACGGAAGAGCTGCTCATATGTTTAAAGCAACGTTCTACGCAGGGTTAACGGCAACGGTGATTAAGTATACGGCGCGAGAGCCTCGACCGAATTCGAGCTCCGAGAAGAATTCGTTTCCTTCTGGGCATACGACAACTGCCTTTGCATTCGCAGGCGTTGTTGCTACTCAGCATGAATGGTATTGGGGGCTTCTAGCTTTGAGCGGAGCGGCCCTGACAGGATATAGCCGTATGAATGACGGGAGACACTTTCTTCATGACGTTGCAGCAGGTATGACCATTGGTCTTAGCTATGGGTTAGGGACTTATTTCACGCAGTATAAAGGACAAGGCAAGCGTTTTGCATTCGCTCCAATCTTGGATGACGAGACGACTGGCCTAAGGATAGTGGCGTCATGGTGAAAATTGAGATGATCAGATCCTCGCTTTCACCTCTAAAATTAATGTTGGTAAAGAATTCGAGCTAAACTCATATGACCGCAATTGCTTTATACTCATCTCGCTGAGACCGGTGATTCCCCTAGAATTCAAAAAATGCAATCTGATCCCAATAGTCACAAGAGGCATATCACTTGCCGTCATCCCCTATTGCTTAGATAGTCTGAAAAATTAAAGATTTGTTTAAAAACGTGGCCAATAAACGGAGGCTGTTCGACGGTTCTTTAGTTTTCATCTCTGAGTCGTGAGTGGAGCGCAGACTTTATCGGCATAACCCTTCCTTTAACCACTTACATCGAGTTCAACTGAGTTCTCAAAGAGCTCTATGAACAGTCGGCCGATCGAAATCTTTTGAAGTGAAGATAATCTAGGGATCTAGATCTCACATGTGCTGCAATCATCCGAGCTTGAGCGGGGAAGAGTCTTGGGCATAAGCCGCGGCATAAAGTAAAAATGAAATAAAGAGAAGTTTTGACAAAGTATCGAATCCCTCGATTCTCGATTTTTATAAAGAATGCACCTTCCTCAAGCTACCTGCATCTAGAAAACACCTCTTTGGGAGAGATTTTAACAGTATTTTAATGGGTCTTAGTGTTTGATAAGAGAATATATGTGAATCCCGTGTGCGGCGCGCCAATTCTTGGTTGGTAAACAACATGCTACTTAGAAATCAGAATTTAAAACAGGCCCTTGTGAGTTTTGTGGTTACCGGTGGCTTGTTGATGTTACTGACAGGAATAAATTTTTTGTTGGATAAAATTATCGATTACCGGGCCCTGGGCATGATCTATCTCATGGGCATCAGCACGGCCTCACTTTATTTAAAAAATTATAGTATTGGCCTGGCCACTGTCCTAGGGGCGATAAGCTGGAATCTTTTGTTTATTCCGCCCAGGTTTACTTTTGCGATCACTGAATCGCAGGATTGGTCGATTCTCTTTCTTTTTATAGTTGCAGGCACTGTCATTGGCACTTTCATGAAGAGACTTAGATTCAATGAAGAAGTCCTTAAGACTGAGAGAAATCGGGCGACTCAACTTTATACTATCACCAAAGTGATTTCTTCTGCAGAGGATGTGAATGCCTTGGTACCTCTGATCAGGGCCGAGATCTATAAAATCTTCGGGTGCCCTTCATGCTTAATCCTCCACGAAATACCTGGGCAGGATTTCCATCCTTCCAAAATGACTCGAATTGGCGATTTCATACCTCAAAGCTCTGACGAAAACATCATCATCCAGAATGTTGTAAGGAAGCAAAAGGCTGCTGGTAAGTTTACTGTTGATTTCTCACAATCACGGTTTCTTTTTTATCCCCTCATCGGAGAAAGAAAGATTATTGGTATACTTATCCTGGATTTAGTATCGTTTGACAGCTTTTCGAACGATAACTGGCTTATTCTGGAAGCGATCGGAAGACAATTGTCTACCGGACTTCTTCGGGAACGATTCGAAATCGATCTTAGAGGCAAGATGGTCAATGAAGAATCTGAAAGGATTTATAAGACCTTACTCAATTCCGTTTCCCATGAATTGAGAACCCCACTCTCAGCAATCAAAGGTTTTTCAGCTGCTCTTCTTGATCGCGAGCTTTCATTTGATCCTGAGAAAGTTAAAACCATCGCAGAAGAGATTTCCCATGGAGTGGAGAGGCTGGATTACGTGGTTCAAAACCTGCTTGATATGAACCGACTAGAGTCAGGAAATCTTAAACTCAAACTAGATTTTGCTGATATCGTTGAAACGGTTAATACGGCATTGAGGAAAGTTAAAAGGTTTCATGGAGACAAAAACGTCACGCTTTCTGCACAAAAGGACCTCCCGCTCATTTATGTAGACTATTTTTTGGTGGAGCAGGTATTTGAAAATATTTTAAGGAATGCTTTTATTTATACACCCCAAGACACACCTTTAGAAATAGCGATAGAAAAGGATGAGTCTTTTATCAACGTGGATATTACTGATTTTGGGTTAGGTATAAGAAGCTCTAATCCGGATGACGTCTTCAGGAAATTTCATCGTGAGACCCCAAAAGAAACTGGAGGCCTCGGATTAGGTCTTTCCATATGTAAGTCGATTTTAGAACTCCACAAGGGATACATCTCGGTTGAGAACGTTCCTTCGAAAGGGGCCAGGTTTAAAATTAAAATCCCACGAGAACTTGATCGGGAGATTTTTCCTCTATGACAGCTGTCGCAAAAATCCTTGTCGTGGATGATGAATCTCAAATGAGGAAGCTCCTTCATTTATCGTTCTCACCTAAGAATTTCAAAATTCTTGAAGCGCATAATGGAAGGGAGGGCATAAGCTTTGCTGGGACATTAAAGCCTGATGCTATTGTCTTAGATCTCGGGCTGCCAGACATGTCTGGTCTTGAGGTGTTGAGGGAAATTCGTTTGTTCTCTGAGGTTCCCATCATCATTCTTTCTGTTCAGGATGACTTTGAAGTTATCGTTCAGGCCCTTGATACTGGTGCAGATGACTATGTCACAAAGCCCTTTGAGCCCAAGGAACTTTCCGCTCGGATCAGTGTTTGCCTTCGAAGGACTTTGAAAAGGGAAGCCTCAGAAGTTACTGAAGTTTGTGGCATCCGTGTCGATCTCGAGTCTCGTCTGGTCTTCAAAGATGGACAAGAAGTCAAACTGACTTCAACCGAGTATGATCTTTTGAAGCTCTTTATTAAAAATCCGAATAAAATATTAACCAATAGGCAAATTCTGAGAGATGTTTGGGGGCCCGCTGCCGTCGATAATTTGCAGTATCCTCGAGTTTACATGAGACACCTCCGTCAGAAACTTGAATCCAATCCAGACGAGCCAGTGCTTTTTATCACTGAGTCTGGCGTTGGATACAGGCTTAAAATTGAAAACTGAGAAACAAGTATGATGAAAGATTCTAAGTTATCTGCTGGTCTTATTATGAGTGCCCTCGGAGTGGTCTACGGGGACATTGGTACCAGTCCTCTTTATGCACTAAAAGAATCCTTTCACCATACCCATGGTCTTGCGGTGGTTGAGGAGAATATCTTTGGCGTTCTGTCGTTGATTTTTTGGTCGCTTGTCTTGATTATCTCACTTAAGTATCACCTTCTGATTTTAAAAGCTGATAACAATGGGGAAGGGGGGATTCTTGCTCTGACAGCGTTGGTCACTAAAATATTCAAAAATACCTCGAGGCGCTTAAAAGTCCTTACACTCTTAGGACTTTTCGGAACTGCACTTCTTTATGGAGATGGTATCATTACTCCGGCCATTTCTGTTCTCAGTGCAGTTGAAGGATTGGAATTAATCAATCCCGGACTTCATTCTTATATCGTTCCTATCACGGTTCTCATTTTGATTGCACTGTTCTCAATTCAGAGCCATGGCACTGAGAAGGTAGGTAAGGTTTTTGGTCCCATTACATTGATTTGGTTTCTGGTGATGGGCGCTCTGGGTCTCTACAATGTGGTAGATAACCCGCATGTTTTCATGTCCGTAAATCCAATGTACGCAATTAATTTTTTTGCCAATAACGGATGGACTGGTTTTGTTGTTCTGGGGTCCGTTTTCTTAGTGGTAACAGGTGGTGAGGCATTGTACTCAGATCTTGGACACTTTGGTCGACATCCTATCGATGCCGCTTGGTTTAGCTGTGTTCTTCCATGTTTGATGATGAATTATTTCGGCCAGGGTGCATTACTCTTGAAGAACCCTGCCGCTATCAAAAATCCTTTTTATCTCATGGCCCCTGATTGGGCGCTTATTCCCTTGGTTTGTTTGGCCACGATCGCCACCGTGATTGCCTCTCAGGCCCTAATCACGGGTGTTTATTCTATAACGATGCAGGCAATTCAACTCCAGTACTTACCAAGAATGAAAATTGACCATACGTCTCTTAAAGAGATAGGTCAGATCTATGTCGGCAATATGAATTGGGCTCTTATGGTAAGTTGTATCGCAGTTGTCATTGGATTTGGATCCTCAACATCACTGGCAGCTGCTTATGGAATTGCTGTAACGATGACCATGTTGATTACAACAATCCTGTTTTATTTCGTGGCAAGACACAGCTGGAACTGGAGCAATTTTCTTGCCCTTCCTCTATGCGGATTTTTTGGATTCGTTGAATTTTGTTTCTTTGGAGCGAATGCTTTAAAGATCGTCAATGGTGGTTGGTTCCCTTTGGTGGTAGGGGTCTTGGTCTTTATGGTTATGACAACCTGGAATAAAGGAAGGAAAATTCTCTTTGTAAGGATGATGGAGAAAGTTACTCCTATCTCTGACGTGCTCGGGCGACTTATGTCACAACGGATACACCGCAATCCGGGTACTGCTGTTTACATGGCAGGTCAGCCGAAATTTGCTCCATCTACTTTGACACTTAATCTTCATCACTATAGCTCTCTCCATGAAATTGTTTTAATCGTCACCGTAAAAACTGATGAGGGTCCCTATGTCGAGGCCAGTCAACGTGCCGTAGTCAAAAACATGACGCAAGGTTTTTATAAAGTTGAACTGACTTATGGGTTTATGGAAGTACCTGATGTTCCCTTAGCACTTTCGGCAATAAAGTTGAGAAATGAAAAGTCGCTAGATATGTCTGATGTCACCTACTTCCTGGGTCAGGAGCATATACTCACTAAGGATAATGGTCAGGGGATGAGCGTTTGGAGAGAGAGATTATTTATTTACATGTCCCGAAATTCGCAGTCAGCTTCAAGGTTCTTTAATCTTCCTCCGGAGCAGGTGATTACTGTGGGACTTATGATCGAATTATAACTATTGATGATACTGCATTGAACTCGCCGCCGGGAGCTGAAGCATGAAGATTGTGTGATCATCCTCAAGATATTTTAAGTCTCCACCGTGTTTCTGCGCGATGCTTTTCACGAGTGACAGTCCAAGTCCGGAACCTTTGTTTTTCTTTGTTGTAAAGAACGTGTCGAGCATCTTGCTTCTAACATCTGCCGGAATTTCCACACCTGAATCTTTAACAAATATTTTGACGTTGTCCCCATCAGTGGTAGCAGAAATCTCAATCCATTTTTCACTGAGATTCTCTATAGCATCAAAAGAATTACTGATTAGGTTAATTATGGCCTGCTCAAATTGCCCTTTGTGCCCGCTTACATACATTTTCGCCGTATTTTTAAGGCGTAGCTCGATGTCATGGTTTTTAAGTCTTTGCTCGTAGAATAACAGTACATTTTTAAGGATCTCTTCCAGCGAGATGTATTCCTCAATCTCTTCATCATTTCTAGAAATATACTCTCGAGTTTTTTTTATAATTACGGCCATCTTTTCGGCATTCGCGTTTATTTGTTGTAACCCATTTTTAATTTCCTCTCTGCTGTCTGCTTGATGATCGATTCTTAATAACTGTCTTAATCGCGCCAAAATGATGGATAAGGGATGACTTAATTCATGGGTTATGCCGGCAGTGACTAATCCCAGTTCGGAAAGTTTTCCACGATTTAAAAAGTCGTCCAAAGTATAAATTTTGAGAGTTTCGAGCTGTCGACGGAGTTTACGTATCTCATAGTCTTTCTTTTTAAGTCTTAGGATGAAAGCTCCTCCGAGCATGATTAGGAAAGTAAAATAAGCGATTTGATATTGATCCATGCGTGAATGCTAAGGGAATTTGGGTTTTTTTTCTTCTGAATTTGCTCTGAAGATTTAGGGGGGGCCTTTTTTGGTGGAACCCGAGCAGAGGTATTGGACATTGAGTTGTAATTCATAACCTGAATATCCAGGAATGGGCGTGCAGTGTCTCTTTCGCTTTCAGGATAAATTGCCTCCCAGGCCCTGTGAGGGTAATTTAGAGAATCCTATAGTCATATCCACGTTCTGTTTTGTCTGACAATCAACGAAAACCGGCCAGGATAAACCCGGCCGGCATACTTGAAAGCGTTACTTAGGAAAGATTAGTTTCCGCCATTGCCGCCGTTAGAATCAGTAACCGGTGCGCAAGAGTAACCGATGAGACGGAAACGACGGCCAATAACACCCTGGACATAGTCTGGGTAGAAGCAGTTAGCTTCAGCTTCTTCCCAAGTCTTGAAGACTGTGAAGTTGTCAGAGCGACCGCGACGGATGGTTGGAGCTGTGTTACATGGCTCA
>JAIYDC010000045.1 GCA_027487685.1 Pseudomonadota bacterium | reverse complement strand
TGTTCCAGATGGTGAATAATGGGGTTCATTGGGCCAGTGATTATCCTCTGGGAATCGCCATGGGTTACGTCATTGGAAAGCAAGCGGCTAAGCTAGGTAAACCTGAAACCTCTGAAGGAGAGGAGAAGACGGCGTGGACTTTTTATCCCACGCCCATGGGTCTCGTTGCTTCTCGACTGTTCTAAGCTTTCGCATTTTGCAACTTCAACAGTGAGGCGATGATCGAGGAGCCTACCAGAGCCACGATGATGAGGAGCGACCAGGTGATCGGAAACTTTCCTCCGAAGGCACCATTTAAGAAGCTCATCTTGAGACCAACGAACACTAACACCGCCGCTAGGCCGTACTTGATGTAAGCGAACTTATCCATGAAGCCGCTGATCATAAAGTACATCGAACGCAATCCCAGAATTGCCATGATGTTGGAGGTGAAGACGATCAGAGGTTCTTTCGTGAGAGCAAAAATCGCTGGGACGGAGTCAACGGCGAAGATAATGTCTGAGAACTCGATGACCACGAGTGCAAGGAAGAGTGGGGTAACGAAACTCTTGCCATCGATTCGTCTGAAAAATGAGCCATGCCCGTCATCACTCGTAAGGGGTAGATACCGGCGAAGGACTCGAAGAAACCAGCGGTCGTTCATGTCACCGTCATCTTTTTGAAACGCCATTTTGAGTCCCGTGAGAATCAGGAGCACCCCGAAGCCGATGACCACGAAATGGTACTTCATGAGAAAAGCGCCTAGTGCGATAAAGATCCCTCGGAAAAAAAGGGCCCCGAGGATACCCCAGAAGAGAACCTTGTGTTGAAACTGGAGTGGGACTTTGAAGTAGGCAAAGACCATAGCGAAGACGAAGATGTTATCCACTGCGAGGGTTTTCTCGACGACATAGCCCGCTAGGAACTCCAGACCCACTCGGCCGGCGATCTCAGCGCTGCCGAACTTATGGAGGCTATAATAGTAGAGACACAAATTAAAAAGAGCGGCGAGAGCAACCCAGGCAACGGTCCAGAGACTTGCTTCCTTGAGTGTCGGATGGTGTGGGGTTTTGTTGAAGACGCCGAGGTCAATTGCCAGCACGAGGGCGATGAGGCCCAGAAAGCCTGTATAGATCCACCAATATTCGGCCATGGGGAAGAGGGATTCCATATAACTCCTTTTTACAGTTATTTGGTCTTGCCTGATGACATCCGCGCCGAGGTCAGGCCCGTGTTGACGGTCGCGGAAAACTTCCGGGGCGGAAGGCGGCTACTCCCCATTTGTTTTATCTGCCTAGAATAAGCGGATTTGAGATTTTGGTAAAATCAATAATAAGTATGCCTATGATTATTTTAATCGAACATCGCCCACCCGATCTTTTTTCTGACCTGACTCATTTGTTGGGTCTCCGAAGGGGCGCGTTCCAGGGCCTCTCGTAAGGCCAAGTAGTTCTGATCTTTCAGATCTTTGAGCTCATCGTCGATCCAGGCGAGCTGCCTTTTAGCATCAAAGTAAATCGAGCGACGAGGATTGGATCGGTAGGTTCCAGAGGCATTATGGGCCGCGCGCTCAAGCCCTCGGTGGGGACGTGAGGTAAAGGAGAGCGACTCGCTGCGGGCCTTGGGTGACAGGAGGTCACTTCCTTCTAAAGTGTGCCTCGCTGTCGTATCCCATCCCAGCAGGGCCTCTACCGTAGGGAAAAGGTCAGTGCAGTTTGTGAGGTGACTTAAGCGGTGAAGGCCACTCCTCTTTCGAATAAGATCGGGGTGGGAAATAACCAGCGGCAGCCGGGCGGAAACAGGTGTGACCATAGCGTACCCAAATGAAGGGTCGTAGTTGAGACCCTGAGGTCGCCGGTATTCGGTGAAAGAATTATCCCCGGTATCAGCAGTCAGGATCACGATGGTTTTTTCCAGAATGTTCTCTTCCTCCAGGGCGCGAAATAGGTCACCCACGAAGCTATCGGCGAAGCGGATCGCCCGATCGTACACGTGGCGCATCTGGGTTTTGCCTTTTTCACCGTCTATGAGGGTCGCTGTGTGGATGTTCCAGTACTCATCACGGATATGCGCTTGGTTGGCAAGTTCGTTAGCGGCGACAGTCTCTGGTCGCTCGCTGATGGCACGCTTAAGCTTGCTCCAATCATCCATGACGTTTGCCTCGTACTCTTCCTGGGTCATGGGTAAATGACCCTCGTAAGGTAGCAACACATTGTTTTGATCGAATCCCGCCGGAACAAAAAAATGGGGAAAGTGCGTGCGGACGGTATTCACGAAGCCTATAAATTTTTTCCCTGCCATAGCCTTAAGGGCGCCACGGAGGCGCGTGCTATCTTCGGGGTTATGAAGGCAATGGCGGTCCACCAGGTCAACGCCACGAGTGATCCCTGCCGCCGGACTAAAGAAGTTCGCATGAGGGTCTCCGCCGATCAGAAAACTCGTGTACCCGTTGGCCCGGGCCACCTCCGGAAGCGTCTGGTGCGCGGGGGAGATGGTGTCCTCATGAAGATCCATTCCTTTATAGTAAATTCGATTGTGGAAGCCATTATTCCAGACCTGGTGAGTGATCGGAGAGAGACCTGTTAAGGTCGAGACAATGGATTGAAAAGGCCAATGGGAAACGGCGAAGTGCTGATCGAAGACCAAGGCGTGGCGGAAGAAATGCTGCGCCTGTGGATCAACCTCCCCACCCCCTCCGTAGAAACAAAGTCTATCGCGGTTCAAGGCCGAGTATGAGAAGATGATTAAGTTGTAGTCATCGCGTGGGGCGAGTTCATAGAGGGGAGACATCTTCTAATCCTAATCGATCTGAGTGTTGCCCGAGAAGAGTATTATTTTAGACACAGAGGGACTACCGTGACGTTTGTTTCTCGAACACTTCTTATACTCGGCCTCTTACTTCCAGCTGCCTGTGCTTTTAAAAAGGAGCGTCCCCGCGTGACTGAAGATCCCGATACTCTCGAACGAATCGCTGCCAAGGCCTTTTCGAACGTTGATGGAAAGAAGACTCTCGCCTTTTTTGTGGCCAAGGGAGATCGGGTTCTCATCGAGCGTTACGCCCCGGGAACGGACGCGACGACCCCCCACGGCGTTTATTCCGCCGGTCAGCTTCTCCTTCATGCCTTGATTGGAAATCAGCTCTTGAGAGATCCAGATTTCCTCTCGCTTAAGCTCAGAACCGTTTTTAAACCATGGCCCACGTCTCTTTCAGCCGAGATCTGTCTTGAGGATATCCTTCGGTTAAGCTCGGGTATCCGCTATCCCTTTGACCGGGAAGCAATCGAAACTGTGCCTTTTTCGGAGCTTTCAGCAGCGCCGGAAAAGACGCCCTTGCAAGTGCGCTACCCTGAGCTTCTCGGCGTATCGGCCCATCCCCCGGGAACTCGGTACAACTTCGCTTTCATGGATCGAAACCTAGTGGTCTATACGATGATCGAACACTTGGGCAACGTTCATCAAGTTTTTCAGCGGGAAATCGGCACTCCCTTGGGACTGTCCGAGACATCTTTTCGCTTCAACTTCGGTCAAGAATCTAGTGCTCCTTATCCGGCGATCGACTACACGGCCGTATCTGTTCGAACCAGTGCTCGCGACCTACACAAGCTTCTCTCGTTGTATCTTACCGGAGGCCTGGTGGGTGGCCAGCGCATCTTCCCTGCCGACTGGCCTCAGCGCTCACGGAGCGCCTCGGCGGGTCAGCGCTTTATGAACGTTAACCGGGATAACGTGAGCACCGACGCCTTTGGTCTCTTCTGGTTCCTGAACATCCCGAACCCCGGACATGGAGGACGATTTTTTCCAGGGGCACCGGATGATTTGATGATCATCCGGGGTCACCGGGGACAGTTTTTAGCTGTCATTCCCTCCCTGCAGCTTATCTTTATCCGGCTCGGGGACGATGAGTTCACGTCGCCAAAGTTTTCACGGGCCCTTCTGGGGGAGATTCTTTCAAACTAGACCATGGGCCCGGGGCCCAACTTATTTCTCCCGGAAGGGGAGTGCTTTTTCGAGCTCAGTTACAAGTAATCGGTGTTCCAGCGTTTCCCGCCGGATGAAGTCGGCGATGGCGCTGTGGAAAGCGGGATGCTTTAGTTTATGTGCGCTCAAAATAGTGACGGGTCTCATGCCCCTTAAGAGCTTGTGCTCCCCCTGGGCCCCTGCCTCAAAGACCTTGAGGCCTCGCTGGAAGGCGAAGTCCATCCCTTGATAGTAGCAAAGTTCAAAATGGAGGTTCTGCACGAAGTCTGTCGTCCCCCAGTAGCGGCCGTAGAGCTTTTCCTTATCAAAGAAAAACAGCGCTCCAGCAAAGGGTTGCTGATCCCGGTACGCTTCGACGAAGAGGATTTGTTCACGGAGAGTTTCAAAGATCTTTCGAAAGAAGGTCTCGTTAAGGTAGTCAAAGGAGTTTTTATTCTCAATCGTCGTCAGGTAGTAGCGGTACATCCGGGACCCGTGATCGGCGGTGAGCTCGGGGCCCGTGAGCTGACGGATTTCAATGTCCGGGTGTCGGCGCTCTGCCCGCAGCTGCTTGGCCTTTTTTCCACGAAGGGTCCTGAGGAAATCCTCGAAGTCTCGAAGGCCTTCGTTGAAAAAATGGTACTGAAGGGTTTCCCGAATGAGGTAGCCACGCTCCTCGAAGAGGGGGCGCTCTCCCGGGGCGAGGAATAGGAAATGAGCACTCGATTCGGGTGCTGCTGCGAAGTGGGTCTCGAAAGCGTCGAGGACTACGCCCGCACTGCTCGGGTCGAATTCCTGGCCCAGGAAGTGCGGTGTTGTGACAGGGGTAAAGGGAACCATGGAGGTGAATTTCGGGTAATAGGGGATGTTATGGCGCTCATAGGCATTCGCCCATGCCCAGTCGAAGATAAACTCTCCGTAGCTATGAGTCTTCCGGTAGGTCCTAAGACTTACTATGCCCACGCTAAACTCAAGCGGCGTCCAACCGGCGGCTGATCCAATACACTGGCCGGCCTCGAGTGCCTCGAAGAACTCATAAGAGAGGAAAGGATTTGCCCCGGGCCTTCTTTGATTCCAGTCCTCGCGGGAGAGCATCTCTAGTTTTTCCTGAAGGTGAGCTGGAAGCTCTCCTTGAAAGGGATTTTCTCTTCTCGAAGGAAGGTGAATCCGTTGCCTGTGATCTCCTTCACAAACTCTTCTTGGGATTTGTCGACGTGATCGAGAACCCACTGCCGGGCCCCTGGAGTACGTTTAAAATCAACCACCACCAGGTGACCGCCGTTCCGGAGGATCTGACCGAAATCGGCGAGCATTTTCGCCGGATGGTCGAAGTGGTGGTAGGTGTCGACGACCAGGATGACATCAACACTCGCTGGTGCCAGTGTGGTGCGCTCCAGCTCCCCTTGAATCACTTCAACCTGGGTCAGCCCCTCGTCCTTAAAACGCTTCTTCATAAATGGAATAAAGGCGGGGGCCACATCGACGGCGAAGACCTTACCCTTTGGCCCCACCAGCGCCGCCAGATGCCGTTCGAGTGCTCCTGTGCCTGCACCCACGTCAGCGATCACATCACCTTTCCTGAGGGGAAGATGTGCCAACATGGCATCCATGTGAGCGATGGTATCTTTTTCCATGGACTCAAAGCCCTTGTTCCATTCCTCCGCGTTGCACTTCGGGTCAAGGTACCTTTCGTTCTTAGTACCTGCTTGCTCGTGCTGATGCTTGCCGTGGTTGGCCGCGCAGGCGCTCAAGATGAGAATGATTGAAAGGAGAGATACTAGTTTCATGAGACCTCGGTGGTAGGGAGAAAAAGACTTAAGAGCTTGTCCCAGAGATTTTACCCAGGAGGCGAAGTTTGTCATCGCTAGATCCAGGCAACACATTGAAATTTATTCTTAGGGCATTTACGAAGGATTCTGCCTATGGGATGTACCCTTATATTCCTAGAACAAGGGGTCTCTATGAAATTCGTTCTTTTCGCATTTGCTCTGATATCCGCCAGCAGTTTTGCTGCCGAAGTTAGCTTCGAGTGTAAATTCTCAGAACTTAACTACCTTAACCAGTTTTCTCTCGAAGTCCGGGGCCTCACCAGCGATGAAGGCCGCTTCTCCGACGTGAGCTTTGACCTCTCTCTTCGAAAGCGCGGCACCGATTCTCGGACCGAGCGTCTCTCTGTGACACGTGAAGGGACAGTTGAATTTTTTGATGCAGGAACCTTTGGTCTCAAGAAGGCGGTCCGGATTTCTTCAGCACTTCCGGGTGATGACGTCGAATTCATCAACCTCCTCGTCGATTATGCACCAAAGCACTCTTCGCAAGTTCGTATGGCCGATGGCCGGATCTACTTCGGAACCTGTAAGTCCCTTTAATTCATCATCAACGCCCTCCCTCATCTGGAGGGCGTTTGTTCTCACACTTTAAAGATTTTTTTAAGAAAGTAAAAAAAAAGGCCCGGTTTCCCGGGCCTCTTTTTTGCTTATGTATCTTTAAAGATTACTGAGCAGGTGCAGCTTCAGTTGGAGCTGCTTCAGTTGGCATAGCTTCAGCAGGAGCTGCCTCAGTAGGCATAGCTTCAGCAGGAGCTGGTTCTGTAGCTGGAGCAGTCTGTTCAACAGTTGTGCCTTCAGCAGGAGCAGCAGTCTCTTCTTTCTTGTTGCAAGCAACAGCGAGAACAACGAGAGCAGCAGCGAGTACGAGATACTTAGACATAGAATTCTCCTTTTTGTAACTCATCCAGATGACATTTATCAGATGATTCATAATTCTTGATTGATTGGCTATAAATCTAGCGAAACTCCCTGTGTCACGCAAGTGGTTTAACTCAATTATTTTAGACCCTTGCTAAGACGACTATATTGCGAAGCGTTAAAGGTCAACACTCTTTTTCCGGCAGAGTGTAAAGGCCAGCTTGGTTGGATAGTAGGCCGCCTCGTTGATGAAGATGGGGTAAAGCACTTCGCTCGTCACCCTTTTCACATCCTTTCCGTCAAACGACTTAAATGCTAAGTACTCACCGCTCAGAGGACTAAAATCTTTCCCCTGAAGCTCTGGATGAATGTAGGCCGTGAGCTCACCGCTCTCATCCAACGGATAGTAAATATCCTCGATCTCTTCATAGATTTCGAGGGTCGTCTTCGTCAAGGTGGAGGGTGTCGCTAGGCCCCGCAGCGTCTCAGCAAGAATTGCCTTAGTTGCCGCAAGTGCCTTGGGCTCGAGGACTCCATTTGCAACAGGTCCTACCTCGATCATCAGGCCAGAATCTGATTGGGAAACAAGGTATTTTCGGTGAGGATCAGGCGAAAGGATGACTCTGGTTTCTGGTAGTCTGCTGACGAGTTCAGCGGCGATGCGCAGATTGAGTGGGTGCTGGCGCGTGATGATCACCGTGTTACCCATGCTGGCCGTCGTCGTGTGGAGATCAATCACAAAGCACGGCCTCTCGACGATCAGCTCGCGGATCTCTCTCGCCCGGCGGTGCTCGTAAGAGTGAGGTCTTGCCTCGGAGAGGAACTGGAAAGCTCGGTTCAGGTCCTCATCTTTGAAGCGCCGATTGAGGACAAAGGCCTCAGGGTTAGCAACGATAAACTCGACCTCGAGGTCCCTCGCTTCCTGCTGGATATCATGGACAAACTTTTTGATAGCAAAGATTCCGGTCCACTCGTTCCCGTGGGTTCCACCGAACACCAGGACCCTCTGCGGGGTCACTTCTTTTCCTCAATGCGTTTTACAAAGTCATTGATCACGTTATGGTAAAGATCCATCCCTGCGATAGCGTCCTCGACGTTGGCGTCGATGTTCGGGTTGTCGTTGATCTCAATCACGTAGGCCTTGCCATTTTTTTCCTTCAAGTCCACACCGTAGAGACTGTCACCTACCTGGTGCGCGAGCTTGAGTGCTGTGGCGACCACAGATTTGGGCACTTTGGAGATAGGGAAGGTCTCTGCCTCGCCGGAGGTCACCCCATTTTTTTTCTTTTTATTATGGTCGTAGATCTGCCAATGGCCCTTGGTCATGTAATACTTGCAAGCAAAGAGGGGACGGTTGTTCAGAATCCCGATACGCCAGTCAAAGTCCGTGTAGAAGTATTCCTGGGCCAGGAGCAGTGCGGTCTTTTTAAAGAGATCGTCGGTGACTGTCCGGAGCTCGTCTTCGGTCTTGACTTTAAAAATTCCCTTCGAAAACGACCCATCGGGAATCTTGATGATCATCGGAAGGCCGATGATCTCTACCGCCTCCCGAAGCTGCTCAGGCCCAGTCCCGAAGACCAGGGTTTTGGGGGCCGAGATATTGTTCGACTGAAGCAAGTTCTGAAGATAGATCTTATTCGTGCAGCGGAGGATTGACATCGAGTCGTCGATGCAAACCAAACCTTCGGCCTCTGCCTTCTTCGCAAAACGGTAAGTGTGGTTAGTGATGGATGTTGTTTCGCGGATGAAGAGGGCATCGTACTCAGCAATGCGTCCGTAATCCTTTTTCTCGATCAGCTCGACTAAAACGTCGTTCTCCTTCCCGGCCCGGATGAAGTTGGCCAGGGCCTTCTTATCACTCGGGGCCATCGCTTCGTTAGGGTTTTGCAGAATGGCCAGGTCGTAGCGGTACTTCTTCTTGGCCTTGGGTTTGCGCCAAATTTTTCCGGAGTACTCATCCAGGGCGCCGGCGAAGCGGTCCTCTTCAACCCCCGAGAGAGTGTTGAGGCTTCCGGTGCGGATGGTGTTAATTTCCCACTTCTTATCCCAATCAAATTCGACGTGGAGGATCGGTGCCGGGAACAGATCAAATATTTGCCGGGCCACGTCCTGAAGCTGCTCCTTCTCAGTGCGTCCGAAGTAAATCGAGACGGAAACGCCATCGGTGGGGACCTGGCCTTTGAAGGCCTTTTGGATGGCGATGTCGAGGTCTTCGGTGGCGAGGCTATAGAGCGTTGATTTCGAGAGGTCGTTAATTGCTTTGACGGAGGGGATCACCGAATGACCCCGTGCTTCGGCAAGCAATGAGCAGTAGTATCCGCTACTCAGGTAACGGAAGTTCCGACAAAGGTTGATGATTTTGATGCGTTCACGGCCAGCGGCGTCGTAGAGCTTTTCATCCCAATTAACGAGGTAGTCCTGAGGCGTCATGAGCTGCTCAACGGGATAGAATGAATTCCAATCCTTGAGTTTTTCGACGATGACGATAATTTTGGCCACGTGCCTTCCGTGAAAGACGTTCACCCATTTTGCTGGTGAAAGTTATTGGTTCCTTAAGTACAATATCAGAATGGAACGCATCTTCAAGGGGGCCCGTGATTGAAAACCTCGAAATCGCCGCCGTCCACCCCGGAAGTCATGTTCGACCCACAAAAGGTTAAGCTGCGCCGGGCGCGGGTCACGGACTTGGGCCAGCTGCTGGAGGTTGAAAACGCCTGCTTTAGCTATGATCAGCTTAGCCGGCGGAACTTTCACTGGATGATCAAGAAGGCCCGCTCGATCTTCCTGGTCCTAGAGTATGAGTCTACCCTGATCGGGTATGGCCTTGTTCTCGTCAACAGGGGCACGTCTTTGGCGAGGCTCTACTCGATCTGCACCCTGCGCTCTTACCAGGGGCACGGGCTGGCGACACTCCTGATCCAAGATCTCGAGCGGCGCTCGGCCGACGATGAGGACTGTGCTTATCTCCGGCTGGAGGTCAAAGAGGATAACCGCGGGGCGATCAAGCTCTACGAAAAACTCGGCTACCGAAGATTTACTAAAAAAGACGACTACTACGATGACGGCAAAGCCGCACTTTGTTACGAGAAGCGCATTCGGATGCTCACAACACCTCCTCGGCTGGATGTCCCGTACTACACCCAAGGAACCGAATTCACCTGCGGTGCCGCCACGCTTATGATGGCGATCAAGGCGTTTAATCCAAACTATGAACTTTCGTTATCTAACGAGCTTCAGATCTGGCGGGAGGCCACGACCATTTTCATGACCTCAGGGCACGGCGGTTGTGGCCCCCACGGTCTTGCCCTATCGGCCTGGCGGCGAGGCTATCGGGCGGAGATGTTCTTGTCCCGGAGTGAAGTCCTTTTTCTCGCCTCAGTACGCTCGGAGGAGAAGAAGAAGATCATCGAACTCGTTCACCAGGACTTCGTGAAGAAGATCGCCGAAACCAATATCCGGGTGATTAAGAAGAAACTGACTCTCGCGGACCTGCGGGAAGTCCTTAAGAAGGGCGGCATTCCACTGGTGCTCATTACGACTTATCACTTTGACAACAACCGTGTCCCCCACTGGGTGGTGGTGACTTCGTTTGACGACGCATTCGTCTACATCCATGATCCAGATCGGTACCACGCCGCTGATCACGCCGGTGTGATTAGTCGAGTACACATTCCAATACCTGAAGATCAGTTTCTTAAAATTTCTCGCTGGGGTGCGGACCGGATGTCGGCGGCGGTGGTGGTGTATCCGGATTAGGATTGAATGGCATGGCGATTTCCCCTTTCATCGGGAAACCACTATTTGATATATTTAGTGTCAAGCAATGACCATAGACTCGCTTCTCCTGAAAAACTCAAAACTGCCCTCGAATATTGGTGTTACCCTTGTGGTAACAAAACTGAGTTGTAGTAATACATAAAGATATCTAAATGATCCTGGAGTCGCCTAGGATCCTTAGTCGTACACCAAGTTTTCCTTATCAATCGATTGATATTCGCCCTAAGTGTTGCACAGGTGTGATTGACGATGAAAAGAGGATCGAAGCGCACTTTCTTAAGCTCTCCCTGCCCCG
>JAIYDC010000086.1 GCA_027487685.1 Pseudomonadota bacterium | reverse complement strand
TCCCTGTTAAATATTTTAAATATAAGAAAATGCCCGTTCTGAACTAAGGTTTTCTCCACCACTGTATTGCTATCCACTAAAGTGAGCCGGCCACCTCTAGTTTCAATAGGACGTCGAGACTCCCCAGCAACACTAGCTAAGTTACTAAAGTCTTCCATCGTACTTGTTGCAAAAGCTCTCGGATTATTAGTGTTGTCGGTTATACCCTCAAACGTGTAGCGAGGAAACCGTGCTGCAATTGGCCCAGCATCCGCTTCTGAAACCCGGAGGATTCTTGACATGTAAGCTTGGGGCCTATCTGGCGTATCGGGGTGGAAGCATGCTCCTTTGAGCACCCTACCACTAAGAAAAGATAAGTTAGGAGCAGTTCCAGTATCGTAAAGACCTTGTAGCTCAGTCCAATAATCTCGAGATGCAGAAGCTTCATGGGTGATAAGAACCGCAAGAGTTATCAAAACAAATTTCATACCAAATTCTCCTGATAAAGCCTAATCGACGAGGGATGAGTGAAACTTTAGGAGTTGTTATTCCTTAGCGATTCTGTCTGCCCTTAATTCCAAAGCAAATTTGTCTGCCACCCTTATAACCTAAGGAGACCTAAGGGTTTTAACAACTAATTTGAATTAGAACCTTGAACATTATGGAAAAGAATATCTACTTCTTCGTTGCTCGAGCTAACTGCCGCACCACAGTCTTCAACGGCTACTCTTACTGCTCCGACGCCGATTGCACCTGCGGGTGTGCTAAGAGCGAAGACAAGGAAAGGGAGCACGGCGAACCTCAGGAAATACATAAGACTCCATTATCGTGGATTTTGTCCTCTTATGAGGTGAGTAGGCATCCTCTTACAATTCTTCATGAGAATTAAACTTTAATCCCAGTGCCAGTTCGAAGGTAATAGATGAATTCCAGCATGGGTTTTGAGAGAATGGAGTCGTTTCATAGCTATTAGAACCAGCTAGATGTTTAAGTATTCTTTTTCCCTTTGCTTATGCAAATGTCCCCCTCTCTATAGTTGCTTTCTCTTTATCGGCTAGGGTGGTGCAAAAATTTATGGATAACTTAAGTCCTGAATAGTATGAGTCGGAGCCGAGCGCTAAGAGAGGCAACGCACTTTAAGCAATCTATTGTTGGTTGCAGATAGATCGGCCAGGCATGACTTTAGCTTAAGTGGTCCTTGACAGATTCTGTTATCAAAAAACAAACTCAGTACGTTAGTGAGAGGGTATAACTAAACCCCAGACTTCCCATAGTTCGGAAGGACCCGGGCCGAAGGATCCGCCACATTACAGTTGCTCCACTCTTTGTTAGGCATCCAGAAGTCTTTAATCAAGTGGGCATGCCCTTTGAAATGCTTCTCAAAAATATCCCGATAAAGAAGAGACTCTTTCGTAAACGGTGTGCCATGAGGATACCGTTCCTTCGCCTGCTCGACGTCGAGATCGGTGTATCGTCCTTCGGCGAATTCCTTCAGGTAGTCCACCATCGAGTGCCCGACGGCGTCTGAAAAGGCTGCCTTTTCGCGCCAAAGAATCTCGTCCGGGATAAAATTCGTACCTTCAAATGCCTTCCGAAGGAGCCACTTGCCCACGCCGGTAGTGTTCATCTTAAAGTCGGGATGAATGTGCATCGAGGCCTGAACAAAGTCGAGGTCACCGAAGGGAACGCGGGCCTCGAGGGAGTTGGCGGAAATGCAGCGGTCGGCCCGGAGGACGTCGTACAAGTGGAGCTCGTCGACACGCTTTTTCGCTTCCTTCTGAAAGGCGTCGGCCGAAGGCGCGAAATCAGTATACTTATAGCCAAAGAGTTCGTCGGAGATCTCCCCGGTGAGGACGACCTTGATTTTTGTTTTCTCACGGACGTACTTACAAACAAGGTACATACCGATGGAAGCACGAATGGTGGTGATGTCCCAAGTTTCTAAGTGCCAGATCAATTTATCCAGGACTCCGAGAGTATCCTGTTTATTGAAGTAGACCTCGTGATGGTTGGTCTTTAGAAAGTCAGCGACAATTTTGGCATAGCCAATGTCTATGGGATTATGATCGAGACCCACCGAGAACGTGGTGATCTGTTTCCCAAGAAGATTATGAGCGATTCCGCAAACAAGCGACGAATCAAGCCCTCCAGAGAGGAGAAAGCCCACTGGTACATCGGAGATCAGGCGCTTCTTTACACCTTCAATGAGCTTCTCGCGGATGTCTTTTAAGTGTTGATCAAGGTTCTTGGTCGAGTAGTGTACAACAGTCGTGAGATCCATGTACTTAACGAACTTCTCACCATCATAGTAATGCCCCGGCGGGAAATATTCCACCCGATCACAGAAGGGGGCCAAGACCTTTAACTCGGAGGCGAACATGATCCGTCCCTCTTTGGTGTGGCCATAGAAGAGAGGCCTGATGCCAATGGGGTCTCGCCCAGCGACCAATTTTTGGGATTTCGCGTCCCAGATGACGAGTGCAAATTCCGCGTCGAGGTTCTGGCAGAGCTTCTCGATTCCAAGGTTTCGGAACATCGGGATCAAGACTTCGCAGTCTGAATGAGACTTAAAATGATAGTTTGTATCGTAATCTCGCTTCAGAGATTCGTAGTTATAAATTTCGCCGTTACAGATCGCGACGTTGCCGGTTTCATCATCAACGAAGGGCTGATGACCTTTCTGGCTGGGATCCATGATGGCAAGACGATGAAAACAGAGGGAGGCGGAGTTCCCCTCGGTTCGAAGTATTTCAGTGTCGTCGGGACCTCGGTGCCGCAACTTAGAAAAAGTTGTTTCAAAGTCTGGTAACTGAAGAACGTCCCCTGAGTACGCAAGTAATCCGCACATATAAATTCCCTAAAGTGATGGTTATCTGGAGGAGTCCCGCGACTCCCTCCTTAATCTTATCCTAGGTCATAAACCACCCTTTAAGGGTCTTTTTTGCCTACTCCTCAAACCTTCATAAGAGGAGTCTTATTGAAAGATGAAGACCAGAGAACTACTTCCAGAGCTGTTTGAAGTTGAAGAGTTGGCCCAGAAGTATAGTGGCTTACTTAACACGGAGAAGCTCGGCGAGGTCAGCAACGGGAAGTATGCATTCCCCATCTACGGAATGAGTTTAGGGAGTACAGATCCAAAGGCCCCGGTCTTTGGACTCTTCGGCGGCGTACATGGGCTCGAGCGGATCGGTACCCACGTTCTTTTGTCCTTTATGCGGACGCTCCTTTACCGCATCCAATGGGAAAAGGATTGGGCAGATTTTTTCTCCCACTGCCGCCTGGTAGCTGTCCCAATCATGAATCCCATGGGGATGGCCCTGGTCCGACGTGGCAACGGAAACAACGTTGATCTTATGCGGAACTCTCCCCTACGGGCCGAGGGGAAACTCATTCCCTTAGTGAGCGGGCAGCAGATCTCGCCATCGATCCCCTGGTTTCAAGGAAATAACGGGCTCGAGCTCGAGACTCGGTTGGTGGATGAATTTTGCAAGAAACAAATGTTTGGCAGTCAACGTGTGATCACACTCGACCTGCACTCAGGTTTTGGCTTTAAAGACCGGCTCTGGTACCCATGGGCAACCTCCTCAAATCCATTTCCCCTTGAGCCTCAGGTTTTGAAACTTAAAGATCTCCTCGATGAAACGCACCCTTTCCATGTCTATAAGATTGAGCATCAATCCCTGAACTACAGTAACCACGGCGATCTCTGGGACTGGATCTATCAGTCCTACCGAACGGCGAATCCCGACGGGCTCTACTTGCCCCTGACGCTTGAGCTGGGTTCATGGCTATGGGTGAAAAAGAACATTTGGCAGCTTTTCACCTGGGAAGGACTCTTTAATCCCGTGAAGAAACACCGCTATGCCCGCACCATGCGCCGGCACAATCAGCTTCTTGAGTTTCTTTTAAAAGCAAGTCGCTACCATGAAACCTGGTCAGGAATTTAGCTCAATCGTCGTCCTCACCGGGGCCGGCATCTCAGCCGAGTCCGGCATTCGTACCTTCCGGGACGCCGGAGGATTATGGGAAGGCCATAGGATCGAGGAGGTCGCAACCCCTGAGGCCTTTGAACGCGATCCTATCCTCGTTTGGAGGTTCTATTCCCTCAGGCGGCTAAACGCCGCTTTAGCAAGGCCAAACCCAGCCCATGAGGCCCTGGTCGAGTTCTCGGCCACCAATCCAGGTGTCATGAACCTTATTACCCAAAACGTCGACGGACTCCATCAGCGGGCCGATGAGCGGGAACTCTTATCACCACTTTGTATGCATGGATCCCTCAACCAGTCTCGCTGTACCCACTGCGAGACTATCTATTTCGACGACTACGCCTATTTTGACATGAACGGAAACTATGCCCCGACGCCCACAGACCTCTGCTCCCAGGGCCAGCGTTCGTCCTCAGAGTACCTCCACCAATATAAACTGGATTATGCAAAGTTCCTCCCCCTCTCACCCTGCTGCCGTATGCCACTTCGGCCCAACATCGTTTGGTTCGGTGAAGTCCCTTTTCATCTACCAAAGATAGAGCACCTACTAAACAGGGCGAAGCTTTTTGTAAGCATAGGAACCAGTGGACTGGTCTATCCTGCAGCAGGATTTCTTCAATCAGCGAAGAGAAATGGTGCAAGTACTGTGTGCATTAATAAGGAAGAAATTCCTCAAGCAGAATTCATCGACGATTTTATCCAGGGCGAGGCAACGGTCAAGGTTCGGGAGTTTCTCTCTAGCCTCGGATCCCGAAGCGGTTAAGTTCATCTTGTGCCAAAACTTTGGCCCGTTCGCGCGCCTTTTGAAGGTCATTCGATCTCAGGGCAGGGAGTTCAACGTTGATGGAGCGGCCCACGTATTCGCTGGTCCAGACGTTAATGACTTTAATCCGGACGAAGTAAGAATGCCTTTGTTGTTCATAGCCGTATTCTTCAAGTGCAACGTATTGGCCCTTCTTTGAAGAGCCCAGGGTGTCAATAACCTGGTGCTCTCGAGCACTGGCAGCGGAGGAGATCATGGTAAGGACAAAGAGGATGAGGTATTTCATGAAGTTTAAAGGAGCAATCCTTGGGCCAGAAAGACCGGAAAATTTCGAAGACTTAGGATGATGTTTGGTGCCGAATGAGAGAGGGTGTAAACAAAATGTACAAATCAGGCGAACATACAAGCCTCTTGGGCATAGCCATCTCCAGTGACCATAAAAATGGTCACTGGATAGGGAAATTATGTAATGAATCTTCTTCTATCGAAACTAAAATAAGGTAGTTAGTGATATAAAACTTTAGAAAGAAAGAAGCGGTAAAATAAAAAGATCAGAAACCCCAAGAGGACTTTATGCCCAAGAGAATTTTACTCATCGATGACGAAGCCGACATCATAGAGATGATTCCCATGATGGACATGAGTCAGGACAGGCATTACGAAATGTGCCTTGATCCGGAGTCTGCTCTTGAGAAAATTATCAACGGAGGTTTCGACATCATTATTTGCGATATCTCAATGCCCAAACTGGACGGAATTAGTCTCGCCAGACAAGTCAGGGGTATGAGTCTCAAGGTTCCAATTGTTTTCTTCACTGGTCATATTCTGGAGGACATCAAGATCAAGGTACAGGACGTAGATAACTGTAGTGTGTTCCTAAAAACAGATATTAAAGACATCGCTCATCACATATCAGACAGGCTCGCCGTGGCCAGCTAATCGAAACCTTGATGGAGCAAACACCAGCGAAAAGGTATTCGGCATTAACTGATCTTCTAAAATAAGCTCTGCTCCATTGCTCATGGCAAGGGTCCTGGAAATGGAGAGACCTAGACCTGTCCCTTTTCCAACATCTTTGGTCGTAAAAAATGGCTCCATGATTTTCTCTCGAATCTTAGGAGGTATACCTGGCCCCCCATCCGAAACAGCAACTCTCAAAGACTTCTTGAACAGATCGACGTTCACTTTAATCCATTTCTGAGCAGTGTTATCCTGAGCGTCAGTAGCATTATTAATGAGATTGACGATGATCTGACAGATCTCGCCAGGGTTCACCAAGATTTCAAATTCATGGTCCGAAGACATAGTTAGATCGACGCCATTTTTATTTACTCGATCCCGACAATAGGTTTCTAACTCAGAGAACAGAAATTCTTTGGAGATCCAAGTGCCTGTAGAATTAGACGGGTGGGCAAATTTCTTTATGCCAATGACAATATCTTGAATCCGGACCGTTGCTCGCTCGATCTTAGT